>NZ_CP113517.1:4120000-4420000 GCF_024360925.2 Methylomonas rapida | reverse complement strand
TATCTCGGCTTGAATCCTCCGGACGAGGTCTGGCTTGACGATACCAAAAGGCGGCGCTTTCAGCGTTTTGCCGATGTGTTTTTTTACGGGTCGGCCAAAGTCTATACTCCGGTATCGTTTTTGCTGGGCGTGGCAGTTGCGATACCTTTTTACATGCAATGGGAAGATGCCTTGCTGTTCTTCTTTGGCAGCTCCTCGGGCATCAAGGACCCTGTCTACGAACGGGACATCAGCTTTTATCTGTTTTCCTACCCCATTTACATGCTGATTCAAAAGGAGCTGTTGACGACCGCCGTGCTTGGCTTCGGTGCAACAGGCCTCTTGTATTGGCTGGAGCATAAATTCATCCCCAATCAGGGGCGGGAATTTCCGTTCGGCGCGAAAATTCACTTGACCGTGCTGTTTGCGTTCATCGTGTTTTTCGTGACCTGGGGATTCATGCTGGACCGCTTCTCGCTGTTGTATGCAAGCGGTCGGGAACCCGTGTTTTTCGGCCCTGGCTTTGTCGATTTACGCTATAAATTGCCGTTGATATGGCTGTCGGTGGTGGCGTTTTTGAGCATCGCCGCCCTGGTCATTTTTTATGTGTTTTCCGAGCAACACCGCAGCAAAACGCCCATCGTCATTGCGGTGTTGGGCTTCATGGCGCTAACGGGCCTGAAGAATTCGACCTTTTTGCCCGGGATTATCGAAAAATTCATCGTCAAACCCAATCCGACGCGCACCGAAGGTCAGTTCATGCAGTACAACATCGATGCGACCATGGCGGCTTACGACCTGAATAACATCAACACCATCGAGCTGCCTATCAATGTCGACGCGACGCAGGACATCGAACAATGGGCGACACAGAAAAACTTCGAAAATATCCCGGTTTGGGACAGGGAATATCTGATCGACAGTTACCGCCAGTTGCAGACTATCCGGCCCTATTACACTTTTCCGACCGTCGACGAAGACCGTTACTTCATTCGCGGCCATTATCAGCAAGTGAACCTGGCGGCACGCGAAACCAATGTCGGTAATTTGAGCAAGGAAGCGCAAAACTGGGAAAACACCCATTTGCGCTACACCCACGGCTTTGGCGCCGTCGTGTCGCCGGCCGCGCAAGACGCCGATATTCCCATCGTCTGGTATTTGCGCGATTTGAACTTGAGCTCCAGCGTCGGCTTTTCGGTCAAGTATCCGGATATTTATTACGGTATGGAGGAGTATAAGTATGCGATTGTGCCGAACAAACTGGTGACACAAAATATCAGCGGCACGGACGCGGAAATGGCGCGTGGCTATTTGGGCAATTCCGGGGTGCCGATTCCGTCCTACTTCCGCAAGCTGCTGTTTGCGTTTTATTTCAAGGACGAGAAGATATTTTTCTCGCCGAACATTTCCACCGACAGCAAGGTGTTGATAAGGCGCAACATCGTCGACCGTATAGCGACGCTGACACCCTTTCTGCATCTGGACAAAGACCCTTATCTGGTGGTGGATAACGACCGTTTTTACTGGATACAAGACGCCTATACCCTGTCGAACATGTATCCGGTGGCCAAGCCCGCCGCCGATGATTTCCTGGATGGCGTGCAAAACTTCAATTACATCCGTAATTCGGTCAAAATTGTGGTCGATGCCTATACCGGCAAGGTCGATTATTACATTTGCGATCCCGACCCGATCATAGCGGCTTATAGCCGGGCTTATCCGGGCGTTTTCAAGCCATTGAACGACATGCCGGAGGGCTTGAGGCCGCATCTGCGCTATCCGCGCGATCTGTATTACATGCAAATGAAAATCTTCGCCAAATATCATCAAAACACGCCCGAGGCGTTTTATGAGCAGGCGGAAACCTGGCAATACGCGATGGTGAGCGGCGAGCCGGTGCTACCCTATTTCATTACGATGAACTTTGAACGTTGCAATAGTACGGAAGAATTCGTGATGATCAATCCGATGACGCCGGTCAACAGCAACAATTTGAGCATGGTGGGCATCGCTGGCACTATGGATCATTCGCATTGCGATCCGCGCAGTTACAAGCCGGGTATCACCATTTTCAAATTCCCCAAGGCCGTGCAAGTCAATGGGCCTTCGCAAGTGAGTGCATTGATCGATCAAAACCCGGATATCGCGGCGCAAATTACCTTGTGGAATCAGCAGGGATCGGAAGTCAAAAAGGGCCGCATGGTGATATTGCCGATGGGAAATTCCATTTTGTATGTACAGCCGATTTACATGTTGGCAACCAAAACCAAAATGCCCGAGTTGGCGCGGGTGATCGTATCCATCGGCAACCAAGTGGTAATGGATAAAACCTTGAGCGCAGCCTTCACGCGTTTAAAGGCGTTGTTCATCAAGGATGCTAAGGGCCCGAGCTCGGGTATTAGCGGGACTACTACCGACAAATAAGCCATGCATGAATTTCAACTACGGGTAGGAGCGGCGAGTTCGAATTGGGCATGAAAGCGCGTCGAAGCAATATGGTATTCGCCAGTGTCTGAGATTACGCCTACCGTTTTTGTTTTTTGTGCGCTGGCTTGCGAAGCCCGGCCGTTGATTCGGGCTTGGCAATTAAAAAAATTGTCGGGCAAGGGGCAGCCGTTCGCCATCTATTTCGGCAAGGACAGGGTTTTGACGATTAGCGGCGTTGGCAAGCAGGCCATGGCTGGCGCGGTCGGCTATACGCTGGCTTCATTCCCTGATTATGCGGAATTGCCGATATTGCTCAACGTGGGCATCGCCGGTCACCCGCGTTATCCGGCGGGAACGATTTGTCTGGCCGATAAGGTTGTCGACGCCGAAACAGGGCGCGGCTTTTTTCCGCAATTTCCATTCATTCCTCCCTGTCAAACCGCGCCTCTGACTACGCACGCAAAACCGCAGGTGGACTATGTCGAAGACGCCTTGTACGACATGGAAGCCAGCGGTTTTTATGAGCTTGCGGTCAAATGTGCTTCGAGCGAATTGATTCACGTCGTCAAAATAGTTTCCGATAACGCCGAGACCTCGATTGCGGCCATCGATGAAACGAGGGTGGAGACTTGGATGGCGGCGCGTATCGATGCCATTGAAGCGATATTGGAACAATTAAACTGTCTGCGGCAGCGTATTCCGGTATTGGATTTGGCTTTGTACGAACAGCTGCTGAAGCGGTTTCATTTTTCCCTGACTGCTTCGCTGCGGCTACGGGCTTTGTTGTTGCGTTGGCGGTTGTTGCGGGGCGAGGAGGCAATGGCCTGGGGGCAGGAAAAACCGAGGAGCAGCAGGGAATTGTTGGTTTGGCTGGAAAAACAACTGGAAAACACGGATTTTTGTCTGTGATATCGTGTTTTTTTGGTGGGCCTGGGGTAAAAAAAAAGGGAGCTGTAAGCTCCCTTTTCTGTTTTTGGCCAGAGATTTACAGCAAGCCTTTCAGGGTCGCAAGGATTTCTTTGGCTGCATTGATGTGGGCTTTGGTCTCTTCCATGTTGCCCGCTTTAGCTGATTTGATGCCTTCTTTCAAATGAGCTTTGGCTTTTGAATTTGCTCTGTCGACTTTGTCGTTGGCATTCAATTCTTTGCTGAAATCGGTGGCTTTTTTGATCAAAGTCGCAACTTCTTCGCCTGAAGCGCCGTTATTGATAGCGGCTTCCGCAGCAGCTACGCGCTCAGAAATCCCATTGATGGCGTCGACAGGGGCATAGGTAATTCTACCTGGATCGGATTCTGCAACCGCTGCGGTTGAGAATGCGCCCATGGCAACGGTCAGTGAGCAAGCGATAACAGCACTTTTTAAAATTTTCATGTATGGAAACCTCGCAGTTGTTTTTATAAGGAACACATGACCCTTAATACTTAAGCGTGCCACATGTCACTGGTCATAATAACATGTTTCCCATGGTTTCATAGCATGTTTGTGGTTCAATTCGGCTGTTTTTATGCCGAACATTCAAGATTGAGATTCAAGCCACGCTGGCCAAAATCCTGTCCAGCCAGGTCGTTGGCAACAGGCGTTTCAGCCCGGCAAACAAATATGTCGGAACGGTAACCCGATAGCGCGCCTTAGGACGTTTCGATTCGAGCGCATGTATCACTTTTTCAGCCACCGCCGTTGCCGGCAACGTGAAGGGCGCGGCCGGCCCCGGTTTTTGCAATCGTGTTTCCATGGCCTGATAAGTCGCCTTATGGCAACTGCGGTTGGGATCGATGTACTTTTGATACATTGCGAATGCGTTGGCGCGAAAACGGCTTTCGATGGGGCCGGGTTCTATCAAGACGATGTGGAGACCGGAGCCGCGCAATTCCAGGCGCAAGGTGTCCGCCAGGCCTTCCAGCGCAAACTTGCTGGCGTTATAGGCGCCGCGGAACTTCATCGCGACGAATCCCAGCACCGAACTGTTATAGAGTATGCGGCCATGGCCTTGCCGGCGCATCAGCGGAATCAGTAGATTGGTCAATTCATGCGTGCCGAAGAAATTGGTTTCGAATTGGTTTCTAAGTGCTTCGCGACTCAAATCTTCCACCGCGCCGGGCTGACCAAAGGCGCCGTTATTGAACAAGGCATCGATTTTGCCATCGGTCATTTCGCTCAGCTGTTTTACGGCGTGCTGGATGCTGGCGGAGTCGGCCAAGTCCAGCTGTAAACACTCGAAGCCTTCGGCGATCAAGCGCTCGACGTCGGTTTGCTTGCGGGCCGAGCAAATGACACGATGGCCTCGATCTTTCAATAATTGGGCGGTGACATAGCCGATGCCGGACGAGCAGCCGGTGATGAAAACGGTTTGAGGATTTGTATTCATTCTGTCAATTCGGATTCGTTAAAATAATAGCTGGCGCCAGAGCTGCAATTGATCAGGAATATCAGTTGTTCCTGGGTGCTTTTGGCGTTCAATTCATCGGCTTCCACACGTTGGCATTTTCCGCTTGCCAACGCCTTTTGCGCCGCGAGGCGGCGGAATCTCTCTATTTCAGGCAATCGCTCCTCGAACGGTTTTACCGAGTTCGGCAATTTATCAGGGTCGTAGGGCGGAATCGCATAGGCGGAAAATTGGTTGGGGTTTTGCTTGATCATGGCCTGAGTCAGTTCGTGTTCCTGTATGGCCGCGTGCTTGCGCTGGGCTATGGCATCGAGTCGGACGTGTTCTTCCGCCTGTTTCTGTGCCTCAAACTGCTTTTTTTGTTCGTTTTCCAAGGTTTTTCGGCTTTCTATTTCGGTTAAATCGACTCTACTGCCTGTCTTGGTATTGATTTGCACGGCTTTGCTTTCGTCTGTGCAGGGGGACGATTGGTAATGAGTGTTGCCCGTGGCATCCGTGCATTTATAAACACCGGCCCAGCTAGCCACGGGAAAGCTTAGACAGATCAGAAGAATTGGGCTTTTCATGATAATTCCGTAACTTGAATGCGATGAAATACAGTTGTCCAATCTGGATTGATTGTAAATGGGTTTTTGCGCCACAAGCCGGCCAAAGCTTTAGGTTTATAGGCTGAAGCAGTTGGTGATAGAATCCGGCTTTTAGTCTCGGAATTTAGAATCGTACGGCTATGCGAAGCAACTCTTACGGATTGGTTGCTCGGCTTTAGTCGACCTACTCTCACTTACGATTGCATGCAGCGCTCACGATACCATCATGACCACGGATTATAAAACTACCCTCAACCTTCCCAAAACCGAGTTTGCGATGAAAGCCAATCTGGCTCAGCGCGAACCCGAGATGCTGAAAAAGTGGAACGAAAACCGGCTGTATCAAAAAATCCGCGAACATTGCGCCGGACGGCCAAAATTTGTGCTGCACGATGGGCCCCCTTATGCCAACGGCGCGATTCATATCGGTCACGCTGTCAACAAGGTATTGAAGGACATCATCATCAAATCCAAAACCTTGGCCGGTTTCGATGCGCCCTATGTGCCGGGCTGGGATTGCCATGGTTTGCCGATCGAATTGATGGTGGAAAAAAATGTCGGCAAGGCCGGGGTCAAAGTCAGTCCGGCGGAATTTCGTAAAGAATGCCGCGCCTACGCCAAAAAACAAGTCAACATTCAAAAAGAGGAATTCATCCGTCTGGGCGTGCTGGGCGATTGGGATAATCCGTATTTGACGATGGATTTTGCCTTCGAGGCCGACATCGTCCGATCGCTGGGCAAAATCGCCGCCAAAGGCCATCTCAGCAAGGGTGCGAAGCCGGTGCATTGGTGTACCGATTGCGGTTCCGCGTTGGCCGAGGCGGAAGTCGAATACGAAGACAAGCATTCGCCGGCCATCGATGTGCGCTTTCAAGTCGTCGATGAGCATGCCTTCATGGCTCGCTGCCACCATGCGCCGGAGCACGAGGGGCAAGGCCCGCTCTCGGTGGTCATCTGGACCACTACGCCGTGGACCTTGCCGGCCAATCAGGCCGTGGCGTTGAATCCCGAGCTGGAATACGCCGTGGTGCAATGCGAAATCGACGGCCAGGCCGAACGCCTGGTGTTGGCCGAAGCCTTGTTGAAGGATGCCGTGGTGCGTTACGGCATCGGAGAGCATCATGTTTTGGGCTATTGCAAGGGCAGCGCGCTGGAAGGCCAAATGCTGCAACATCCTTTCTACGACCGGCAAGTGCCTGTCATCCTGGGGGAACACGTCACCACCGATGCCGGTACCGGCGCGGTGCATACCGCTCCCGGCCATGGCCAGGAAGATTATGTGGTCGGCATGAAATACAACCTGCCGGTGGATAATCCGGTCGGCAGCAACGGCGTGTTTCTGCCGAATACCGAATTGTTCGCCGGCCTGCATGTGTTCAGTGCCAATGACAAGGTGCTGGAAGTGCTGCGCGAGCGCGGCAAGCTGGTTCATCATCATGCCTTGTTGCACAGTTATCCGCATTGCTGGCGGCATAAAACCCCGATCATCTTCCGTGCCACCCCGCAATGGTTCATTGCGATGGAGAAAAACGGCTTGCGCGATACCGCGTTGAACGAGGTCAAGCGCGTCGACTGGGTGCCGGATTGGGGGCAGGCGCGTATCGAAGCCATGATAGTCAACCGTCCCGATTGGTGTATCTCCCGTCAACGCACCTGGGGTGTACCGATTGCATTCTTTGTGCATAAGGAAACCGGTGAATTGCATCCCAGAACGCCCGAGTTGATCGAGCAGGTGGCCAAACGCATCGAGCAGCAGGGCATCGACGCCTGGTTCGAACTGGATGCGGCCGAACTGATTGGTGCCGACGCGGAGCATTACGAAAAAGTCAGTGATACCTTGGATGTCTGGTTCGATTCCGGGGTAACGCATGGCGCGGTACTCGAGCGCCGCGAACAACTGCGCTTCCCGGCAGATTTGTATCTGGAAGGCTCGGATCAGCATCGCGGCTGGTTCCAATCTTCGCTTCTGGCGTCAGTGGCGATGAACGACGTTGCGCCTTACAAGGAAGTGTTGACACACGGCTTCACCGTCGATGCCGAGGGCAAAAAAATGTCCAAATCCAAAGGCAACGTGGTGTTGCCGCAAACGGTGATGAAATCACTGGGTGCGGACGTGTTACGTTTGTGGGTGGCTGGCAGCGATTATCGCTACGAAATGTCGGTATCCGACGAAATCTTGAAACGCACTTCCGACGCTTATCGTCGTGTACGTAATACCGCGCGTTTCCTGCTATCAAATTTGCATGGGTTCGAGCCGGCACGACATGCGGTCGATAAAGCCGATTTACTGGCTCTGGATCGCTGGGTGGTCGACAAGGCCTGGCAATTGCAGGAAGAGATCAAGGCCGCATACAGCGATTATCAATTCCAGGTCATTTACCAAAAAGTACTGAATTTCTGCAGCATCGATTTGGGCGGCTTTTACCTGGACATCATCAAGGACAGGCAATACACCGCCAAGGAAGATTGTCTGGCGCGGCGGTCGGCGCAAACCGCGATGCATCACGTCATCGAATCCATGGTGCGCTGGCTGGCGCCCATCATCAGTTATACCGCCGATGAAATCTGGCAAGCCATTCCGGGGCAGCGCAGCGAATCGGTATTTTTGGAAACCTGGTACGAGGGCTTGTTTCCATTGGATGCCGATGCCGCCATCAACGGAAAAACCTGGGAAAAAGTCATGGCCGTGCGCACGGTCGTCAGCAAGGAGTTGGAGCAATTGCGCAGCCAGGGCGCGATTGGCGCCTCCCTGAATGCCGAAGTCGAGTTGTATTGCGGCGAAAGTTATGCGGCCGAGCTCAACAAACTAGCCAGCGAACTGCATTTCGTCTTCATTACCTCCAATGCCGGCGTGGCCGACATGCAATTCTGCCCGGACGATGCGGTTGCCACCGAACTGGAAGGCGTCAAATTGAAGGTGCTGGTATCCGAGCACAAAAAATGCGTGCGTTGCTGGCATCAACGTTACGACGTCGGCGAGCATGCCGAGCATCCGGAATTGTGCGGGCGCTGCGTGGAAAACGTGGCCGGCAGCGGCGAGACCCGGCATTATGCTTAAGTGGTTGTGGTTATCCTTGCTGGTGCTGATTCTGGATCAGGCCAGCAAGCTGGCAATCGATGCCACGATGCAGCTTTATGACTCGATTCCGCTGCTGCCGTATTTCAATCTGACCTATGCCCACAATACCGGCGCCGCGTTTAGCTTTCTGGCCAAGGCCGGCGGTTGGCAGCGTTGGTTGTTTGCCGGTCTGGCGTTGGTCATGAGTGGCATCATCGGTGTTTGGCTGGCCCGATTGCAGAAGCACGAAACCTTGTTGGCGGTTGCGTTGTCGCTGGTATTGGGCGGTGCCATCGGCAATCTGATCGACCGGGTGGCCTATGGTTATGTGATCGATTTCCTCGATGTCTACTATAAAGACTGGCATTGGCCCGCATTCAATATCGCCGATTCGGCGATTTGTATCGGTGTGGGCTTGATGGTGTTGGAAAGTTTTGGTGTGGGTCGCAAGGAAGCTGACGTGTTGCAGTAAATTCTAGCTGAAAGCTGGCTTGCACATGTGTTTGCGGCAAGCATCAAAAAGGCCGGCATGATTTTTATCATGCCGGCCTTTTTTGCTGGGGCTTAGCTAATTAAGCCTCGTAATTGGCGCTGGCGAAATCCCAGTTGACCAAGGCCCAGAAAGCTTCCAGATATTTAGGGCGCAGATTGCGGAAATCGATGTAATACGCGTGTTCCCAAACGTCACAAGTCAAAATCGGGGTTTGACCTGCGGTCAGTGGGCAGCCGGCGTTGCTGGTGCTGACCAGTTCCAGTGTGCCATTGGGATTTTTTACCAGCCAGGCCCAGCCTGAGCCGAAAGTGGTGACCGCGCATTTGGTGAATTCTTCCTTGAATTTGTCGAAGGAACCGAACGTTCTGTCGATGGCGTTGGCCAGGCCGCCGGTTGGCGCGCCGCCGCCGTTTGGAGACAGGCAGTTCCAGTAGAAGGTGTGGTTCCAGACTTGCGCCGCATTGTTGAAAATACCGCCGGAGGATTTTTTGACGATGTCTTCCAGGGACAGGCCTTCAAATTCGGTGCCGGGAACCAGATTGTTCAGGTTGGTGACATAGGTTTGATGGTGTTTGCCGTAGTGGTACTCGATGGTTTCGGCGGAAATATGCGGTGCCAGTGCGTCTTTTGCGTACGGTAATGCAGGTAATTCGAAAGTCATCTTATTTCTCCAGAGTGAATGAACAGCAACTTTAGCGCGCAGGCTCTCGCCATTGCCCTAATAACCAAGCATTATAATAAAGAATTATTGCAAATCACTATTTTCTGGAGAAAATCCAATGGCTTTGGAAGTTGAACATAAGTTTTTGCTGGCAAACGACAACTGGCGCGACGAAATCGAGCATTCCGTGCATTACAAACAGGGGTATCTCAGCAGTAGTCCGTTGAGTTCTATTCGGGTGCGCATTTCGGATAGTCACGCCTGGCTGAACATCAAAAGCGCTACCATCGGCACGCATAGGCAGGAATTCGAGTACGAAATCCCGCTGAGCGACGCCCATGCGATTCTGGATGAGTTGTGTCATAAACCGTTGGTTGAAAAAATGCGTCACTTCGTTCATCACGCGGGTCATGTCTGGGAGATCGACGAGTTCATGGGAGACAACGCCGGTTTGATCGTGGCTGAGGTCGAGTTGTCGCAAATTGGTGAATCCTTTGCAAAACCGGACTGGATTGGCGAAGAAGTTACACACGATTTGCGCTACTACAACAATAATTTGACTAAAAGCCCCTACAAAGATTGGAATAAATAACAATAATTTAACGCACATCTTGAAAACCGAATGACAATGGACTATATTTTCTGTATGAATAGAGCCACTGTTGTTGTTTTTTTGTTACTTTTCATGTCGCCACTGAGGGCTTCCGAGCTGGATACGTCCATTTCCAGCATCGAAAGCGCGTGGGCCGAGGCTTATTATCAACCGGACGAGTCGCGACAAAAGCAAACCTACCCTGCCTTATTGAGGCAGGCGGCGGATTTGGTTGCGCGCCATCCCAATGCGGCGGAACCCAAAATTTGGCAAGCCACGATCATGGCCACCAATGCGGCATTTGAATCCTCGCTGACCGCGCTTTCTACACTGGAAAAAGCGAAAAAATTGCTGGAAGACGCGATTAAAATCAATCCAAAAGCCCTGGATGGGGCCGCTTACGTGACGCTGGGCACGCTTTATTACATGGTGCCGGGTTGGCCGGTGTCGTTTGGGGATGACGAAGTGGCGGAGCGGCTTTTAAAGACCAGCTTGAAAATCAATCCCAACGGCATTGACGCGAATTATTTTTATGCGGACTTTTTGCTGCGGCAGGGTCGCGAGGCCGAGGCCGAAGCCTTTTTTCAAAAAGCCTTGCAGGCGCCGGTGCGGAAACAGCAGGTCTTTGCCGATACCCAGTTGCAAAATGAGGCCAAATTGGCGTTGGCCAATACGCAACAGCGCAAGTCCAACGCCGGTAAGAATAAATTTCAGGCATTGTTTACCACGGCATCGGCCAGTCCAGACTGACCCATGCGCGGCTAATCTCGTCACTGCTGCATGACTTGTTCGCACAAGGCAGGCAGCTTTGGCGGAGGCGCCGGCTTGGCGGGCTTGGGCGCGGCGGCATCCGGTGTAAACCACCAATCCAGGCTGGCATCGCAACCATCTCCACCCGGTAACGGCTCTTGAGCGGCGCAATAGGGATTGTCATCGGGGCACTTCAGGCGCACATGAAAATGATCGTCATGTTTCCACCAAGGGCGAATTTTTCTCAGCCATAGGCGGGAATGGCCCACATCGTTTCTGCATAATTCCCGTTTGATGTGGGGATTGACAAAAATACGCTCCACTTCCGGCTGGCTTGCGGCAATCTGGAGGATTTTTGCGTGCGCAAGAGTCCATTGCCGATAATCCACGCCGCCGGAATGCGCATCCAGCATCGACGCTGCAGCCCAGGTCTCACGTTCGTTTTCCGTCAGCATCTGATTATCGGCATGTTTTGACAGCATGAACCAGATATCGACATCCAGTCCGGTCTGGTGGCTGCGGTGTCCGCTTGGGGTTGGGCCGCCGCGCGGTTGTCCCAGGTCGCCGATCAATAGTGTGCCAAGCTGCTGGTCGGCGCTTGTTTGGCCGAGCCGCTCGATGAATTGAACGAGCGACGGGTGACCAAAATAGCGGTTGCGCGAAACGCGCATGACCTGATAACCCTTGCCGAACAGAGGCAGGGCCATGGCGCCGCCGATGCAGCCATTGGTATAGTTGCCTATGCTTTGAGCGACCTGGCTGTTTGTCGGCGTGGTAAATGCCGCCCAAACTTTCGCGGTTTCGCCGGCAAATCCGTTGGCGCAGGCGAAGAGCGATAAGACGAAGAAGGCGGGAGTGACGATGTTGCGCGATGAAGACATTTTGCGACCGTTGATTCGTGGAGGGCATTCGTTGCCGGGATCATACAGCGCAAGCTTGGCGAAAGAAAAGCGGAATCGTCGAGAATGGCTTGGAAGCAAATAGACTGGAAGATGTTCTGATTACGCGGCATGCGCATGAGCAAGCCGGCATGGCCGCTCGAGTGGGTCGTCCTTGCCCGGATAAACACAAATTCCCTATGCGAATATCCGGGTTATTCCTTGGCATCTATATTTTCCATGTTCACGGGGGAGAGAACTTAAAATCCCTGACACCTGCAATACTATAAGCGAAACTCGTGCCAACTTGTTTAATGGCTGATTCATCTGGATTTACAGGACAAAATGCCAGGTCCCTGGTAAATAATCTGTGTTATTTGCCTCATGAGTAGCGTGATTTGACGTGTTAGGTAGAACAGGACTGCAATTTACCCATGAACTGTTGAATCAGGGATAATGGGTCCATATTTTCAACTCCTTTACTGCATTGAGTCGCTCTCGTCCTTCCCGCTATCGGCAATCACCGGCAAATTTTGGAAATTCGCTTTCGTTTTCAAAACGTATCAAGCAATTTCTGGCTTATGCCGCGTTGGCATTGGTCGCCGGTTCCGTGATGCTGGTCGGCGTGTTGCGTTTTTTACCGGCGCCGACATCTGCCTTCATGCTGCATCAGCATATTGACGATTTGGTTGCGGGCAATGGTTATATGGAGATAGATCAGCGTTGGATGAACCGAAACCATATTTCCAAACATGCCTTTATGGCCGTGATCGCGGCCGAGGATCAGCGTTTCTATCAGCATCACGGTTTTGATTTCGATGCGATTTACAAGGCGTACAAGCACAATTCGCATGGCGGCAAAATGCGCGGCGCCAGCACGATAAGTCAACAGGTGGCGAAAAACTTGTTTTTGAGTCCGGCGAGAAATTTTGGCCGTAAGGCTTTGGAAGTTTGGTTTACGTTCTTGATTGAAACGCTGTGGAGCAAGGCGAGAATTTTGGAGATGTATCTGAATATTGCCGAATTCGGTGACCATTTATACGGCATCGAAGCCGCCAGCCGGCATTATTTCGGCATTTCCGCCCAGCGACTTTCCGCCAGCCAGGCTGCGTTGCTCGCGGCTACCTTACCGAATCCGAAGATTTTGAAAGCCGACCGTCCTTCGGCGTATTTACTGCGCCGCCAAAGCTGGATTTTGCGGCAAATGCATAATTTGGCTTTTTAAACGGATTGCCATCCGCCCCGGCATTTGCTTTTGGGCAAATTCGGGGCAAATGCCTGATCTGGATGAGGCCTGATTATTGCTCTTCGTCGCTATCCATTTCCTCGTCTGCATAAGTGGCCTCATGGCCTGCTTGAGCTGTAATCACGTCTTTTAGATATTTGTATAACAGGCGGGCCGACTTGGGCGGTTTGCCCTCCTTGGTTTCTTTCTGGGCATTTCGCTGCAGTTGGCGCAAGTGCTGGCTGTCCGCATCGGGATATTCGCCGATCAATAGCGTTAACTGCTGATTGCCGGTATCCGAGAGCAATCGATCACGCCAACGCTCGGCCTGGTGATGCTCCCTGACGGCGTGAGCGCTTTTATTTTTCATTCTGGCCAGTTTTTCTTGCACGGCCTCGGTGTCCAGCGCTCTCAGTTGGGCGGTGATGAATTTCAATAAACGCTTGCGTGCGGCGTTTTTTCCCATTTTGCCCGCATCCAACAACGCGGATACAATCTTCTCGGGCAATTCGAATTCCGCGATTTGCGCGGGGGCCAGCTCGGAAATTTCCTCGGCCATTGCGAAAATTGCCGCAATTTCTTTTTTTATCTGCGTTTTATTCGGACGTATCGCGTAATACTCGGCTTCCTCGTCCTCGTCTTCTGGAAAATATTCTTCTTCGATCATTTCAAACCATTGCTATTAGAAAAAGCACGAATATTACAACCATGCCGATAGGCACGATCAAGCTCGGCCAGTCGGCGGTAGCTTGTTTGCTTCGCGTCATCGCGGCCTTTATGCCGGGCTGCATCCAGAAGAGCAATAAAATGGCCAGGGCGCCAAGAACGATGCTTTCCACGGTCGACATGAAGCCTCCTTTTTTAAGCGGTGGATGGTGGGCAGTGGCATAAAGTGCAAGCTTGCCGGCATTCTAGCAAACCTTGACGAGATAACGCGCTTTACCTTGGTGGCATATATTGCAAACGGATAAAAACGGGATCAATCGCAAATTCTGTGGATAACTCTGTGGGTAAGCTGGTTAAAGTTGTTGAGCATCTTTGTCGATTCCACTGCGCCGATCAGGATTTAGAGTGCCTTTATTAAAAATCATGCTATATAAAACAATCATATAATTGTTTTTGTGACATGTATTTTCTTCGGTGTCTGCGGCGTTTTTGCACTGATGGTCACGGTTGAGCGCATTGTGCATAAGCTGTAAGCCGGCGGGAAAATCAATACCAAAAATGCGTGGGTTTGATCGCTATTTTTGAGCGGTCGCGGTTTTAAGGAGTCAATGCCATTAGGTCAAGCTGTTCGTGGCGAGCCGGTCCTCGGCTTTTCGCGATTTCCCTTCCCGCAAGGTTTGCACAACATCTTCCATCGCCTGACGTCGATGGTCATAGGGAATTTGTTTCACCAAGCAGGTAATCAATTCCGATAACTCTTCTGTAAACGCGACTAACGAGACAATCGTTTCTTTCATCTCTGTTGGCTTGAGTTGTGTCGTAAAACTACCATTATGACGGGATCTTTAGGGCTGCGGCATCCCCCCGTATTTCCTCTTGGTAATCAAGTAAACCTGTAACAGAGTCGCTTCGGCGGCTATTCCCTTGGTTATGAATAAATTCATATAATGCCGACGGTTTTCATTATGCCCATGAATCTGATGCATGTCGGCAATATCTTGAAGGAAAGACGCCTAGAACTTGGCTTTACTCAACAAGAGCTTGAGGAGCGTTCCGGCGTGACCCAATCCATGATCAGCAAATTGGAGAATGGGACGGCGCATAACATTTCGGTCGAAGCCTTGCGAAAGCTGGCCAAAGCCTTGAATTGCAGCGTAACCGACTTGCTCCCTGAAGAGGACAAACGGCCATAGCTTTTTTAACCGGAGAATTTAGATGACGCCATATCGCCCGAGGTACAAACAAGCTCTGGTCTTTGCCTGCCTACCCGTGTTTTCCCTGTTTGGTTGCGCAGCTAATAACGATGCCGCCCATGTGGCGACACCTCCCATGCAAGCAGAAGCCAGTAAACCCGATGCGAGTCTGGTCAACACGTATTGGAAACTCCTGGAAATGAATGGCAAGCCCGCAGCACTGGACGCCGGGGGGAAAGAGATCAGCCTGATTACAGGCGGCGGGGAAAACCATGTCCATGGCTTTTCCGGCTGTAATCGGTTTTCGGGGGGATACAAACGGAACAATGATCGTTTGGAATTCAGAAATTTGGCAACGACCAGGATGGCGTGCGCCGAGACTATGGAGCTAGAAAGCACTTTTCTTGATGCACTGAATAAAGTCCGGCGATATTCAATACAAGGCGAGAGACTGACTTTATACGACGAGCAAAATCAATCGATATTGCTGTTTGAGGCGGTTTATCTCAAATAACGCCAAAACCGGTGACACCAAGACCTGACTGTTGCAACCTACAATTATCCCCGACAAACCAACTTTTTCTGGACTGGTTATTTTTCGTCATAGGTATCAGTAGCGACTTGACTGACAAAGACCGACCCGTTGCTGCCAGTCGCGATTCTCCGAACCGGCCAGTCATACTAATCCAGAATCGGCGAACTGGAGGTCTATAAAGCAGCCATTGTTGGCATCACCCAACGACCGCAATATATGGGCTAAGTAGCGAGGTCAGGCGCTTACAATCCAGATGATCAATTACTGGTTATCCGATGTTGATGTGGTGGTATCGCCCCACCGCCATGACCTCGATTTCCTCACCGAGTTCTAAATGAAAGGTCGATTTTATGATATGTTCCTGTTGATTTCCCCCCTCCCACGATGACCTGTAGCTTCCCCCCTCGGGACACACCAACATCGACTGAAATGCTGAAGGTGTCAAGCTGGAAATCCTTTGCAACACGCTGCTTAATATCAACAGCCGCAGCAGCAAGGTCTACAATTGCATCGGCCAATTCCTCGGCCTCCGCTTTTCCAAGATCAGCAGCTGCGGGGCTTGGGATAAGCGACAGTATGAGTTGATGTGTCTTTGTTGACTCATGGCTTCCTCCAACCTCAATTGGCACAAAGTAGACGAATTTACCTCCCGCTTTGGCTTCGGTTTTACTTTCGACTTTTAGACACAAATCGACTTTCGTAAGAGTGATTTTCAAATCTCCACGCGTTCGAGCCTTCACAATCCCAAGTGCCGTTCGAAATGAATCCACCACATCCGTCAGTGCTATGCTAGTTGCTGTTTCTTCCATCTTGTCGATCATGCTCTTACTCCTAATATAACTTAAGGTAAACTTCCTACACGTTGGCTATTATCGTCAGCACATTGAGCAGCCATGATTGCATTTGGTCGCGTCCGTAGTCTACCAGCAACGAAATCGTCACGCAGTCTATCCCAGTCATTGGCTAAGGCTGTTGCAACCTTGCTGGCGGAGTCCCCTGCAACATAGGCCATGACAGACGTGTTAACGACAGCGCTAAAATCTCGATGGTTCGTAGTCTCAAACTGAAATCGTTGTGAATATCCGACATACTCGCCAGAACATATCGTTACGAAACTTTGACCTAATTGGGTCAGGGAATGACAGCACCCCGCATAAACCTGTCGTCCATCAAGGACGCTCACATTATTAGTGTCGATCAATGGACGTTCTGCTACACCACCCGCACTAGAACTCGAAGGCATCGCAGTCCATTGATCCCGGAGGCCGTGCCCATAAAATATTACGTAGTCAACTCGCTCGATTGCCTCTCTTAGAGTCGATCCAGAATGGCACAAAGATTCGGCATCCAGCAATATGCAATTGTGTCCTTTTCGCATCGAGTCCTCTTGAAGAGTTTTGGCCCATGAATGCGTGTAATATGTACAGGGCAATCGCGCTATGTTGCAGATGTTCCGAAGAGTAATTTAAAGCGATAGTTATCGTTCAAACATGCTCGCAACTTGCGGCGCTTCAAGCTGTCTTTAGTAGGTCCGTTATTTCGTAGTAAATTGAGTGCCATCCGTCGCATCAACGCCAAGTTTTCGGCGGAATGATCTGTTCTGGCGCGATTCGCATCTTCGCCAAACTGCACATCCAGCACCCAGTGCTGGGAATTTTCTATCGCCCAATGCTGCCGTACCCCTTCGGCAAAGCGCTGCAAATCCGTAAACGAACACAAATAGTAGCGACACTCAACCGAGGTCTTGTCACCGAGGGTGCGAATCGATTCAACCCGACCAATGGCTTGTAGCCCGGCCCAGTCAGGTTTTTGCGTCAACCAAGCAATCTCGCTACTCAAGCTGTAACGGCGTATTTCCAGGCGACCGTGATCTTTGTCGATGGTTTCGTAGACCGGTAAGCGGTCGTTGGCATTTTCAGTATCCAGCCACAACCTGACATCCTCGCAAAGGTTCGGATGATTATCCTTCAGTGCCAACACGTAATCCGCTTGCGCCGTAACGATGGTTTTCGCAATGGCTTTTTGACAACCCATGGCATCGATCGAGATCAGAGCTCCTTTGATGTCCAACATCGACAATAAATCGGGGATCGCCTTGATTTCGTTAGTCTTCTCATCCACCGCCTGTTGCGCCAACACCCAACGCGCTTCAGCCGCAAAGGCGCTCATCAAATGCACGGCCTTATCCCCTTCGCGGCTGCCGCGCAAGGTCTTGCCGTCCAAACAGACTTGCTGTCCTGAAAGGCTTGGCAATGCCGCCTGCACCCAACGTTGAAAGGTCTCGGCAAACGCTTGGGGATTCAGGCGGCCCAAGACATTACTCAGGGTATCGTGCGAGGGAATTCCATTCGGTAATTCCAAAAAGGTCCGCAGCCAATCTTCTTTTTCTTCGGCAAACTCTTCCATGCCGACCCAATCCTCGATGCCGCTCAATACTGCGCATAAGACGATCATCACGATATCCGTGAGTTTGTGGAGTTTGTTTTTGCCCTCTCGCCGCGGGTCTGTGAGGTCAGCAAAATAGGGGGTTGGATCTGGGAGCATCTGGGATATTAGGCAAAATCGCTATACTAAACCCCTTGCCCGTGCAAGTGCTACAAAGCGCGATTGCCCTGGTAATATGTACCCACATCATAGCAAGTGGCTATAATAAGTATAGAGCTGGGCATCACTAACTCTCCTGTTCGATATTTGGTCTCTTATTAGCTTCAACCGCAGACCAGATAAAATCCTCTGCACGCCTGTCGTAAATCTTTGCCTGAGCGAAGATAAACCTCAAGAACCGGGAACCAAACTTAGTTTGATCCTCCACTGCATTCAAAAACTGATTTGGTGTAATGTTCCTGCTACGATGATCGTATCTTTCGTGATAATTATTATCCTGATCGTCGTCATCGTCATCGTCATCGTCATCGTCCATAATGATAAAAAATGGTTGATCTGGTGCGGGATGAGTACCTGCCCAGTTTCTTAACGCTTCAAGTATTGGACTTACTTGTTCATCATCAAAATCTCTGCCATTCATCAAACGTACTCCCATCAAACTTATCTAGCCTAGACCATGAGCGGCCACAATAGCCGAGAGACTAGCATATTTCCGCGATGCCAGCATACTTAATCAAGTTAAAACTTGCCATTTACAACTAACATTTTTAGCATCTTGAATGTCTCAAATTGCCGAATTGAGGCAGTGATAATGTCAATTTGCTCGCTGAATACCGGACAGCCGACAGGGGCACTGGATGCCTTAATCATTGAAATTGGATAGTGACCCCGACTGTCAGGTATTGGCCGGCTGCCGCCTTTAAGGGATATTGCGCACTACAGCCGACTTGCCATTTTAGGTCGCGGCCAATAGATTACTCCTATATCGGCAACCATTGGCTTGATTGTCGTGCTCGTTGCGCTAGGGTTCAATGGTTATTTTCCGATGCAAAAACTGCCGAAGATCTCACCCAGCAAATCATCCGAGGTGAATTCGCCAGTGATTTCGGAGAGGCAGGTTTGTGCTTGTCTGAGTTCTTCCGCGACCAGTTCAGGAGATTGATTGCTCAATTGCAAACAGGCGTTTTCCAGCGATTTTTCCGCCTGGCCCAAGGCTTGCAGATGGCGGCGGCGGGCGATGAAGACGTTATCGGTACTTTCGCCAAAACCGACGCTGCTTTTTAGATGTTGTTTCAGCAAATCCAGGCCGGCGCCGGTTTTGGCGGACAAGTAAATGTCGGCGCCATGCTCGCGCGTCTCGATGCGCGGCGTTTGCCCGCACAAGTCGATTTTGTTGAACACCCTGGTCACATCGATGTCGTCAGGCAGCTGCTCCCGCAACGTTGCCTGATCGCCATCGGTCAGGTCGAGTAACAGCAAGACTTTATCGGCGTTTTCGATCTCGCGCCTGGCCCGGCGTATGCCTTCCTGTTCGACGATGTTGTCGCTGTCGCGCAGGCCGGCGGTGTCGATGACATGCAGCGGCATGCCGTCGATCTGGATGCGTTCACGCAGCACGTCGCGGGTAGTGCCGGCGATTTCGGTGACGATGGCCGCCTCGTGCCCCGCCAACGCATTCAATAGACTGGATTTGCCGGCGTTCGGCTTGCCGGCCAGCACCACGGTCATGCCGTCGTGCAGCAGGCGGCCTTGCTGGGCCGTGGCGTGAATTTCGCGGATTCTGCCGTGTAATTGCTCGATCTTGCCGGCTACCATGCCGTCGGTCAGAAAATCGATCTCTTCATCGACGAAATCTATCGCGGCTTCTATGTACACCCTCAGCTCGATCAACTCGTCTATCAGTTCGTTGACTTGCGCGGAGAATACCCCTTGCATCGATTGCTGGGCCGAGCGTGCCGCTTGCTCGGTGCCGCTGGTGATCAAGTCGGCGATGGCCTCGGCTTGCGCCAGATCGATTTTGTTGTTCAAGAACGCGCGTTGGCTGAATTCGCCGGCATTGGCCAGCCTTGCGCCAAGACTTAACACCCGCCGCAACAGCATATCCAGCACGACGCTGCCGCCATGGCCTTGCAACTCCAGCGTGTCTTCGCCGGTAAACGAAGCAGGGCCTGGAAAATACAGGGCCAAGCCAGAGTCTATGACGCTGTCATCGGCATCATGAAAACAACAGAATTGCGCGTAGCGGGGTTTGAGCGATTTCCGGGTAATTTGGCGTGCTATATCGGACACAGCCGGGCCGGAAATGCGGATGATGCCGACACCGCCGTTACCCGGCGGTGTGGCGATGGCGGCTATGGTGTCGCCGGTATTCATGCCTTAGTGATGATGTCGATCGCCTTCTGCCAGCACGTGTTTGGTGATATACCATTGCTGAATGATCGACAAGCTGTTGTTGCAGATCCAGTACAGAACCAAGCCGGATGGGAAGAACAGGAAGAACACCGTGAAAACGATAGGGAACATTTTCATGACCTGTGCTTGCAGCGGATCGATAGGCGCCGGATTCAGGCTTTGCTGAATCTTCATCGTGATGCCGTACAGAATCGGCAATAGGTAGAACGGGTCTTGCGCCGACAGATCCTGTATCCACAAGGCGAAATCGGCCTGACGCAATTCGACGGTTTCGATCAGCACCCAGTACAAGGAAATGAACACGGGGATCTGCACCATGATCGGCAAGCAGCCTCCGAGCGGGTTGACCTTCTCGCGCTTGTACATAGCCATCATTTCGGTGTTGAACTTTTGCCTGTCGTCGGCGTAACGTTCTTGCAGCTCTTTCAGTTTGGGCTGAATCTTGCGCATTTTGGCCATGGACTGGAAGCTGGCTTTGGACAGCTTGAAGAACAAGGCCTTGATGAAGAAGGTCACGCCCAGAATCGCCAGTCCCCAGTTGCCGACGAAGCCGTAAATCTTGTTCAGCAACCAGTAAATCGGTTTGGCGATGATGGTCAGCCAGCTGTAATCGACGGTCAATTCCAGTCCGGGCGCCATGGCTTCCATGACAGGCTGTATTTTGGGACCGACGAACATTTGCGCATTGAACACGCCTTCGCTGTTAGGCTGAACGCTGAGATCCTGCGAATACGATCCGATCACATAACGGGCGTCGTTCAAGGCCTTGGTGTAGAAATGGTTTTCCTGATCCGCCGGCGGAATCCAGGCGCTGGCGAAATAGTGCTGGATGAATCCAGTCCAGCCGCCTTGAACGGTGACGTCCAGATTACCGTCGGCCATGTCTTCATATTTGATTTTTTGGAACTTGTCCTTGTCGGTGTAGATCACGCCGCCGGAAAAGGTCCTGATGAAATTGTTGTTGCTTTTATCGCTGTGTTCGACGCGCATCAACTGATTGTATTGACGACCCGTCCAGGCTTTGTCGCTACGATTGTTGACCTTGTGCTCCACGTTGACCGCATAGCTGCCACGTTTGAAGGTAAAGGTTTTGGTGATGCGCAAGCCTTGATCGTTGATCCAGCTCAGCGGGACCTTCAATTCGTCCTGGCCTTCCTGTAACTCGAAGCTGGTGTTTTCCGCGCTATAGCTGGCGTGATGGTCTGGCGCCCCCGCGGCATTGCCGCTGGCCACCAAGCCACTTTGCGCCAAAAACAAATGTTCCGGATTGCTGTCGAACAAACGGACCGGCGACAGGTCTTTTTCGGGTGCTTGCATGCCAATCAAACCATAGGCTTTCTTGACGTAAGTGTTTTCTTTTTCACGAGGGTATTGCAGCAAATCGAGGTTGCGCAAGGTGCCACCCTCGGTGTCGATTTCCAGTGAAAAAACGTCGGTTTTGACTTTGATGATCTTTTGGCTCGGTTCCGCCTTGCTTGCTGCTTGCGACTCGCCCGTGGCCGTGTTTGCGGCAGCAGTGGCGCTCGCCACTTCACCGCCAGCCACCAGGGGCTTGTCGGAAACGATTGCCTGCGGTTTCGGGCCGTAATCGATCTGCCACGACTCCCACAGCATATAGGAAATCATCAGCAGCGCCATGACAAGTATGAATCTAATGTTATCCATTGTTATTTACTCAATTTTTCTGGAACAGGATCGACGCCGCCCTCGTGAAAAGGGTGGCATTTCAGTAATCGTCGAAGCGTGAGGTAGGAGCCTTTGATAGCACCATGAAGCTGGATTGCCTCTATGCCATAACTTGAACAGCTGGGATAAAAACGACACCTGGGTCCCAGCAAAGGACTTATGAAGTATTTGTAAACCTTGATCAGGGTTATGAGCAGGAATCGCATCGATCTACCAATTTAAGCCAATGCCTTTCCAATGACTTCCTCAAAATATGCACATCCGCATTGGCGGCGTCGCCGCGTGCCAATACGACAATATCAATGTTGACAATCTGTTGACGTTGTAAGCGAAAACTTTCCCGTACAGCTCTTTTTATGCGATTCCGTGCGACTGCTTTTCTGATGGCTTTTTTGGCGATCGCCAATCCCAGCCGCGGGTGCGGCAAGGGATTGCAGATCGCTAATACCGTAAAATACCGGTCTGTGGATTTTACGGGATCGCTAAAGACCTTTTTATAATCGGCTGGCGTCCTGAGCCGATACAGATCGGGGAAGCTGAAATCTTCGGCCGACAATTAAACGGTCAACGAGGCGCGGCCTTTGGCTCTGCGCGCATTGATGACTTTACGACCGCCAACGGTAGCCATTCTGGCGCGGAAGCCATGTGTTCTGACGCGTTTGATTTTGCTGGGTTGATAGGTTCTTTTCATGGGATTTTGCCTAATTAAATAAAACGGATAAAAAGGCTGCGGATAATACGTGAAGAGCTTGCTCGATGTCAATTTGACTTTGCGCAGGCAAATTGGTAGAAAGTGGTTCAATTCAATGATAAAAATATAACCATATTTTCTACTCAAAACCAGGTACCCTCATGAATAGAATCACTTTCAGCACCATTTTCACTTGTAGCCTTTTGTTATCGGCCTGCGCCGAGCAACGCGGCTGGACCCCCACTGTCGACACCTACAACGACCCCAATGCTTACCGCCTCAATCAAGACATGGAAGAATGCCGAGCTCTCGCATCAAGCGCCACCAGCGGCGTTAAAGACACCGCAGCCGGCGCCGCAGTCGGCGGTCTGGTGGGCGCAGCTGGCGGCGCCGCTATTGGCGCAATTACCGGTAATCCCGGCACTGGGGCAGCCATCGGAGCGGTTGCCGGCGGCGCCAGCGGTGCCGGATATCAAGGTTTTCAATCCGACGATCGCTACAAAAATGCCTATCGTAGCTGCTTGAGACAACGTGGTCATAATGTCTTGAACTAAGCCATGACCGAACAGTAACACATGCTCGGGGTGGTCGAGCGACAAGCCGACCGCCTCAACTATCTGACACGTAAAATACCGTCTGCTTTCTGCCATTCATCAACCCCTTCCAAACAAAACTCAACCCCGTCGCAGTGCCAACCAGGTACCGACTGACACCTCTACCTCATTCAAGTTTTGGAATAAAGTGCCGTAAACCCTCGGATACTGGCTTCAGGCTTGTTTCGATTTAGCGTTTTTACAAAAAAGGCCTAGAATTCGTCAGAATTCTTAACAAGGTGCGGACAATGAAACCTGCGATCACCCCAAACAACACGGAAAAAAAGCTGGCCGAGGAAGACTTTATCGTTTCCAAAACCGATCCTACCGGGCGTATTACCTACGCCAACCGGATATTCATGGAAATAGCAGGTTACCCCGAGCATGAATTATTGGGAATCCAGCACAACATCATTCGACATCCCGAAATGCCGCGCGGCGTCTTTCGGCTGATGTGGAACACCTTGAAAGCGGGAGAGGAGTTTTTTGGTTTCGCCAAAAATCTTTGCGCCGACGGCGGTTATTACTGGGTATTTGCCAACATCACGCCGGATTACGACAAGGATGGCCAGCTACAGGGCTACTATTCGGTGCGCCGCAACCCGCCGCGGTCAGCGCTCGAGGTCATCATTCCGATCTATCAGGAAATGCTGGCAATAGAAAAACGCAGTTCCACCAAGGAGGCTCCGAACAAATCCCTGGAATATCTCCAGGATGCTGTCAACCAATCCGGGGCAAAAAACTATAACAATCTGGTGTTAAAACTATACAAGCCCAACGGAGCATAACTAAACATGAATAGAGTGAGCGCAAATATCCCGTTCTTGAGAACCAAGGTCAACTACGCGGTAACGGGAATCGTTCTATTCTCGCTGGCGCAACTGGCTTATAGCCTGATCGCACATGGCTTTTCCTGGATTGCCTTGATACTGGCACTGCCATCGCCTTTAATTGCTTACGAGGTTTGGAAAACCGCCCAGCGCAATCTCGACGTTGTCGAACGCATCGAGCAAGTTCTGATCTGCACCAATCGCGGCGAGCTATACCACCGGATCACCGGGACCCAAGGCCTGGGCGAGTTAGGCAAGGTGGCTTGGGAGTTGAATGAAATGCTGGACATCATGGAGTCCTATTTCAAGGAAATCAATGCCTGTTTCAGCCAGGCCGCGGGCGGCAACCTGGATCGTTATGCGCTGGTCGATGGCTTGCCGGGTCTGCTGAAACAGTCCGGCAAAAACATGAACATTGCGCTGCAGCACATGAACGAGAACGAAAAGCTGATGATCAAAAGACGCCTGTCCGCCGGCCTGCACGCGCTCAACACTGCCAATCTGTCGGGCAACCTGAAAACCAGCCAAAACGACTTGATCAACATCACCCAGCAATTGGAAAAGGTCGAAAACATCACCATGCAGACCGGGCAGAATGCCGATGCCAGCCTGGAGACCGTCGAACAAATCAGCATATCGCTGAACAACATCAACGATAACGTGCATTCGGTTTCGGAAGTGATCACGGCATTGATCAACGACAGCAAAAAAATCACCGAATCGTTATCGATGATTACAGGCATTGCCGACCAGACCAATTTGCTGGCTTTGAACGCATCGATCGAGGCGGCCCGGGCCGGCGAACACGGGCGGGGATTCGCGGTGGTCGCCGACGAAGTGAAAAACCTTTCCGAGCACACCAAGGATGCCGCGCTGGAGGTCTCAAAAACGCTCAAGGCTTTCAACAAGCGGGTCGAGCAAATGCATGTCGAGGCTGAAACCTCGGCCAATTTGTCCCAGGAAGTCATGGAGCAAGTCAACTCCTTCCGCCATCAGTTTTCCGGACTGTCGGACTCGGCCAAGGCATCGGTCGGTTACATCTCCTACGCGAAGGACAAGTCTTTCGCCTTGCTGACCAAACTGGACCACATCATCTACAAACAGAACGGCTATATAGCCATAGAAACCGCGGAAGATTGCCCGCAGCACCAGGCCATCATGGTCGACAACCACAATTGCCGCCTGGGCAAATGGTATTATGAAGGCATAGGTTACGAGAAATTCCGCATCACCAAGGCTTATAGCAATCTGGATTTTCCGCATCAGGAAGTACACAGAACCACGCAAATGGCCTACCAAATTTCCCGCGGTAACTGGGCGGAGGACCCAAGAAAGCTGGAAGAAATCATCAAGCAGATGCAGTTGTCGGAAGAAGCCAGCAACTTGGTCATGCAGCATATCGACGACATGGTCGAGGAGAAGAACCAAGGCATCTGAATTACGGCCCGGATAGCGCGCTCGCTATCCGGGCTGGCTTCATTCCTTTACCTTGCCGGACTTCGCCACAACCGATTTGGCTTTCCACAGGCCGCCGCTGGCGAAACAATCCCAGCCCCAGCGCAACCAATCCAGCAACGCAATCGCCATCCAGAGCGACCAGCACAGCATCGATACCCGGTACACCATCATCGGCACCGATACCATGACCGCGGTGGGCAATTCGGGACCCGAATGATCCTGATACCACTGCAAATTGTTTGCCGATGACTGATTGCCGGTAATCTGCATGTCCGGCGTCCCCAACAACCCCTGCTGCACGGCGGCGAACAGCAACAGCAGAGAAATTAGCGTCATCAGCCCCAACCCAGTCTGCAGCAAATTGAAACGCAATGGCCCCTCGATGCGGAGTTTGGCGCGTGCGCCCAAGGCAAACAACCAGGCGACCACCACCATGGCTGCGGCCACATGCAGCTGGCTCAAGCCTATCAGCAACAACAACCACTGCCTCGCGTTCAAAGGCGTCAGCCGGATACGCCCCAAACCCAAGGACAGCAACGACAACACGATCAACAAGCCCCAGATCAATGCGGCGGGACCAAATTTGGGCCCGAAGGTAAACAAAACCCAGCGATCCGCCCCGGAAGTCACCTGGATATGACTATTGACACTGTCGACGCCCAGATTAACAAGAGGCGTGGTCATGATCGCGGATAGCTCTTGTGCCGTCTGCCAATTCAGCGCCACTTGTTGCGCTCCTGGGCGAATCGGCAAGGTCACCGTCCCGCCTTTTTGCCGAATCGGTTGGTCGACACCGTCCATGCTGACGCTTTGCAACACGGCTTGCGCCGGTAGGGTCACGGTGTGCTGCCCGCCTTTGGAGCTGCGGATGCTCAAGCTCAAATCGGCAAACTGACTGCGTTTGCCCGGCTGCAGCTTCAATTCGCTTTTGTCGATGGTCAGGGTGGGACCCGGCACCGGTTGCGGACGACTGATGAGAAAGCGTAGAGTCTCGCCCGGCCAGGGTCGCCATTCAGGCAGCCATGCGCCTTGCTGATCCTGATGATGCACGACGGCAATACCAGCGGCATCCAAATGCCAAATCGGACTGACGTCCGCGCGCCAAAGCTCATGCCATTGCGTGGTATCGGCCGCCTGCAATTCCAGTTGCTCGCGCTTTTCCAGCAACGATTGCCACTCCAGACTACCCTGTCCGGGCGCCATATTGATCAAGACTTTGCCGTTTTTGACCCGCACATCGGCATTGATCACCGCCTCTCCCGGCAACAGGGGCCACTCCAGCACCACCGGGGTATTAGTCCCCGCCAACTGTACGACGCGGGTGGTAATGCGCCAGTCCAGTCCCAAATGCAGGGTTCGTTCAACCCGAATAAACGCCGGCAAGGCTGCTTGTTGCAGAGTTTGCGCGGACGCATTCCGCTCAATCTGCAGGCGGCTGAATTCCAATTGCGGCCCTACTTTGCCATTTTCATACACGCCATCGACGCGCCAGCCATCGCTGTTGACCTCGGCGCGTTGCGGGGTCAGCTGCAACGGCAAGGTAAACTTCTGCTGCGGCACAAGCCGCCCCTGCATCACGACCGTATGCACCCCTTGCCTGACTCCCAGCCACAAGGAGCCGTCGTTTTGTCTGATCAATGTTTCGGCCTCATGCCCATCGACCTGGATTTGCTCCGGAAACCACTGTTCGAGTTGCGCCGGCAACGGTACGGCCACATCCTGCTGCGCATGAATCCGTGCCGTGATCTGCATCGAGTCGGGCTTGATGTCGACCGCCATATCCGGCATTTGCGCGCACACAGGCAAACATTTGGGCGTTTCCAGCAGGCGGGCTTTCAGTTGATCCAGCATGGCCTGATCCGGAATATCGGCCAAACAATCCCCTCCGGGTAATATCAATAGTGGCAGCAGCAGCCAGGCACTCGCCATCGGTAACGCCAGCCGCCATGTATCGCCCAATACTCCCAGCATGCGCAGAGTCATCACGGCCGCGAGCAAGGCTTGAACGATATGCAGCAATAGCGTCCAGCGTGGCGACAAGTACCACAAGCTTAGGCGTTGCTGGTCGTCCACGGCACCGTTCCAGCTCAAATACACGGTTTGCCATTGCCATTGCGGCAGCCCCGGCCCTGTTTGCAGGTTGGCTTCCGGATCGATACGGTCGACATTGAGCGCCGAGCTGGCAAAGCCGCCCGCCGCCAAACCGTAAGCCTTGTCCCTTCTCGGCACTGCCATCGGCGCCACCTTCGATTGCGCCATTTCCATCGTCTGCATGGGTATGGCTCTTTCATCGTCCAGGCTGCTATCGACATAGGGTGCCGGCATGATGGGCTGCCAGGGCTTTTCCAGTTGTGGATAAATGCCGATGCGAATTTGCGCGATCATGAACGGCACCACGATCAGCCCCAGCCCCAGCCAGCACAGATTGCGATACCACTTGACCCAATACGCAAACCGGTTGTCCGGCAACACCCGTAACAGAGCCAATGCCGCCAGCGTATTGAGCCATATCCAGCGAGGCGCGTCGGCTTCGTGCCAAAACAGCATCAGGCTGAACAAGGCCAGCAAGCCCCAGTGCCAAGACCATAGCCGCGCGGTCGCCAGTGCCACAATCAGGACCAAGAACAAATCGAGCAAAGTCCATCGGGTCAACCAGCTGTCCGGTTCGTTATCGACGCCGCTGACGGCCAATAGACGCCAGCCGGGAGGTATATTCAATTCCGCCCGGACCTGGTGAAACGCTTGCCGCCAACCCACCGCGTTGAGTTCGCCGATGCCGGCTTGGATACGGCTATCGGCCTGCAACTGAATCGCGCCGCGGCGGACTTCCACGCCCTGCTGTTGATCACTCAACTGGGTGATCAATTGATTTTGCCCGTTCAACAACACTTGCCCCAGGCGCAGCTCGGGTAACGCATTCAACCGCCAGTCACGCGTCATTTTTCCATTGATATGGTCGCTGACGCTGTAGCCGCCGCCCTCGAAATCCAGCCACAATTTGCGCACCAGGTTCAGCTGATTGGGCTCGGGCTCGGGATCCCCTCGCCGAATCAGCTTGAATTGCATGCTTTGGCCTTGCTTGACCTGATAGGCAGGCAAATGCCGCCATTCCGCCGGCATGTTGGTCTGGCTGGCATCGACGGCGGCCAGCGTTTCGATTTCGACCAGCCGTAGCGCCGGCATGGCCTGAAAAGCCCATAGCTCGCTCTGCGGCCAGTCGGGATCTTGAACAGCCAAATCCAGCCGTGACAAGGTCTGGGGGTGGCGCGCATGAATATCGATCATCCAGCGCCCCGCACGCACTTGCACCAATAAATGGCCATCGGGCTCGATTCTGGCTGGTAGAGGACTGTCGAGCCTGATCGGAATGAATGCCGGCAACAAGGCATGAGGCAATGTCACTTCCCGAGCGGCACCGGACACGTTCAGTTCGAGTCGGGTGATCATCTGTAAGGGGTTGTCGTCTATGACTTGCCTGAACACCTGCAAATCCAGGCTATTTTGCTGTTCTGCACTAATCGTGCCTTGTGCCGAGGAAAGCCACAAGGCGCCTTGCTCGATGCGAGGATAAGCAACGTTCTTGCCGTCGATGCTGAGCCTAACCAAACCCATGTCGCCGGCAATCGCCAGGCTTTCCGGTAGCTTGTCCCAGAAGAAACGCCCGCTGACCCGATAACGTCCTGCCGGCATCCAGATGGCGGGCTTGCCCTGCTGCTCGACCACGATCGCAGGTTTTTGCTCGATGCTGACTTGCTGCGGCCAGTGCTCCTGATCCCCCGGCAGCACGATCCAGTCCGGCTGATAAAGTGTCCATGCGCCGCTGAAGCTGCCCTGACTGCGATCCAGCTCCAGCTGCATTGGCCCGGCCCAGCTGCAATGCTTTTGTTGAAAATCGCGGTAAAAGAATGGGCATTGGTATTGGGGCTGGTCAGCTAGCACCCAGGGAATCCATGGCTTCAGCGATTCTGGAATGGCTTGCAAATCCATCGCCATTGCGGGAAAGACGGTAGCGAGTAACATCAGTGGCATCAACAGGCGGCGAACGACATTCATTTTTGCTGCTCCGGTTAAAGTTTTGTCGGCAAGTGTAGCCTCAAATACCGATAAGCTTAAGCGGGTTTACACTTTACCGAACGAAAGCGTCAGGCTTAACCGAAAATTCATGCCTTAAAGCTGTATCCCCTCAAGTGCATGATGGCGGTCATTCGTCAAAATCTTCGCCGAATAACGCTATTGGTTATAATGCCGGCCAATGGAATTTCAATAAGAAGAAGGGATGCGTTTCATATCGGCCGGCAAACGGCATCTATAGTGAGGGGAAGACAAAGTATGGCTGACGATAAACACAAAATACTGATTGTCGGCGGTGGCGCAGCCGGACTGGAACTGGCGACCGAACTAGGGCAAAAACTCGGCCAGCGCGGATTGGCGGAAGTCACGCTGCTGGATGCGGCATCGACGCATATTTGGAAACCACTGCTGCACGAAGTGGCCTCGGGCACCCTGGCCGAAGCCGAAGAAATCGAGTATCTGGCGCAAGCGCATCGCAATCATTTCCGTTTTTTGTTTGGGCGCATGGAAGGCCTGAATCGCGCGGCGAAGGAAATCATCGTCAGCCCGATTACCAATAAGCAAGGCGTTGAATTGATTCCGCGCCGAACCTTTAAATACGACACATTGGTGATGGCGGTAGGCAGCGTCAGCAACACCTTCGGCATCAAGGGCGTCGATCAATACTGCCGCTTCATCGACACCACCAAGGAAGCATTTCGCTTTCAGAAGCAACTGGTGGATACCTATTACATCCAATCCTATGCCAGCCAGAGCCATCAGCGCGACAAGCCACTCTCGATAGTCATTATCGGCGCGGGCGCGACAGGCGTGGAATTATCGGCCGAATTGCACGAAGTTACCAAACTGTTGGCTACCTACGGGCTGGAAGGCTCGATCAAGGTCGACATCACCATCATCGAAGCCGCCACCCAGTTGTTGCCAGCCTTGCCGCCACGCCTATCACAGGCCACCCAGCAGCAATTGGTCAAACTCGGCATCAACCTGAAACTGGGCCGCCGGGTGACCGAAGTTACCGAGACTGCTGTGCATACCCACGACGGCGAGGTATTCGAGGCGGACCTGAAAGTCTGGGCCGCAGGCATCAAGGCACCGGACTGGATGAAAAATCTCGACGGACTGGAAACCAACCACATCAACCAGCTCGTGGTCGATCAGACCTTGAAAACCAGCGACGACGACATCTTTGCGGTTGGCGACTGCGCTGCCTGCGCGTGGGTCGGCCACGGCGGCAACGTGCCACCCCGGGCCCAGGCGGCTCACCAACAGGCTTCGACCGTGGCCAAGACCATCATCAACCGCCTGAAAGGCAAGCCGGCGGTGCCCTTTGTCTATCGCGACTACGGTTCCTTGGTATCGCTGGGCAAATTCAGCACCGTCGGTTCGTTGATGGGCAGTCTGATGGGGACCGTCAGCGTCGGCGGTTTCATCGCCTACGTCGTGTATCTGTCCTTGTACAAAATGCACCAAGTCGCCATTCACGGCTATTTCCGCACCGCGATGCTGACGCTGTCCAACTTGTTCCGCCGCAGCACGCACGCCAAAATCAAAATGCACTAACCTTAATCTCCAGCGAGTAATCTGAATGTTTGAAATCGAATACGAATTCCGCGAGCAAGACCTGGTTCACTTCAACGAACTGCGCCTGAAAAACAACCCGGAAATGCAAAAGAAAATCCGCCAGAACCGCATGCTGGTGCCGGGCGTGATGCTGGTGTTTGGCCTGTTTTATTATGTTTATTACCAAGAAATGATGACGACCGCCTACATCACCCTGCTGGCGATAGGCTGGGGGATCGCATCGCCTTTCATCATGAAAATCGATATGCGCCGGCAGTTTTTCAACAAATACACCGAAGCAGAAAAGAAGGCGATGTTCGGCATTCACCATCTGAAAATCGAGCCCGAATATTTGCTGGAAAAATCACCCGGCGGCAAGCACAAAACGCCGTGGGGCGACATGCTGCGGGTCGAAAGACACAAGGATTACATCTATATTTACATCGATTTCGACGCCGCGATCGTGATTCCGCGGGAAACCATCAAAAGCGGCGACTTGAAAGCCTTCGCCAAGCAGGCGGAACAGATGATAGACCGTCTAGGGTAAGAGCCCATCGCGGCGCTGAATGTAAAGCCGGCAAGCATCGACACAGTCCGCCTTGGTTTTATAGGGTCCACTGATTTTATCGACCGTGTAAAACCACCAGCCCTGTTCGTTTACGTAATAACGGTCTTGTGGTTTGAATAATGGATTTTTGGGTTTGGCGGAGTTGCGATTCATCATTTCCAGGCAGGCAACGGCATTTAAGGTGAGGTGGCCGGGATCGGCTTTGCTACACTACAACCATTCGGTATCTTCGGCTATAAAATACTCACATTCTAATTAGGAGAGGTTTCATGAAACAAAAGTCCTTGCTGGTGTATCCAATACTGGCTCTAAGCCTGCTGAGCGGCTGCGGTATATACAATGAATATCGTTATGTTTATGACGATGACTGGATCGATGTCAGTTATGACGGCGTCGACCAGCTATTGAGCGACCTGAGACAACCGCTGCCACGGGGAAGCCTGGTCGTCATCAATTCACTGGTCAATGTCAACGATTTGGGACAAAACCTGCCTTTTGGCCGCATCGTTTCCGATCAAATCGCCTCTTCCATGCATCAGAATGGTTACCGGGTAATGGGCATGGAACTGCCGACCGAGATTTTCACTAAAAACGAAGCAGGAATTCTGCAGTTACCCGATACCACCAAGGAAGCCTTGAACAACGTTCATGCAAACGCCTTGTTGGTCGGCACGTACGCCGCCGGACGTAAAAACGTGTATGTGTCGCTGCGTATCGTTGACATCGCAACGCAAAACATCATCTCATCGACCGACTACTCGATTAAGATGGGGCCGGATGCCACGGCCATGACGCGCATACCGGTACCGAAAGAGCAAAAAGAACAACACTCACTGACACTGCCTAACAACTGATCCCGCAGAATCCTGGAATAAACGACGATCGATGCCGAAAACTCACCTATCTGTACTTTCGGCTCGATTGTAAGCTGTATCAATTCAATAGAGAGGGTAAACAGCAATCATGAAATATCGTTATCTGCTTGTGCTTCTCTCGATTCTGGCTTCCACGGCCATCCAGGCCCAGGACGCCAAGCCATTGGCGCCTGGTTATTCCGCCTTGCCCTACCAGCCCGCCACGCCAGGCAGTTATACCCTGCCGGTCATAGGCCCCGCCGCCAATGGCGAGGTTCTGACCACGGCAAACCAGCCCAAACGACTGCATGACCTGATGGGCGACAAGCTGGTATTGCTGAGCTTCATCTACGCCGCTTGCAGCGATGTCAACGGTTGCCCCCTGGCGACTCAGGTGCTGCACAAAATCAGCCGGCAATTGCAGAAACAGCCAGAATTGGCGGACAAATTGCGCCTGCTGACGCTGAGCTTCAATCCGACTCACGACACACCTGAAATGATGCGTCACTATGGCGAGGGTTTTAAAGCCGGCGAGTTCGACTGGCAGTTTTTGACTACCCGCGACGAAGCCGCCTTGCAGCCGATACTGGATGGCTACCAGCAAAACGTGCAGAAAATATACGATGACAAAGGCCAGTTCACCGGTACCTTTTCGCATTTGTTGCGCGTGTATCTGATCGACAAGGACAAAAACATACGCAATATTTATAGCGTGGATTTTCTGCATGCCGATACGGTCATCAACGACGTCAAAACACTAATAGTGGGCAACGCGGCCCCCGTCGCGGACAACGCGCCGCCAGAATCCGTGCCATATCGCGCCGGCGACGACAAGCAAAACTATCAACGAGCCGATTATGAAACGCGGTCACTGGCCCTGGAGCAACGCAAGGGCAGCCCCGCCAAACTGATAACTTTTGCGCAAAAACCGCCCTTGGGCTTGCCCAAATTACCCGAGCCCAAGGACAACCCGCTGACGACGGCCAAAATCGAGCTTGGCCGCAAACTGTTTTACGACCGCCGCCTGTCGCTGAATAACACCTTTTCCTGCGCGATCTGCCACATTCCCGAACAGGGCTTTGCCAACAACGAAATGGCGACGGCGGTGGGCATCGAAGGCCGTAGCGTACGCCGCAATGCGCCGTCTTTGTACAATGTAGGCTATGCGCAATTGCTGTTTCACGATGGCCGCGAAAACAGTCTGGAACAGCAAGCCTGGGCCCCGCTATTGGCGCATAACGAAATGGCCAACCCATCCATCGGCTATGTGATCGATAAACTCAAGGCCAGCCCGGATTATCGCGGCCTGTTTGAAAAAGCCTTCAACAAAGGCCCGACCATGGAAACCATCGGTCAAGCTCTGGCCAGCTACCAACGCAGCTTGAATTCGGCCGACTCCCCGTTCGATCGCTGGTATTTCGGCAAACAAAAAAATGCCTTGAGCGAGCCAGCTCAACGCGGTTTTGCGATATTTACCGGCAAGGCCGCCTGCAACACGTGCCACACCATCGGCGAGAAATCCGCCTTGTTCACCGACCAAAAACGCCACAACACCGGCATAGGCTACGCCGAAGCGATGCAAAAAACGCCGGGCAGGCAAAAAGTCCAAGTTGCGCCGGGGGTGTTTGTCGATGTCGACAGCGAGAATCTGAAAGGCTTGAACAGTGAAAAACCCAACGACTTGGGCTATTACGAGGTCAGCCAAAACCCGGCGGATCGTTGGGCGTACAAAACGCCAACACTGCGCAACGTGGCCTTGAGTGCGCCCTATATGCATAACGGCTCGCTGGCGACCTTGGAAGACGTGGTGCGCTTTTATAATCAGGGCGGTATTGCCAATGAAAACCTGTCGCCGCTCATCAAGTCTTTGGCGTTGACGGACGGGGAAATCGCCGATCTGGTGGCCTTTTTACAAGCGCTGACCGGCAGCAATGTACACACCCTGGTATCGGATGGGTTTGCCGCGCCGGTCGGGGATGCGAAATAGACAGCAGAGCGGGTTAGGTGTCAGCCCTAACCCGACCAAGCTATAAGTTTAGCGTCTTTGCCAGCCGGACGGCGTTTGCACATAATGCCCCGCCGCCGCCTGGCCAATGACCTTTTGCGCGGTCAATCTTGCCACTTCATCGGCCGGTACGCCATTTTTGGCGGCGATGCGTTGGTATTCGGCCTGGCGCTGGGCGTTGATGCTGTTCACCAGCGCCTTCACATCGGCCGACGCATTCGGGTCGACCAGGCCTAGTAGCCCGTTCATTTGCTCACCAACCAGGCCTGCTGCTTTCACCTGTGCCAGATCGGCCGCTGAAACGGGCATCGCAGTCAGCCAAAAGCCAAGCAATACGGCGATTAACATCGATAGCGGGTTTGGGTTTCTCATCGCTCGCTCCTTCAAAACAGATTTTTGTTGCTGGTAATCAATTCGTCGACGTCTTTTTCCACTTTCAGACGAATTTCATGGTCGATTTTGACGTTCATATTGATCTCGATGGGTTTTTCCGGCGCTTCCAGCTTGACGGATGGCGAACATCCCGACAGATAGAAAGCCGCGGAAAATAAACCCGCAATCGTTATTGCACTCCAATTCATTGCTTGCTCCGTTCCGCCGTGGCGGTTTGAATTGATGATTTTACTGATGATTCAAGGATGGCCAGTTCCATTCAGTTGTTCCAGCACAGGCTGATTGAAATCCCCTGTCAAAATGCCTTTTTGCAGTAACTCCGGTAACTGGCCGCTTAAATTTAGATTAAAGGCGACCGGGTGGCCGGATAACAACTGCGGGTTTTTGCCCTCTATTCTCAAGCCGATGTGATATTCGCCGTTGGGCCGATAATCCATGCTAGCCTGCAGGCTATGGTACAGCATATTGCGCAAGGCCTTGAAGGCAATGTTTTCGTCATCCGCCGTCGGTCCTTGATAACGCAATACCCCAGGAACCGTAGCCTTCAATAAGCCGCCGTTGATTTCAAAAGTGTCCGGTGTCAGGCTTAACGGGAGCTTACCATTCAGAGTGCCCGTGCCGGATAAAGCCGGATAATTCAAGCTATCTAGCAGTTGCGCCAAATCGATGTCCTTGACGCCTAGTGTCAATTGAACCGGCCAGCGCTCGATATTTACGGTAGCCGGCAGCACTTCCAACACGCCACCGAAAACCGGCAGATTGACCCGCTCTATCGTCAAAAGAGGATTTTGAAGGTGCGCCTTCAGCGTCAGGTCGCGCACCGTGGTTTCTTTGCCCAGTAAGAGTTTCGGCACGTCGGCCGACATGAACACGGAGAATTTGGCCCAGTCCTTGACGTCCAATTGCAAAAAACCGTCTTCGACCTGTATCGCCCCGAAGCCTATGCCCAAGTGATAAGCCCGCAGATAGGCGGATCCTGTCAAAGCATGTTGCGGTCGCCATTCCAGATGCAGCGTTGTCATCGCATGACCGGTGGCGAAACGCCAGGCATTGACGACTTCCGGCAGCCAGGGTTTGAACAATTCGACAATCTCAACCGTGGTCAAGTCCAGGTGTGCATCGGCTTTCAATCGCATGGTAGCGGTTTTCAGCGCTAGATCGGCAGTGGCGAGATAATCCTCGTCCCGCGTCAGCAACAAACGACCAGTCAGATTCGCCAAATCATCCGGCGATTCCGCACTCAGGGCCAACTTGACTGCCGCCATACCCGGAGCTGCCCGCATCAGTTCCGACGAGGCCATGTCTTTTTTTAGCGTTGCCGGAATCAGTCCGCTACTGCTCAGCCATTTCAGCAGCGCACTGGCATCCGCCTCTAGCTTAGCTGCATGCTTTTGTACATCCCGCCAATGATAATCCAGCTGCAAAACAGTGCCGCCGGCATGTTGCGCGACTATTACGTTGGCCTTGTGCCAATCGGGCGCAACATCCAGCCTCAAAGAATAACTAGTGTCTTGAAATACAACCTGAATGGCTTGCGCTGAGGAAATATTCAGTTCACAAGCGCCATTGAAAACGATAGTTCCCTGCGGTGTATCGACGCTCAAATCCAGGTTGTCGATTGTCAGATGTTGTAGCGGCACCACCAGTCTATTGGATGCCGTCGCAGATTGTTCGCTTGCGTCGGGAGTCGGCTGGTAGGTAAACCGCAACTCAGCCTTAGCTACCGCAATGGTGTCGATGTTGGATGCTCTTAAATCGTAGCTGGCACGAACGTCTTGCAATCGCATCGATAATGGGCCTGCCGCAGTTTGCAAGCCCAATTGCAGGCTATTGACGTGGGCCTGATCGAGACTGAAACCCATACCAGAAACGACCGCATCGGCAAACGGCGGGCGTTGCAAGAACTGTTGCAACGCCCACTGCATCAGCAAGCCGCGCCACCACCAAGCAACAACCAGCAGTGAAAGCAAGCATACAAGAGCGAAAAACAGCAACCTTGAACGGGAACTGCTGGGTTTGCGGTTGTGCTCCGGCGTGGTTTGTTCGACTAAACGCATGTCGATTTATCTGGGCACCTATCGGGTGCGGCGCTAAATTTTCGCCACTTGCCCATTGGCCGCCGACTCCAGCGCCGCAACGATGACGCGGCAATTATCGCGGGCGTCGTCCAGCGACAAGGCCGGTTCCCTATCGTTCAACACGCAATCGCTGAAATGCTCGATTTCCAGTTTGAAGTGATTCGAAGCCGGCATACGCTCCTCGACCTGGCGGCCATCCTCGGTCCACCAGGAAATCACCGGCACATCGCCCGGCAATTGCCAGACCACATGGCATTTCAAGCCCCCTTGCGTGCCGACGATTTCGTATTCGCAACGACGCGCGCGTTCAAAACTGAAATCAAAGTGCGCAAAGCGGCCGTCGCCATAATCCAGGATGCCGCTGGTGGAAATATCGGCACCGCTCTCGACATATTTGGCCATCGCGGTCACGGCCAAGGGCGGCTGCTCGAAAAACATCCGCAAAGAATGGATGGCATAGCAACCGATGTCCCACATCGCGCCGCCGCCGCGTTCGACATGCTCGGCCAATCGATACATCCTGGCCGGACGCATCATGAACGAATAGCTGGCGCGCACCGAGCGCACTTCGCCTATCATGCCGGAGCGCAAAATCTCCATCACTCGGACGTGTTGAGGATGGAAGCGGTACATGAAACCTTCCATCACCTTGACTTTATAACGACGGGCGGCGGTCTCGATCGCGTCTATGTCGGTCACCGTCAAGGCCATCGGTTTTTCGACCAGCACGTGTTTGCGGTGCGCGATGGCTCGCAGTGCCCATTCCGCATGCTCGTGATTGGCCATCGGTAAATAGACGGCTTGCACGTCGGGATTGGTCAACACGGTCTCCAGATCGTCATAGGCGTGAATACCGGGATAGCAGGGGGCGTATTTCCTCAAGGTTTCCGCAGCCGCGCCGGGCCGACGGCTGGCTATCGCCACTAGCTCTGCATTGGATGCTTCGACGATGGCCGGCAGCAAACGTTCATTGACGCGCGCGGCGCCCACTATGCCCCAGCGCAATTTTGCTTGATTACTCATGACAATGTCCTCATGGCTGTTAAATGGATTACCGGTGGGAGTGTGCCGGCTGTGGCCGTTATCCGTCAAACCGAAATTTCGTGGGAATTGCCGCCGGGTCAAAAATAATCGGCTATAGTTAGGCGGAAAAAAACAATAGGAGCGCTAAAATGAACAAAATCGCCCCATTAATCGCCCTCTTTATCTCGGCAATGTTAATCGGCAATCCGGTGCTGGCGAAAGGTAAGGAACAGGCAAAAGGAAAGCAGCACGCCCAAGTGCGCCATGAAAAAGGCAAAGGTCAATACAAGGCAAAACGTCAGACCGAATCACGCTGGGAAAACACCAACAAACAGGCTTTGGAATCCAGCGAGCGAGGCCGGGAGCGGTCCGAAGAGCGTCACGACATGCACGAACCGCAAGGTTATGGAGATCCGCGATATGGCGACCCAAGATATTCCGATCCGCGCTATGGCGATCCCCGTTATGGCTCTCCGCAAAATCCGGTCGACGCGATCATCGACCAAGGCGCCGACAGCCTGAAGTCCGGTGCCCGCAATCTCCTGCCGCCACCTCGCTAATGAAGCGTGGTAAAAGCTGGGCCGGCTTGAATGGAATGACGCGCAACGTTTTGAGTGGAGCCGGTTTTAAAACGGCATTGAGGCCGGAGTGCGGGAAATTATTTTCAACCAAATCCATAGCTTTAACCGAGTGACGCTGGCATTTTTTATTGTTACGCCGCCCACAGGGCGAGGGAGAAAAGAAAGTGCGGAAGTTATTTTGCATGGAATCCTTGACTCAAGCGGGGGCGAATCTCGGGCTACTTTTTGAATTCCACGACCTTGCTGGCCGGGCTCAGGTTGATTTCATCGATGGCGCAATGCAAGCCGGCCTGCAGGATATAAAGAGCGGCATCGGCGATGTCATCGGCCAGCAAAACCTGACCCGGTTGGCTGCCGGGGGCGAAATGCAAGGTTTCAAAAAACGCCGTATCGACCATGCCGGGATTGATCAGGGATACCCTAACCCCGGTTTTGCCGCATTCATCCCGCAGCGCCTGCGTGAAGCCGCGTAGCGCGAATTTGCTGGCGCAATAGATGCTACCGTTGCGGCTGCCTTTCAAAGCCGCTTCCGAGCCGATGTAAAGCAGATTGGCTTGAGTCTTTCGTTTTAACCGGGGCAGTAGCGCGCGGGTCAGGAAAGCCTGGGCCGTGAAATTGACCGTCAGCAGGGTTTCGATCTGCTGATAGGAAAACTGCTCCAAACCGCCGAATTGACCGAAACCGGCGGCGAAGACCACCGCATCCAGCGCGGGAAAATCCTGCTGCAAGCGATTGGCAAACGTAGGTATTTGCCGGGTTTCCGCCAAATCCAGTTCTGCGGCGTGGAAATGGGGATGCGCCGTGGTGAAACGCCGGCTATCGCGCGAGGTGCCGATCACGGTGTGACCGTGCCGCAACAGGCGTTCGGCAATCGCCCGGCCGATGCCGGAGCTGGCGCCCGTCACCAGTACCGTGCGTGTCATAGACTGCATGGGAAAAACTTGGCTGGCGGGATGTATTCCAACAGCATCGCACCACAATTGGCCATCATCGATTGTTCCAGATCGGCTCGATAGGACACCATGCCGGCGGTGGTTTGCAGCGGGCTAGCGAACAGTTTTTCCTCCGGGTACAGCTTGTGGATTTTCTTGAAATATTGTTCCGGCAGACGAAATGCGCCCAGACTGACCGAGTGCAGCGCGTCGGCATCGATGACCGCGAAGACCTGCTCGAACAAGGCTTGATAAAGCCGGCGGTAGTCGTGTTGGTAAATCATCGGATCGAAGCGCAAGCCGATGGGCCAGCCCTGTTGCTGTAACTTGGCGGCGGCTTCGATGCGTTTGGCCACGCTCGGGGCCTTGGCTTCCACTTTGTTGGCTACCGTATCCGGCGACAAGCTGAAGGCGACCACGCAGCGGTCAATTACCTCACGGTGCATCAGGCTTCTGATTTGCGTGCTCTTGGTGCGTAGTTCCAGCCAGGCGTTGGGTAGTTCCGCAAACAATGGCAAAAACGACTCGGCAAAGCCCGTCACCGGCTCGAAGGCCAGGCTGTCGCAGTCGTAGCCGGAAAAAAAATAGACGTCTTCATCGGGCGCTTGTGCGCAGGCTTGGCGGATGTGCTGCTGAAAATCCTCGAAGTTCACGAACAACACGTAATTGGCCGATTGATACATGCCTTGCAAAAAACAATAGCGGCAGTCGTACAGGCAATTCAGCATATGCGAGAAATAATAATTGCGCTGGCCGCCGATGCCGTAGCCAGCCGGCGTCGGTAACACGAATCTTTGGTATTTCTCGGCCAGGATCAACGCCGGTTGCTGCTTTTGCAGGCGAAAATTTTGCGCCTTGGGGTTGAAAACCTCGCCGTAGCGGTCACAGGAAACGATCCTGGCCTCGGGAAAACGCCGCCGGATAGCTTCCACGCGCGGGTGATGCTCGACGGCGGTTTCGATATACAGGGTGTTTATCATCGCAAGGCTGACGGTTGGCGGGAGTTGGGTGGTCATTATAAGGGATGAAGGGTGGGCCAAGATAAACGTCGTCAATGACAGGCGATTCGCTTGCGTCTTGCACGTAAAAAGTCGGTTACTGATAAAATCCACGCTTTTGCTATCGAACCAATCATGCGCTTAATTCGGGGTTTGAATCATCTTGAGCCGTTGCGTAACGGCTGTGTGCTGACCATAGGCAATTTCGACGGCCTGCATCTGGGCCATCAACAAGTGATTGAAAAACTGGCCGAACGTGGCCGGAGTTTGAATTTGCCGGTCGTGGCGATGGTGTTCGAGCCGCAGCCCTTGGAATACTTTCTCGGCGATCATGCGCCGTCCCGCCTGACTCGATTGCGCGAAAAAACCATTCAATTTGCCCGGCTGCCGATTGATGAATTGCTGGTCATGCCGTTCAACCGTACGGTTGCCGACGTCGATGCCGAGCGCTTCATTCGCGATATTCTGATCGGCAAGCTCAACATCAAGCATTTGGTGATCGGCGACGATTTTCATTTTGGCAAGGCCCGGCGCGGTAATTTTGCCTTGTTGCAACATAGAGGTCAGGAATTGGGCTTTACGGTGGAGGCCACGCATTCCTTTGAAATCGGTGGCCTGCGCGTCAGCAGCACGCTGATTCGCGATGCCTTGGGCGAGGGCGATCTGGCCTTGGCCAAAACGCTGTTGGGCCGGGACTATTCGGTATGCGGCCGCGTGGCGCACGGCGATAAAAGAGGGCGGCAACTGGGATTTCCTACCGCTAATTTGGAGATGCTGCGCAAGAACACTCCGCTAGTGGGCGTGTTCGCGGTGACGATGACCGGCCTGGACAACGGCGAAATGCAAGGTGTCGCCAATCTGGGCACTCGGCCCACCGTGGCCGGCGGTGCCAGAGCCGTACTGGAAACGCATCTTTTCAATTTCAATCGGGACATTTACGGCCACTATGTCGAAGTGCATTTCAAGGCCAAATTGCGCGACGAGGTGCGTTTCGATTCCTTGGCGGCGCTGAAAAGTCAAATCAAGCTAGACGTCGAGGCGGCACAGGCCTTTTTTGCCGGAAATAGCCATGGCTGAACCGGAAAAGAATGTGGCGTCGCCCTGTGTGCGTAATTGCTGTTTGAATGACGAGAATATCTGTCTGGGTTGCTTTCGGTCGCTGGAAGAAATTTGCCAATGGTCGCAAGCCGGCGATATTGCGCGGCGTCAAGTTTTGCGTAATGCGGAACAAAGGCGGCGGCAATATGCGAATCGAGCGGTAAGGAATGTGTGAGAAAAAAGCTCGGCAATGGCATAAGCTTTTTTCAATTGCTTATAAACATTGCCATAATCGACAATCAAGCCGTTTTCTTTCTCATCGTCATAGACCCGGTTCGCGCGAGCTATGGCTTGCATCAAGGTATGACCCTTGATGGGTTTATCCAAATACATTGTCGATACACACGGCACATCAAAACCGGTAATCCACATGGCGCAGACTATTACCAAGCGGAAGGGATTGTTTTCATTTTAAATTCGGCCTCCAAGTCACGTTCCACCATCTTTTTCCGGTGTGGCACTATATCCAAGCCTAACCTTGCAAATTTTTTCACCTCATTTTGTTCACTGCTGACCACAACGCAAGCACTCCAAGAAGCGCGCCAATCAGTGAAAGCAAGCTAGACGTTATTGCCGTCATTAATGGATAGGTCTTGAACATTGCGATCCGGTCTAACCCTTGGCTTGAGGAATGCTGTCGAAATAACCTTCGACAACACCGCAAACGCCGCATTCTCAAACGCCTTGTCGTCCATGTAACGAGTGACGATTTTGTCGTTTTCGTGCATGCGTTTGATCATTAAGTCCTCCAACATTTGCCGCAAGCCCAGTTGAAACTTGTCAAACGGATTGGCTTGCCGTAGCTGGATCACCTCGGGTGTATTGGTGGCTTTTTCTTTGATTTGCTCGAAGAATAAGCGGTCTTCTTCGGTAAAGTTCGTGCCAAACCGGTTGTTCAACATCTCGATAATTTCCGATAACGGGGCTTTTTCGTCCTTGGTTTTGCTGGTGCCAACATCGGTCGGGCTTTTTACCGTGTACTCGCCATGCTCATCCGCCAGATCGATTGCGCCGGAAAACACCCGTTGCAGCCGGTAATATTGCAAATCGACTTCGTCGCCCAGCTTGACGTTGGTGTTATCTCTATCCAGCGGCAAATGAGGCAACAACAAGCGGCCAAAGCTATACAGCATTTCCAGATCAGGATCGGCATACGGCATGATCTGACTCAAAAACGCGTACACATTGACATAGCCGCTTAACTTATCGCGAAACACCGAGCGCTGCTCTTCATCGCTTATCGCCTTGAACCGGTCCACTGCCGGTTGTAAATGGCGTTGCAAATGGGCGTGATCAGCCGGATTTTGCTTATTGGGTGATCGGTAGAAAATACGGGCAAACGCTTCCACTTCGTTCCAGTAATAAACCTGCATGCTGTCCAAGTCATGTTTGACCTGTTCCAGCAAAGCCGGGTCGGACGTTTCCTGTAAGCTGGTGGCGTCGTAATAAGGTTTGAATGCGCGGTAAATGTCATCAGCTTCATTGACAAAATCCAGCACGAACGGCGCTTCCTTACCCGGCAGCATGCGATTCAGGCGCGACAAGGTTTGCACCGCCTGCACGCCATCCAGGCGTTTATCGACATACATCGCCATCAACTTCGGCTGATCGAAACCGGTTTGGTACTTGTTAGCCACCAGTAGCACTTGATAATCGGGCGAATTAAAACGCTCCGGCAATTGCTTTTCGCCGATCGCTTTACCGGTCACGCTGTCGGTATTCATGCCTGGTTCAGTGTATTCCTGGCCGCTGTCAGGGTCGAGCACCGTACCGCTAAACGCTACCAAGGCCTGTACATCGTGGTAAGCGTGTTGCTCGATATAGGCCTGAAACGCCTGCATGTATTTGACGGCCTGCAGCCGAGAGCCGGTCACCACCATGGCCTTGGCTTGGCCGCCCAAATGATGCTTAACATGGTTGCGAAAATGCTCGACGATGATTTCGATTTTTTGCGAAATATTGGTGGGATGCAATACCAGGAATTTGGCTAAAGCCCGTGCCGCCTTTTTCTTGGGCAGGTTCGGGTCGTCCTCCATGGCTTTGACCAATTTGAAATAAGTTTTGTAGGTCGTGTAATTCTGCAGCACGTCCAGAATAAAACCTTCCTCGATGGCTTGACGCATGCTGTATAGATGAAAAGGTTCTGGCTTGCCGGTGTGGCCGACACGACCGAACAGCTCCAAGGTCTTGCCCTTCGGAGTGGCGGTGTAGGCAAAAAAACTGATGTTGGGTTGGCGACCACGCGAAGCCATGACTTGATTCAAACGGTCTTCAAAATCGATTTCGTCGTCTTCACCGTTGGCGGCAGTCGCCCCCAAAATCGACTTGAGTTCTCGGGCCGTTTCGCCGGTTTGCGACGAGTGCGCTTCATCGACGATCACCGCGTAACGACGCTTGGCTATCTCTTGCTCCCAGGCTTTGGCCTGCTTTTTGGCCATCTCATCCGCTGCGTCGATATTATCCGCGCCAGCGGCATGCAATAAGCCGCGCAACACAAACGGAAACTTCTGCAAGGTGGTAATCACGATCTTGGTGCCATCAATCAGTGCCGCCGCTAATTGCTTGGAATCCTGATCAATGGCCTTGACCACCCCTTGCGCGTGTTCGATTTGATAAATCGCGTCCTGCAATTGCCTGTCCAGCACTTGCCGGTCGGTAATCACAATCACGCAATCAAACACCTTGTGATCGTTGCCATCATGCAAACTGGCCAAACGATGCGACAACCAAGAAATCGAATTGGTCTTGCCGCTGCCGGCCGAATGCTGGATCAGATAATTCTGACCTGGGCCTTCCAATTGCGCGGCAGATAGCAGTCGCCGGGTGGCATCGAGCTGGTGATAGCGCGGAAAAATCACCGCTTCTTTTTGCAGCAGGCGGCTGCCGCCCTTGCCGTCGTCGACTTTTTCTTCCTTGCGCTCGATGAAAATAAAATTACCGAGAATGTCCAAAAACTGCTCACGTTCCAGCACTTCTTCCCAGAAATAACCACTGCGGTAACCGGACGGATGCTGCGGATTGCCCGCACCGCAAACTACTTCGCCTGGGTGGCTACCGCGATTGAAGGGCAGGAAAAAGGTTTTTTTGCCCGCTAGCCGGGTAGTCATGTGGACTTCGTCCGGGTCGGCGGCAAAATGCACCAGCGCCCGCTGTTTAAACTCAAACAACGGCGCGCGCGGATTGCGGTCGTTGCGGTATTGATTTACTGCGTGCCGCCAGTTTTGCCCAGTCCAAGGGTTTTTCAGCTCGCAGCTTGCCACCGGTAAACCATTAACCGCAAACAACATGTCCAGCGTACTGTGGTCGCCCGGATGGCAAGGCACTTGCCGAGTCACTGTCAGCCGGTTTTGTTGATAATGTTCCAGCACCTCGGCATTCAAACCGTGCGCCGGTTTGAAATAGGCCAGCCGGAAGGTTTTGCCGTAAAACTTGAAGCCGTGTCGCAACACATGCAACGAGCCTTTAATCGCCAGTTCCTTAACCAGCTCTTTGATTAACAGGGCTTGCAGATTAGCGCCATGCTGTTCGTGCATGCTGTCCCAAAGCGGCGTTTGGGTGGCGGCGATAAATTCGAAAATTTGTGAAGGAAATAAAGCCAGTTCCTTATCCCAGTCTTTTACCGAACCCGGTTGCCAGCCTTTGGCCAGCAGCATTTGCTCGACATAGCTTTCGAAGGCTTTTTCGGTGGTTTGGGCCATTCAGATGTCCTTATTGTTTCTTAACTTAATTCCAAGATTAGTTAAGAAAAAGTCATTTTACTTAACTAACGAACAATTTAAGGTAAGGTTCAAACGAAAAAATCCGGCTGCGTTGCTGACCGGTAATCTCTTTCAAATAACCCATGCGTTCCAGTTCCTTGATCAGCGCATTGGCGGTGGGCGTACTCACTGCCAAAAATTTTTCCACTTCGCTCGCCACAATCACCGGCTTGCGGTACAGCAAATTCAGCAATTGCTTCATGTTGACGGCACGTTTACTGCCCAAACCGATCAACTGGTTATCAATTTCGTTGCGGAGCGCCAATATTTGCCGGAATACGTCACGGCCTTTGCTGGCGGTCTGTGCCACGCCGCCCAGGAAAAAGCGAACCCAGTGAATCAAATCGTTGCTCATCCGTACCCGCATCAGGGCGTCGTAATAGCTGGCGCGGTTGCGTTCGAAAAAGTCGGACAAATATAACGAAGGCTTGGCCAGCAGACCATTGTTCACCAAATACAACGGAATCAACAAACGACCGATGCGACCGTTGCCATCCAAAAACGGATGTATGGTCTCGAATTGATAATGGCTGATAGCGATGCGGATCAAATGCGGCACGGTGATGGCTTCGTTGTGCCAGAATTTTTCCAAATCGCCCATCAATTCCGCCACATTATCCGGGTGCGGCGGAATAAACACCGCGTCCATCAAATTCGAACCGCCAATCCAGTTTTGGCTGGAACGAAACTCGCCCGGTTGTTTATGCTCGCCGCGCACGCCCTGCATCAAAATGGCATGGGTGTGCTTGAGTAACCGGTTGGACAACGGTAAGCGGCTCAACTCCTCGATGGCGACATTGACCGCGTCAATGTAATTGCGCACCTCGCGCCAATCGTTGCGCTTTTCCGGTAGGATTTGTTCCTCCGGCATCAAGGCCTCGTCGATGCCGGTCTGTGTACCTTCTATACGGCTGGAGGTTTGCGCCTCCTTGACGACGTGCATTTGAATGAACAGATCGATGTCCGGCACGATCAGCGAAAATGCATTCAGTTCGGCCCAGCGCACGGGTGGCTTGCTCCAGCAAGGTGTTGATGACCGGGTCTTCCCAAATCCACGCGTGATTGACCGGCACCGGTTCGAAGCATTTGTATTGATAGCGCGATTGCCAGGAACCGGCTTTGAAGGTTTCGAACTTCATAGCGCCTCCCGCACATCGATTTTGCCGGTCACGGCGGCGGTGATCAGAGCGCTGCGGTATTCCCGCAAGCGGGTGATGGCGGTTTCCTGGTTCCCACGGTCTCCGCTCATCGTTATACACAAGTCCCTCAAAGACTAAACTACAAGGAGACACAGAAACAGGAGAAAGGCGATGAGCAACTGGGCCGAAGAAGAAGTGCAAACTGCCAATTTGGAAGATCAACGTCTAAACAAGAGATTGGCCTTGCTATTGGAGCAATTGGGCGAGCATCCACAACTCAGTATTCCGGCGGCCTGCGGAGGCTGGAAGGAGACGATGGGAGCCTATCGCTTCTTCAATAACGCTAAGACGACATTCGAGAAGATACTGGCGCCGCATCGAGATGCCACGATCGAGCGCATGAAGAGCAGCCCAATCGTGCTGCTGGCACAGGACACCACCGAGGACGATAAGAATATTTGCTTGGGGCCGAAGGGACTTGGCACAGTGAAAGACGTGGAGAAACACTTGCGCCGCCTGCATCCGACAGTTGCCTTTACGCCATCGCGTATTTGTTTGGGTGTCGTGAAAGCATCGTATTGGCCTCGAGAGATCCCAAGCCAAAGGAGTGAACGACTTCACAAAGGCGTAGACGAAAAAGAGAGTCGCCATTGGCTGGAAAGTTACCAGGACAGTTGCGCTTTACAGGCGCAAATGCCGGACACCCTGCTGATCAATCTTGCCGACAGGGAGGGCGATATTTACGAGTGGTTTGCCGAATACCATGACTACGCACCTGCGGTACGGGCTCAATGGATCGTACGTGCGGCGCAAAACCGAGTGTTGGCTTCGCCGGAGAACGGTACGAAATGCCTGTGGGCCGCCGTGGAGCAAGCTCCTGTATTGGGTTACTCTGAGGTGAACGTCAAACCGCGACCGAACCGCACGGCGCGACTGGCGCATATCACGTTACGCGCCATTACAGTGACCCTCAAACCGCCTAAGCGGATAGGGTATCGGCTACCGGAACTCACCATCAATGCGGTGCTGGCACGCGAAGATGCACCACCGTCTGGCGTGGAACGTTTGGAATGGCTATTGTTGACTAGCTTGCCGATCGATTGTTTCGAACAGGCGGCAACGATCGTCATGTGGTACGCCGTGCGGTGGTGCATTGAAGTGTACTTCCATGTGCTCAAGAGCGGATGCCAGATTAAGCGACTGCATCTGGAAACCGAGGACCGACTGCTACCTTGTTTAGCGTTGTACATGGTTATTGCCTGGCGGGTATTGTTCACGCTGATGTTGGGACGGACTACGCCGGACATGGATTGTGAAATTATCTTCGATCCACAGGAGTGGCGGGCTGCTTACATTGTGGTTAAGCTTTGCCCGCCGCCGCTTACGCCACCTCGCTTGGGCGAAGTGATTCTCTTGGTGGCGAGCTTGGGCGGTTATCTCGGACGCAAGCATGACGGGCCGCCGGGTGCCAAAGCCATGTGGATCGGACTGCAGCGTTTGCGCGATTTTGTCATTGCATTGGAAGCTCAGCAGGTTGTCGCACAGAGATGTGTATAACGATGAGCGGTCTCCGTGGGAATCCATACCGGCATCGAACGACGGTCTGCATTCCCACGCGGGAGCGTGGGAACGAGTGGCGGAGTATATGGCATGCCGATTCATGCCGTCCCTCGCACGTCGATTTTGCCGGTGACGGCGGCGGTGATTAACGTGCTGCGGTATTCCCGCAAGCGGGTGATGGCGGTTTCGACTTTTGCCACCAGCCGGTCGATTTTGGCGGTTTCGCGGTCGAGGTAGGTGGCGATGGCGGTTTGTTCGGCTAATGGTGGCAATGCAACTTTAACTTCTTTTAGCGTTTCTGAGTAAATGACATCAATCGTTGTCGCATTACTTTCGATACGCAGTTGTTCAAGAATTTTTCCGCTTTCTTGTATCAATATCTCAACAAAACGAGCCAAGCAAATTCTTTCATCTAACTGTAAACGCATTAAACAAGGATGGAGAATTCCTTGTTCTGCATCCCTGGGCAATACTGCACATTTTCCAATAGTTCCTCTTGTCGTTACTAGAAGGTCGCCCGCATACACTTCAAATGCCTTGAGTTCTTTAAACTTCTCCTGACTAATATAATTTTCGCCTGCGCTAAAGTCTCTATCAATCACTGAGCGCTGGTTATAAACCTTAATATCGCCTTCTAACATTTCGGCGCTTTGAAGCTGGCTTCCAAATGGTCCTGTTTTTATTGCGCCTTTCTTAGCTTTTAGTAGCTGTTTTATAGACTTTATTTCCCAGCTCTCGGGAACAGATTCCCACCACTCAATTTCCGTTTGCTTAAAGTGAACATGTGACGCTAAGCCAAATTCCCGCGCGGCGTCGGCGGGCAGGCCGCGGGTGACGGTGCGGGAAATCAGCGCGCTGCGTTTTTCCTTGAGCAATTCCATCAGCTTGCGCTTTTTCGCCACCAGCGTATCAATCCGCCCGGTTTCACTATCCAGAAAATTGGCGATGGCGATTTGTTCGGTTTCGGACGGAGCCAGAATCTTTATATCGCCAATTTCACTTGCATTGACTGCCGGATAGCTCACACCGACTGAACGGGATACAACATTTTCTACAAATGAGGATTCTTTGAACGCGTAATTCAAAAATTTGGACTCGATTCGCCGAGGGCGGATAACTGCAAACCCTGTTGAAACGATCAGTGTTTCTTCACTTTGAGGAATCGAAGCAATAGCTCGCAAATAAGTCCGGACAGTAGAAACGATAATATCTCCGGCCTGCACCACTCTTCTTGCGCGGGAGGGCGCATTTTCGAAAGCCATTGATTCGGTGGCGGTTATTCCGTCAACTAAATTGACGCTGCCAATATCAATATAGGAAAACTCAAAATCAGCGTCCGTTGATTCTGGTAAAGCAGAGTCGTTGATCGAAGCAAGATATTTGAGTCGCCTCACCTCCCAATGCTCCGGCACCTCGCCCAACCAAGCCACGCCGCTGTCCTTGTATTGCGGATAAGCCGGATACTTCATTGCCGACCGCCTTTTTCCAGTGCTTGCTCCAGTTGTTCCAAGGCTTTCAAATCTTCAGCATCGGCAGCCGTTGCTTCATCGGCGCGGCGTTTCGCGTCGAAATCGTCGAAGCGCTGTTCGGCGATGGTTTTCATCGCGGCCTTACTGATCGAACCCGCGCCGCGTAAGATGGGCCTGTCGTTAAACTCCAGTAAGCGGTCAACATTGCTGCGCCAGTAATCCAGGGTCAGTTGCTTGCGTTCCTTGACGCGCAATTCGGCCTGCTCCAGGAAGATCACCACCAGGCGGTTCAGCGAGTCGATTTCGTCGGCACTCAAGTAGTTTTTGGCGATAATCACATCCGCTTTGCGCACCCGGCTGCCTTTCCAGGTGGTCAGGTTCATATTGGGCGTGTTGGCATTGGCACGCTGGACGATGATTTCGGCGGCGGTGTGCTGGGTGACGGCATACAGCAATTTGTTTTGCACTTCGGCAAAGAACAATTGCGCGTTTTTTTCATCGTCTTGATAGTCGCTGCTGAGGGCGAACAGATCGCGCACTTTTTGATAAAAGCGTTTTTCCGAGGCGCGAATTTCGCGAATGCGCGCCAGCAGCTCGTCGAAATAATCCCAGCCACCTGGATTTTTCAACCGCTCGTCGTCCATAACAAAGCCTTTGATCAAGTATTCGGATAAATGGCGGCTGGCCCATTGCCGGAATTGCGTTCCTCTTGGCGAGCGAACACGGTAACCGATGGCCAGGATCATCGGCAGGCTGAATAGTTTGGTTTTGTAGTTCTTGCCGTCGGCGGCAGTTGTCAAGGATTCCTTGACAACTAAAGCTTCGACCAACTCGCCGTCTTTAAGAATGTTCTTGATATGCAAGCTGATGTTCTGTTTGGTGGCGGCAAACAGCTCGGCAATTTCCAACTGCGTGAGCCAAACCGAGCCGTCTATGGCCTTGAGGTTGATTTTGGCTTGCCCATCGTCGGTTTGGTAAAGAATGACTTCACCCTGTCCTTGGATTGGTTGCATGTCCGTCATGCAGTGATCTCTTTCAATAAATCGACAATCTCGCCTTCCAGCGCCTTAATTTCGGCTTCGATGCTTTCCAGATCGCGCGGTGGCTCATAGCGGTAGAAATGCCGATTCAGAGGAATTTCATACCCAACTTTGGTTTTACTATGGTCTATCCAAGCATCGGGAACATGCGGTAACACTTCACGCTTAAAATATTCGTCGATGCTTTCCTTAAGCGGGACTGTTTCGGTATCGCGCAAGTCGGTATCCGGCTCCGGATTGCCTTGCCTATTTGTGCAGATGTTTGCTGTTTCGTCACGCTCACTCAACGCCGCCAACACGGCTTTGAGTTCCGGGGCAGACAGGCGCACGTCATGGGCGCGGTCGATGTCGCGCAGTGTTAGCAAGAACTGTTTGCGGTCCAAAAACAGGGTGTCGCCATGCAGCTCAGCAAAAGCGGCAAGTAAATCGCGGATTTGCTGCTGGCGGGCGCGACCGACTTCGATTTCTTTTTGGCGGACGGTTTCGTTCTTTTTACTGCTGCTGGCGAGGTTAATAAACGCGGTTTGCTCTTCCAGGCGGGCGATGCGCTCGGTGCTGGCTTGGAAATTGAGCCTGAGCGGGCGCTCGACGGTGATTTTGTGATACCCAAAGTCTTCGCTATCGAATACTTTGCTGACAACTAGTTCTTTGTCTTTGCCGTCAAATGTAAAGCTACGAGTTTCACCATCGGCAAAGTTGGCGTAGATGCGGGTGATTTCGCCAATATGGTCCGGGTCTTTGGCTTTGTCGCTAGGGTCGCCGATGCTGCGGCGTTTGTTACCCAAAGATTTTTCCATCGGCACCCAGAAATTGCGGGCGTCGATCAATTGCACTTTGCCTTTGCGCTGTGGTTCCTTACGGTTGCTGATGATCCAGATGTACGTGGAAATGCCGGTGTTATAAAACAGTTGCTCCGGCAAGGCGACAATCGCCTCCAGCCAGTCGTTCTCGATAATCCAGCGGCGGATTTCGCTCTCGCCGCTGCCAGCATCGCCGGTAAATAAAGGCGAGCCGTTGAAAACGATGCCGATACGGCTGCCACCAGCCGCGATAGAGCGCATTTTGGCAATCATGTGTTGCAGGAACAGAAATGCACCGTCGTTGATGCGCGGCGTACCGGCACCAAAGCGACCAGCAAATCCCAAGGTATCGGCTTCTTGTTGAATGTATTTCTGTTGCTGTTTCCATTCCACGCCGAAAGGTGGGTTGGCCAGCATGTAATCAAACGTCCATTTGTTATTGTCGCTGTCGCGATCAAAGCCGTCGCGTGTAAAGGTGTCACCGAGAATGACGTTGTCGGCGTCTTCGCCTTTGATCAGCATATCCGACTTACAGACCGCCCAAGCCTCGTCGTTAAAATCCTGGCCGTATAGTTTTGGCTGGGCATCGGCATTGAGCTTGCGGATGTATTCTTCTGCCACCGATAGCATGCCGCCAGTGCCACAAGCCGGATCATAAATGGTTTTGACGACATGGCTTTGTGCTAAATCCTGTTCCGGCACCAATAATAGATTGACCATCAGTTTGATGACTTCGCGCGGGGTGAAATGCTCGCCGGCTTCCTCGTTCGATTGCTCGGCGCCGATACGGATGAGTTCTTCAAAGACATAGCCCATTTGCACGTTATCGACCCGTTGTGGTGACAGGTCGATGGAAGCAAAAGCCTTGACCACTTCGAACAGGATGTTCTTTTCCGCCATGTGGGTGATTTGCTCGCGGAACTTGAATTTCTCCATGATGGCGCGGACATTTGGAGAAAAGCCGTTGATGTAGCTGTTTAGATTGGGCGCCAGATTGTTCGGATCGTTGAGCAGGGAATGATCGGCGTTTTTATCGAACTGCATCCGCGACAAATTGTAGAAGCGGTGGCCGGTAATAGATTGCAGTCTGGCCTGGATGACCCGTTCCGGCTTGGTTTTGAGGGTTTGAAATTCCTCAAATGCCGCATTTTTTGTGGGTGCGAGTAAACAATCGAAACGCCGCAACACGGTGAGGGGTAGAATGACTTTGCGGTATTCGTTACGCTTGTAAGGACCCCGCAGCAGATTGCAAATGCTCCAAATAAAATTGGCTAGTTGGCTGTGAGTTTCGCCGTTCATTGTGATTCTTTCGGTGATTGTTTGGCGTGCCGATGTGTCAGTTAGTACATTTGACAAACGCTTTTCATGTTTTGCCGCCAGTGTATAAACCGCGACCAAAGCCGGCAAAATAGGCTAATGAACGGGTTTTGGCAAATCAAATGGTGCCGGCAATAGGAATCGAACCTACGACCTTCGCGTTACGAGTGCGAGTAAGCCAAAAATCCACAATAAACGGCAGCAATAAATAACAAATAAAATCAATTCATTAATGCTTATTTGTTGTTGAGCTGTTTTGTGGGTTGCTTTGTTTTTTTGTGGTTTAGTGTCCCATGAGTGTCCCACGGTGATATACTCAAAGCCCACAAACAAAGCGGGCCTGACAGGTGCAGCGAACACCAATCAAGCCCATGACCACAACTTAACAAGCAGGGTTAAGCAATGGCTGAAAGCATCATATCAAAAAAGCCGATTGCTATCCCAAGAGGGCAATCATGGCAACCATCGAAAAACGTACAGACCAAAACGGCGCAACATCCTACCGCGTAAAAATCCGGCTCAAAGGCTACCCTACCGAAACCGCCACGTTTGACCGGCTAACTGATGCCAAGAAATGGGCGCAACTGACCGAGGCGGCGATTAAAGAAGGCCGCCACTTCAAAACTACCGAAGCCAAAAAACATACTTTTGCCGATGCAATTGACCGTTATAGTGCGGATGTTTTGCCGATACGGTTCAATAGTACCGAGCAACGAAACCGCCTGCCTATGCTGGAATGGTGGAAGGCTCAAATAGGTCATTGCGTAATGGCCGACCTAACCACGGCGAACTTTGCCCAAGCCCGCGATAGCTTGGCTAAATCGGGGCGCAAGGGGAAGCCGCTATCCCCGGCCACCATCAATAAATACTTTGTCGTCGCCAAGGACATTCTAAAGCGTTGCGTCAATGAGTGGCATTGGTTGGAGCAGTCACCACTGAGAGATGGTCGCGTGGAATTGCCGGAATTGCCGCGCGGTATCGTTCGTTTTCTGGATGATGAAGAGCTGGCGCGTTTAACAAAGGCTTGCAAGGAATCCCCAAACCAATTGCTTTATCCGGCCTTCATTCTGGCGATTTCAACCGGAATGCGACAAAGCGAAACCATGAACCTATATTGGCGGGAACCGGAAACGCCACCGACCGAAACCGCGTGGGGCGTGGTCAATCTGGCGGAATCTTGCATCATCCTACACGAAACCAAAAACGGCGACCGGCGCCGAGTACCCTTAACCAGTCTTGCCTTGGTTGAACTGCAAAAACTCGCCAAGGTGCGGCGACTGGATACTACCCTTGTCTTTCCAAGCCCCACGCATCCCCATAAGCCCATCGAGCTAAAGAAAGCCTGGGCAAACGCACTCAAGGCGGCTGAGGTGAATAACTTTCGCTGGCACGACTTGAGACATTGCACCGCGTCCTATTTGGCAATGGGCGGTGCGTCTATGGTCGAAATCGCTGCGGTGTTGGGCCATAAAACCTTAGACATGGTAAAGCGGTATAGCCACTTATCAGACGGCCATATTGCAAACGTGGTCGAACGCATGAATAACCGCCTATTCGGCACCAATTAATGAACCACAGAGAAACCATTATGACCATCGCCGAAAAAGTATTCGATGCAGTAAAAGATTTATCCGACCAACAAGCCGCCGAGGTGCTGGACTTTGTCGAGCATTTAAAAGCCAAGCAGGCCGACGAGCGGCGAAAGCAGCTTGATGAGTTTTTCAAGCCTTACCAGACCGATCTAAGCGGCTTCAAGTTTGACCGGGACGAAGCCAATGCCCGGTAAGTTTGTCGATACCAACATCGTCATTTACAGCCTTGGCAAGGATGAAGCCAAGCGAGGTGCAGCGATAATGATTTTGGCTGATAGGCCGGTCATGTCCGTTCAAGTATTGAGCGAAACCGCCAACACCATGCGCCGTAAATTGGGCTTTGATGCCAGCGCCGTTATCAGTGTGGTGGACAAGCTAAGTCAAATCTGTTGCCGGTTGCAGCCGTTGACGCTAGACACCCTGTGTGGAGGACTTGGTATTGCCCAGCGTTACGGCTTCTCACATTACGACAGCCTGATTGTGGCAGCCGCCTTGCAGGCTGATTGCACGGTTTTATATTCCGAGGATTTGCAGCACAGCCAAGTGATTGACGGCAAGTTGAAAATCATCAATCCGTTTTTGTGATGGCAATAGTCTTCAACGATCAACCCAAAGGAATCAAGCCATGATGACCTTAGAACTAGACGACGAAACCGCCAAAGTATTAAACGCATTGGCAACCGAACAGCACCTGAGCCCCACGCAGCTGGTCAAGGCAGCTCTCTTTGAATATCTGGAAGATTGCCAGGATGCCAAACTCGCCGAAGCCGCCTACCAGAGTTACCTGGATGGCGGCAAGGTGTCTCATAGCCTCGGCGATGTGGTGAAGAGCCTTGGCCTGGACAGTTAAGTTATCCGACGACGCCAAGCGCGACTTGCAAAAACTGGATAAGCCGATACAAAAGCGCATCGCAGCGTTTCTGCAAGAGCGCATTCAAGCCGCCGAAAACCCACGCGCCAGCGGTAAAGCTTTGCAGGGCAATCTATCCGGCCTATGGCGCTATCGTGTGGGCGATTACCGGTTGTTGTGTCGGTTTGAAGATGAAGAGTTGGTTGTTTTGGTGATCGAAATCGGCCACAGGCGGGAGATTTATCGATGAAAGATAAGCTGTTTGAGCTTGATGATGTGCTGGAAGCGCTTGGCTTGGAAAAACGTAGCGATTTTTGGTGGCGTGACCTTTGCAAAAAAATCACTCGCAAAGGTTTTTTCCCGAAATACCTTAATGAGCGCGACGAGGACTTGTTATCCGACGGGCCTGAGCTTGATGAAATGCGCAAGCTGTTGAAGAACTTGAAACTCGAATTACCATGTACTCGCGAACAGTTGATTGATTGGGCAGAGCGCTGTGGCTTTGATGACGTCTTACCGGAAGAGTTTTTTGAAGAAGCCGAAGTGGGTGAAACCGTTAGCCAGTCTGAGTATGAGCAGAGGCTAAAGGTGCTTGAGCAATGGCTCATTCATAACGATTACGCCATTGGCTGCAAACTGCCAAAACATTTCACGGTCCGCAAGATGTATGACGAGTTGGGGCAGGCGAATGGAAATCTGTTTCTCTCGCTTAATTTTGGGTCATTCGAGCGCCACTTTTGGAAAAAGCAGAAGTTATGCTCACTGACACGAGGGCGGAAAGACACCGTAACTTAAAAAGCAAAGGGCCGAAAGGCCCTTTTTTTCGCCCGAGGGAAAACAGCAAAGCCCCCCCGGCTGTCGCGGTTTTGAAATGGTGATATTAAAAGAATGTCCCGGTTTTGTCTCTATTTGCCCCGTTTTGTATTGTAAATCATACATTTATCATCGCACCCAAGTTATTGGCAAATGCTGGTAACAAAATTTGTTAAGCAGCGAATCGGGATAAAAATCATGACTCCAGTACAAAACGAAGCCGCGCAAGCGGTCATCATCTACTTAACCGTCAATCAGTTTGCTGACAAGCATCCAGCTTTTACCAAGGGAGGGTTGCGTGCGCTGATTTTCAATGAGCAAAGCAACGGCCTCGCGAAATCCGGTGCCATCGTCCGGCTTGGGCGCAAGGTGCTAATCGATGAGAGGAGATTTTTTGCATGGGTTGCGTCTCAAAAGGCAGCGTAGGTCATGGCCAAGAAAAAACTTCCGCCCTTCGGAAAACTGCTTGCAGATCGGCAACGCTTTAAAAACCCGCCCTGGTTGGTGGTGGTGTGCGTTGGCGGCGATGCCTGGAACAGTGCCAAAGCCCGAAATCAGCGCGGCGATTCTGTCGCGTTGGTGTTGCCACCTGATGCTGATTTGGTGGCGCTGTCTTGGCCTGTCAAAGATTGCATGGTCGTGATCGAGTGGACGCAACCAGCCCCGGAACAAATGGTGGTCGAACTGGCAAAGGCATTACTGAAAGCCGGCGCTGAGTCGGTGACTATCTGGCCGCGTTGGGTGGATTACTCGAACCCGCATCTTGAATGGCCGAAAGATCAGCCGTCGATTAAAACCTATCGCGTGAATCGTGCGCGGGAGGTGGCTAATGCTGCCTGATGTGATCGACTTAAGCGGCCCATACCCGGCACAGTCTGAACCGCCAAAACCATTTCCATTTACCAGCGCGGCAGAACTTACCGCCAAACCCATCAGCATTCAATGGTTGTTGGCTGGCATTCTTGAGCGCGGTTCTCTGAATTTGCTATTCGGTGAGCCAGCAGCCGGTAAATCGTTGTTTGCCCTGGATTGGGCGTTCTGTCTGGCGCATGGGATCCACTGGCAAGGCTGCCCAACCGAACAAACTGACGTTGTTGTCATTGCTGGCGAAGGCTTTGCAGGAATGGCGCGGCGGTTAATGGCGCTAGAGTCGAAATACGGCAGGCCGTCACCTGATCGGCTGTTTGTCAGTGAGCGACCTGCCGACTTGATCGACGAAAATAACGCGCAATGGGTGGCGGACTCCATCACGGCACTTTGCCCAAATCCGGGCCTAATCATCATCGACACGCTACACCGCAACATGACCGGCGATGAGAACAGCAGTTCTGACATTGGGCAATTTGTCGCCAATATCGACAATCATCTGAAACCCTTGGGCGCGGCGGTTTTGATCGTGCATCACTCAGGCCACGGAACATCCCAGCGCAGCCGTGGCAGCTCATCAATCAGAGCGGCAATGGATGGCGAATTTTCAGCCACTAAAGATGGCTTGAATGTTGTTCTGTCCTGTACCAAAGCCAAGGATTTTGAAGCCTTCAAGCCGCAACAATTCAGCCTTATGTCGATTGATCTGCCATGGCTGGATGATGACGGCGAACCGCTGAGATCGGTTTATCTACAGCATGCCGGCAATGCGAAGTCAACCACCAACAAGCGCAAATTATCGGCGCGTGACGAAGCCATATTGACGGCACTATCTGAGGCTATCGATAAGCATGGTGTTGAACCATCGGCAGAAATCCGCGAGAAGTTTGCAGGCTTTGATAAGTGGTCGTCCGCCAAGGTTGTGCATGTCGATCATTGGCGGGATCGATCCTATAAGGTGATTGTCACCGATAAAGATACCGTCGACTCCAAGCGCATGGCATTCAAGCGAGCAAGGGACAAGCTTTTTAACCATGGGGCTACCGCTGAATATGACGGCTATGCATGGCGAATATACGAATGATTATTTTCGAACAACCGAACAGTTCCGAACAAATCAAAACAGCGTTCAGGGTGTTCGGAACGAACGAACACGAACACACCCCTTTAGGGGTGTTCGGTGTTGTTCGTACACCGTTTGCCCGCTGCTCGATGTTCACTGTTTCCAGAATTTAAGAGTAAAAAATGAAAATCACCCTAACCCACCAAGCCAGAATCGAGGCTTCGGAATCGATCATTAACCAGATCGAAAAACGCTGTACTTTTTCTAGTCCGAAATTTGCCGAGGCACTCAAGCAGAGCAGATCGACGCGCGGCATTGAGCGAATAATCAATTTATCCAAACGAAACGACGACGGCTTGAATGTTCCCGTCGGCCTATTGCCGGAACTGTTCACAGCTGGCGCTGTGATCGATGACCAACGGCGCACGGTAGCAGCTCAGATAAGCTTTACCGGGCAATTGCGGGACTATCAGCAACGCTTTGTCAGTAATGCCATGCAAGCAGGTGGTGGCGTGATGGTGGCGGCTACTGGCAGCGGTAAAACGGTGTCAGGTATTGCCCTTGCGGCTCAGTTGCAGCAGCGTTGCCTTATCCTGGTCAAGTCCAAAGACTTGGCTGAACAATGGCGGGCAGCAATTGAACAGTTCACAGGCCTGAATGCTGGCCTGATTGGCAGTGGAAAAGATACAGAGGGCGAACAGTTTACCATTGCCACCGTGCAAACCTTGGTTAAGCGTGATCTATCCCGACTGAATTACGGCATGGCCATAGCGGATGAATGCCACAACGCGCCAGCAAGCCAATTTTACCAAGTCATCAACGGGTTAAATTGTCGTTATAAATTCGGCCTGTCTGCCACTCCACAACGGCGTGATGGTTTGGAAATGATGATACACGCCGCACTTGGCCCCATCGTGGCGGAAATCAAGCCCAGTGAAGTTGAAGGCGCTGTTTTGCCGGTCGTTGTGTCCGTTTTGCATTATCAGTTACAAGGCAACCCGCAGAGCTGGCAACAGTTCAACAAGCTGTTGGCGGAAGATAACCATCGAAATCAGTTAATCGTCAATCGAGCCATTCGCGCGAGTCTCACCACTGGCACGGCAATATTAACCAGCACTATCGAACATGCCGAACGCTTGCACCAGATCATTAACCAGCATGGCCGCGAGTCGTTACTATTGCATGGACAATTGCCGGCCAAAGTCAGAGCCGAGCGCATGGCAGCGGCGGCCAATTATCCAATCATCGTGGGTACGTTGTCGCTATTGTCTGAAGGTATCGACTGGCCTCATGTGGGCGCGGTGGTGTTCGCGGCACCTGTAAGCGCGGAGGTTAAGCGAGAAGCGCCAGCAGCAACCAGATTGCTTCAATCAATCGGACGTGCAAGGCGGCCATTTCCAGGCAAGAAATGCGCATATGTTTTAGACATAGTTGATAAGTGCGCATTCGGATTTTCAGCCGCTAGAAAGCGAGGTGTTATTTATCGTAAAAACGGCTTTGAGGTTCGTAATCATGGCAATTAATAGTCGAGCTAAAGGTGCATCAGCAGAGCGAGAGTTTGCCGGGTTGATTCATGATTGGGCTGGCGTTCGCTTAATCCGCAACCTGGAGCAAACCCGCAGCGGCGGCCATGATTTGATTGTTCATCCTGATGAAGTGGGCAGCGTAGCGGATTCTTTCAGATTATTGGCCATTGAAAGCAAACGCTACCAGACCGCCACCGATGCGCAGATTCAAAAATGGTGGGATCAGGCAGTCACACAGGCCGGTCAAGCCGGATTGACGCCAGTATTAGCCTACCGTGCCAATCGCTTACCCTGGCGCGTGGTTGTGCCGATTTTGCTTATCAATCCACAGCACCGCCAATCCTTCCAGCTCAATTACGCGGCAACCCTTACGATTGAGGGCTTTTGTCATGTGGTAACTAACAGTGTGGCGGGGGTGACATAAACAGTTAATAGCAAGGGGTTATTAAAATAATCGAAAATTCATTAAATCTTTAAAGAGGCTTTAAAAATGACATTGAACAGTGCAGAGCAACGCGAGCATACGCAGTTGCAACAACAAATTGCCGCATATCGGAAACGGCACGACCAATTTGCTGAAGTCATCGCGAATGCCGCCACGCTGGGCAAGGTTTCCAGAGCACAGCCTGCCGCCAACATCTAAAGTAGGTGAAAGCAGATTCAACCATGAGTACATCAAGCCAACGTAAACGCTTAAAATCCTATTTCCGGCAATGTGACGCTATCAGAGATGCATGGGAACAAGGTAATGACCGTATGCCGCCACGCTACCCTGCTTTCCCGGATGATTTGCGTGGCCTGCAATGCGGCGCCAAAACTACGCGAGCTGGAACGCCTTGCAAAAGCACGGCGATTTATCGAAACGGGCGTTGTCTATTTCATGGGGGGTGCAGTACAGGGCCGACGTCCCTGGCTGGCAAAGCGCGGGCAGCGATGAACGGTCATTGCCCGAAGAAAAAGCGAACTCATGAAGGGTGATAAAACCTGATTTTTCGACCAGGTTTCCGCGCGGCAAAGTGTGATTATTTGCCATGAGAAAAGTGGAGTCATGCGACTACACAAAACGCCAGATAGAGTGGGTTTTGCAATCCAGGTGCTGTGAACATGCGAAGCCATGTAATACTGAAAAATACCTACAGCGCCCGGCCTCGTTAAGCGTCAGAGTGCAAACCGAGGTTTGCACCTCAGAAGGGATTAGCTGAACACTATTCTATATGGCGTCATTATGGCGACAGTGCTACACTAAACAGAATATTCCATTTGATCGCAGGTAAACACTATGGAAACTGTCACAGCCAAGCAAGACCGCATCGGCGCACGCGTCCCGCATGAGGTTTACGAAACATTGTGCCGTGCTGCCGAACTGACCGGCGCCACGGTCAATCAGTTTTTAGTGCAGTCGGCCTTAAAAGAAGCCCAGGCCGTTATCGAGCGTGAAGAAGTGATTCGTTTATCTCCTCGCGACTGGAATTGGTTGCTTGATCTGATGGAAAACCCGCCGCAACCCAACGCCAAGTTGCAGGCCGCTATGAAGCACTACCAGGACGCGAAGCAAAACAATGCAGATAATACCTTTAACTGGGGACCATGATCGGCAACGGTTTGATTGCGGCCGTGAAGAACTGAATGACTGGTTGCGAAAGGTTGCTCGCCAGCATCAGGACAAAGGACTGTCGAAAACCTTTGTGGCTATCGACGAAGCCAAGCCCACTCAAATTTGCGCCTATTACGCACTCACGCTAGCTGAACTCGAAAATCGCCATCTGCCGGATGCGTGGCGCAAAAAACTGCCTCGCCGCATACCCGGGGTTAGACTAGGTCGGTTGGCCGTCGAGCAGGCGTTCCAAAATAAGCGACTCGGCGAGTTACTGCTGATTGACGCCTTGATGCGTGCGCGGCGCATTCACACCGAGGCGGGTGGCATTGGTTTGTTTGTCGACGCCATTGATGAACCAGCGGCTGGTTACTATCGGCGTTTTGGCTTTGAAGCTTCGCCGGATAATCCGCTGTTGCTATTCTTATCTTCCACAGCAATTGGCTCGTAAAAAAGGGATGCCACAATGATTTCTAGCCGCACAGGCCGGACCTTAAAGTGTTCACCAGTGAATGCGTATTTCCTTTCATGCCATCGTTTCGACTCAAATTAGGACTTTTTACAATGGATAGTAAGGACAAAAAAGCCCTCAGCGAAACAGACATCTGCGACCTTTTCATCACCCCCGCTATCCGCGAAGCAGGCTGGGACGCCATACGCCAAATCCGCCGTGAAGTCACTCTAACCCCTGGCCCCATCGTTGTGCGGGGCAACATGTCGTCCCGCAACAAGAAAAAGAAGAAATTCGCCGATTACGTTTTGTATTGGGAGCCGGGCGTCCCGGTTGCGGTAGTAGAAGCCAAAGACAACAACCACACCGTCAGCCACGGCCTGCAACAAGCCCTGGGCTACGCGGAGATTCTGCAAGTCCCCAGCGCCTTCAGTTCCAACGGCGATGCTTTTGCCAGCCACAACAAAACACCAAAGCCAAACGAAGACATCGAAATCGAATTCGCGCTCGATGCTTTTCTGCCGCCAGAAGAGCTTTGGCAACGCTACAAACACTTCCGCGGCATCGCCGATCAAGCCGAAAAACTGGTCATCCAACCCTACTACGAAGACAGTAGCAGTAAAGAGCCGCGCTATTACCAAGTCGAGGCCATCAATCGCAGCATCGAAGCCGTGGCCAACCAGCAAAAGCGCGTGCTGCTGGTGATGGCTACCGGCACCGGCAAAACCTACACCACCTTCCAGATCATCTGGCGGTTGTGGAAAGCCAAACAGGTTAAACGCATCCTGTTTCTAGCCGACCGCAACATTCTGGTCGATCAAACCCTGGTCAACGATTTCAAACCGTTCGGCTCGGTGATGACCAAAATCAAAAATCGCAAGCTCGATCCGGCCTACGAAATTTACCTCGGCCTCTATCAAGCCATCACCGGTCCGGCAGAAGAAGACAAAATCTTCAAAAACGTCTCGCCCGACTTTTTCGACATGATCGTCATCGACGAATGCCATCGTGGCAGCGCCGCCGACGATTCCGCCTGGAGGGAAATCCTCGATTACTTCAAAGACGCCATTCAGCTCGGTTTGACCGCCACGCCCAAGGAAACCAAATACGTCTCCAGCACCGATTACTTCGGCAAACCGGTTTACACCTACAGCCTCAAACAAGGCATCGAAGACGGTTTTCTTGCCCCCTACAAAGTAGTGCGCATCGACATCGACAAAGACATCCACGGCTGGACGCCGCCGCCCGGCATGACCGACGACCTTGGCAACGCCATCGAAAACCGCACCTATAACCGAGCGGACATGGACCGGATTTTGGTGCTCAACCAACGCACCAAACTGGTTGCCAAGCGCGTGATGCAATATTTGCTGGCAACCGACCCTTACGCCAAAACCATCATCTTCTGCGAAGACATCGATCACGCCGAACGCATGCGGGTCGCCATCGTCAACGCGGCCGGTCAACTGGCTATCGACAATCCCAAATACGTGATGCGCATTACCGGCGACAGTGTGGAAGGCAAAGCCGAGCTGGATAACTTCATCGATCCTGAAAGCACATTCCCGGTCATCGCTACCACCTCGGAACTGCTCACCACCGGCGTCGATGCCAAAACCTGCAAGCTGATCGTGCTGGATAAAACCATCAGCTCGATGACCATCTTCAAGCAAATCATCGGCCGCGGCACCCGTATCGACGAAGAGTTCGGTAAGTTCTTCTTCACCATCATGGACTTCAAAAAAGCCACCGAGCTGTTCCGCGATCCGGATTTCGACGGCGAACCGGTGGTGATTTACGAACCCGGCGATGATGATAATCCCGTGCCGCCCGACCCGGCACCGGAAGACGAAGAAGATGGCGACGACATCGAAGAACCCGCCAGCACTTATAAAATCCGCGTAAGCGGCGTACCGGTCAGAATCATCGCCGAGCGCGTCGAATACCTTGGCCCGGACGGCACCCTGATTACCGAATCCTACCGCGACTTCACCCGCAAACAGATTCAGTCCGAGTTCGCCTCGTTGGACGACTTTCTGCAACGCTGGCACGGCGCCAAGAAAAAACAGGCCATCATCGACTTGCTGGAAGACCACGGCATCGTGCTGGATAACCTCGCCGCCGAAGTCGGCAAGGATTACGGCGACTTCGATCTGATCGCCCACATCGCCTACGACCAGCCGCCGCTGACCCGCCAGGAACGTGCCAACAACGTCAAAAAGCGAAATTATTTCACCAAATACGGCGAACAAGCCCGCGCCGTGCTGAATGCCTTGTTGGAAAAATACGCCGATGAAGGCATCAGCACCATCGAAAGCGCCAAAGTCCTCAAACTCAAACCGTTTAGCGACATCGGCACGCCGGTCGAAATCATCAATAAAGTCTTTGGCGGCAAAGACCAATACGAAACCGCGATTTATGAATTAGAACAGGAACTGTACAAAGCCAAGTAACTCCCTCTCCAGCTGGAGAGGGCTGGGGTGAGGAGAATAAAAAATGTCCCTAACCAGCAACGCCCGCAATCTCAGAAAAAACCAAACCGACGCCGAACGCCTGCTGTGGCGACATTTGCGAGACCGGCAACTATGCGGCCAAAAATTTCGTAGGCAATTTCCAGTCGAGCCATTTATCGTCGATTTCGTCTGCCTGGAGGTAAAATTGATCGTTGAACTCGACGGCGGGCAACATGCCGAACAGCTCGAATACGACCAGTGCCGTACCGAACAATTGCAAAAACGCGGTTTTAAGATCATTCGATTTTGGAATAATGAAGTTTTACAAAACACCACCGGCGTTCTGGAAGCTATCCGCATGGCGATTCTAAAAACCGAATATTAGGCTAACAGTTCCTTCTCCCTCAGGGAGAAGGCTAGGATGAGGGAAATCAAAACGATGCGAAGCCACTTTATTTAAATTTCCCCTCACCCAACCCTCTCCCTCTGGAGAGGGCTTTAAAACCAAGGACAAAAAATAACATGAGCAACGTTTCCGGCATCATCAAATCCATCCAAGACATCATGCGCAAAGATGTCGGCGTCGACGGCGACGCTCAGCGCATCAGTCAATTGGTGTGGCTATTCTTTTTAAAGATATTCGATGACCGCGAAAAAGAATTGGAACTGATCGAAGACGACTACCAATCGCCGCTGCCCAAGCACCTGCGTTGGCGCAACTGGGCGCAAGACCCGGAAGGCATGACCGGCGACGAGCTGGCCGACTTCGTCAACCTGCAACTGTTCCCCACGCTTAAAGACAAACTGCCGCTGCACGGCCCCGCCGGCCAACGCGCCCAAGTCGTGCGCGACGTGTTCGAAGACGCCTACAACTACATGAAATCCGGCACCTTGCTGCGTCAGGTCATCAACAAAATCGGCGAAATTGACTTCAACAACACCGCCGACCGCCACACCTTCGGCAGCATCTACGAACAAATCCTCAAAGACCTGCAAAGCGCCGGTAATGCCGGCGAGTTTTACACCCCGCGCGCCGTCACCCAATTCATTGTCAACCGCATCGACCCGCAACTGCGCGAAACCGTGCTCGACCCGGCCTGCGGCACCGGCGGCTTTTTAAGCTGCGCCATCGACCACAAGCGCGAACGCTACGTCAAAACCGAACAAGACGAACAAACCCTGCAAGCCTCGATGCGCGGCGTCGAGAAAAAAGCCCTGCCGCACATGCTCTGCGTCACCAACATGATTCTGCACGGCATCGACACGCCCACCAACATCCGCCACGACAACACCCTCAGCCGCCCTTACAAAGACTACGGCCACGCCGACCGCGTCGACGTCATCATCACCAACCCGCCGTTCGGTGGCATGGAAGAAGACGGCATCGAAAACAACTTTCCGGCCCAGTTCCGCACCCGCGAGACCGCCGACTTGTTCATGGCCTTAATTATCAAACTGCTCAAAGACAAGGGTCGCGCCGCCGTGGTGTTGCCGGACGGCTTTTTGTTCGGCGAAGGCATGAAAACCCGCCTCAAGGAAAGCCTGCTGAGCGAATGCAACCTGCACACCATCGTCCGCCTGCCCAACGGCGTGTTCAACCCCTACACCGGCATCAAAACCAACATCCTGTTTTTCGACAAAGGCACGCCCACGCAAACCGTCTGGTATTACGAACACCCGTACCCGGACGGCGTGAAAAGCTACAACAAAACCAAGCCGATGCGTTTTGAAGAATTTCAAACCGAAATCGATTGGTGGGGCAGCGCCGCCGACGGCTACACCAGCCGCCAAGCCAGCGAACAAGCCTGGCCGGTGTCTATCGACGACATCAAAGCCCGCAACTACAACCTGGACATCAAAAACCCACACGTCGGCGAACAAATCAGCCACGACCCGGACGAACTGCTGCAACGTTATGCCCAGCAGCAACAGGAAATCGGCCAATTGCGCAACCAGCTCAAAAGCATTCTGCAACAGGCGTTGGTGGGAGACCGTTAATGGTTGATGCAATTACCGAGAATTTAGATTTGTGGTCTTCGGCAATATTCAACAAAAGCACCGCCGGACGCGGAACCAGCGATAAGCAAACCGCCTATGGAATAAAAAAACTGCGCGAATTGATTTTGGAATTGGCGGTGCGGGGGAAGTTGGTACCGCAAGACCCGAATGACGAGCCAGCGAGTGTGTTGCTGGAAAAAATTGCAGTTGAAAAAGAGCGGTTGGTTAAAGAAGGAAAGATAAAAAAGCAAAATCCCTTGCCAGAAATCAATGATGATGAGAAATCCTTCGGGCTTCCATCTGGCTGGGAATGGGTTAGATTACAGGATGTTTCAGCGTATATCCAAAGGGGTAAAGGTCCAAAATACGCAGATCAAGGTCAAGTACGGGTAATTTCCCAAAAATGTATTCAATGGAATGGCTTTGATTTATTGCAAGCCAAATATGTAGATGATGATTCCATAACTAGCTATCAGCCAGAGCGATTTCTTGTGGAAAACGATCTGTTGTGGAATTCAACCGGAACAGGGACTGTTGGGCGAATTAACGTTTTAGCGAAAGTAAAACCAAATTCTCTTGTTGCTGATTCCCATGTAACAGTTATCCGCCCATTAAACATAAACAGTAACTTTATTTTGTGGGCTCTTCCGTATTTTGCGGAGAAACCACTACATGTAGTGCTATAGTCTTTGCCTGCCACAGTGAGTTTTGCTAAGGTCGACAATTTAACGCTGGAGTATCGTGATGACACAGTCGCTACTTCAAATACCGCTGGATATACCTGATGTTTGTATCGAAAAAGTTGAAACCACCGCCAAAGGCGAGTTCATCATCACGGTCAGTAGTACGTTAACCAGTGCAACCTGCCATCAATGCGGCCAGAGGATCGATAAGTTTTATGGCTATGGCAGAGAAATCACCTTGCGTCATTTGTCGATTTTCGATCGGCCGGTTTGGATCAAGCTAACCCCCAAGCGCTATCGATGCCCTGACTGCCCCAAAGGTCCGACGACCACGCAACAATGTGGCTGGTATAACTGGAAAAGCCCCCATACCAAAGCGTATGAGCAGTGGATATTGCGTGAATTGATCAACAGCAGCGTGACCGACATGGACGTGAAGCACGGCATCAGCGCCGAAGCGGCGGAAGGGATTATCAATCGGCACGTGGCCCAACAAGTTGATTGGTCTGCCATCCAAGGCATTCGCTTGCTGGGACTGGATGAAATCGCTTTGAAAAAAGGGCATCAAGATTTTGTGGTCATCGTGTCGGCTATCGATACCGAGGACCATAAGCGGATTCTGGCGGTGCTGCCCGACCGCAAAAAAGAAACGGTTAAAGCCTTTTTGCAGAATATTCCCGAGGCACAGCAACACGCGTTACAACGCGTCTGCGTGGACATGTATGAAGGGTATCGCAACGCCGTCTATGAGACATTGCCCGGCGTCGAGGTGGTGGTTGATCGCTTCCATGTCGCCAAGCATTATCGAGACGGCGCCGACCAGGTCCGCAAGGCGGAAATGAAAAAACTCAAGAATACCCTGTCTGCCGAGGATTATGCCAAGCTGAAAGGCGCGATGTGGGCTTTTCGGAAGCGCTGGATGGAACTCTCTGCCGATCAGCAAACCGTTTTGCTTTTTCTATTCCAGCAAGCCCCCATTTTGCGAGAAGTCTATATCCAACGGGAGCTTTTGACGGGTATTTTTGAGCGCCGACTCAATAAGGCTGAGGCCGAAAAAGCCTTGGATCGCTGGATGGAGCATATCAAAGTCTTGAAGTTGAAGGGCTTTGATGCGTTTGTCAAAACCTATCAAAACTGGCGAAATGAAATCACCAACTATTTCATTCGCCGGGAAACCAGTGGCTTTGTTGAAGGGCTTAACAACAAAATCAAAAGCATCAAACGACGCTGCTTTGGCATTTACAATACCGTCCGCCTGTTTCAGCATATCTGGCTTGATATCGAAGGGAGACGGTTGTTCGGTTATGCATAACCCTATATGTCGGGGCTACTCCGCGAAATACGGAAGAGCCAAAGACTTTCGCTGGGTAAGAATTCTATTGTCATAAGTGATACTGCCTCAACATCGCCCGATAGGAAACTCTGGCTTTGGATCGTTCGATAAAACTGTAGATAGTATGGAGTTGTGCACTAACTTGGCATATATCGTCAGTTTTGTTTTTACTTGAAATCCTGAATACTCAGTAACTATTGAATCAGGATTCCCAGTGTCTTTTGTGGCAGGGTAGTTTTGGAGTTTATGTTATTAATATTACCTAAATCCGTGACTTAAAAGGTCATCCACGGCCGCAACACAATGATTTAAAACGCTTATTCTGGGATAATACCGCTATTCTTCCATTCACCCGGCGAGTGATTCATGAAGCGGTTTATCCTGGAGCAATCTGAAACTGAATTTTATACCAGCCATTCTGGATTAGCCTTGGTCGGTTTATGTTTGAATCAATATGGCCAGCTCAATCAGGCGCTGGAAAAAGGTATTCCGCTACGGCACGGTATTGCTCACGCCGATATTATCAAAAGCTATATAGGCACCCTTAGCCTGGGCAAAAGCGACTTCGAAGCCATCGAAAACCATCGCGACGACGACTATTTCAAAGCCGCACTCGCCATTCATCAAGTACCCTCCAGCGCCCGCCTCAGACAGCGGCTGGATGAACACGCCGACGCCTTATTACCGATCATTTATCAAAGCAACCTCGATTTTCTGGCTCACGCCCAGGTGCCGGTAACGCCGTTAGCCACAGGCCATGTCGCGTTGGATATCGATGTTTACCCCATGAACAACGAAAAAACCTGCAAAGAAGGCGTCTCCCGAACCTACGTAAGCGAACAGCGGTACCACGCCCCCAGCTCGCTGGCAGAACTTAATCGGCGTTAGCAAACGGCAGCAGTTCGTCGATGCGGCTGTTGGGCCAGGTGGGGAGTTTTTCCAGGGTGTCTCTTAACCAAGCGGCTGGATCGAGGCCGTTGAGTTTGGCGGTACCGAGCAGGGTTTGAATGACGGCAGCCCGCTGGCCGGCGCGTTCCGAGCCTGCGAACAACCAATTCTTTTTGCCCAGGGCAATGGGGCGAATGCTGTTCTCGACAAGATTGTTGTCGATGGGCAGATCGCCGGTTTCGGCGTAACGCGTCAGCGCGGGCCAGCGCTTCAGACTGTAATCGATGGCTTTGGCGGTTGCGCTGTTGGGCGCCATCAGCAGTCGGGTTTTCTGCAACCAATCGTGCAGTTCGGATAAGGCGGGCTGGCTTTTTTCCGCCCGCAGGCGTTGACGCTCGTCGCTGCTCATGTCTCGACCCTCGGCTTCAATGGCATACAGGGCGCCGATCCGCTGCAAGGCTGCTTGCGCCACGGGGCTTTGGCTGGCTTGGAACAGGTCGAAGAACTTCCGGCGCGCATGTGTCCAACACGCCAGTTCGATACACGGTTCAAGCAGAAGTCGGGTTTCCGGGTGCGCGCGGGCAGTGGCAAACAAGGCCTTATAGCCGCCATAGTCGTGAGCGCCAAGGAAGGCGCGAATGCAGCAAATGCAGGAGCAATTTGTCGTCGACCATCAGGTGACCGTGCCAATCTTGTAGAAACTGCTGCGCATGCCGGCCGCTGCGACCGGCTTGGTAGTCGAAGACGATGATCTTGGGACCGGGTTGCAAGTCGTTGCTGCGATAGGCCCACAGATAGGCTTTCTTGGTTTTACCGTTGCCCGGATCAAGCTGCGGCACCGGCGTCTCATCGGCGTGCAGGCTATCGCGTTGCAATAGATGCCAAGTCAGGCGGTCAGCCAAGGGTTGTAAAGCGACGCCGATGCGTCCGACCCAATCGGCCAGGGTGGAACGGGACAAGATCACGCCATTTCTGGCGGCGATTTGTTCCAGCCGGTACAAGGGCAAATGATCCAGGAATTTACTGATCATGACCCACGTCAGCAAACCGATCGCCGCCATGCCGCCATCGATCACGGCCGGCGGAATCGGTGCCGCCGTGATGGTTTCGCAGGCCCGGCAAGCATATTGCGGCCGAATGTGGCGATGCACGAAAAACTTGGCCGGCTCGACATCCAGTTGTTCGCTGATATCTTCGCCGATCTTGACCAAGTCTTTTCCACACTTCCCGCAGGTGCAGGACTCGGGTTCGTGACGATGTTCGATGCGCGGCAAGTGAGGCGGCAAAGGTTGGCGACCGGCACGCGGGCGCTTGGGCCGAGTGACCGTATCGCATGGGCTGTTGTCCTGTAGTTGCTCGACCTCGGCTTCAATCGCCGACATGTCGGTGTTCCAGGTTTCCTCGAACACATCGCGTTGCAGCGGCGCCAGGGCTTCGCTCTTGTGGCTGAAGCGGATACGCTTGTAGTAAGCCAGTTCGTGCGTCAGCGCGGCGATTTTGGCGTCTTTGGCATTGATGACAGCCTCTTTGGCTTGGATGATCTTGGCATCCTGTGCGGCTTGCTCGACCAGCGCCTGAATCATCGCCGCGACTTGAGTTTTCGCGGCGGGTTCCAGGTTTAATTGATCGAGTTCGGCCAAGGGATTCATGGAGTTTATTATACCGCATCACCCCTCTGAATGCCTTGAATTTATTGGGTTTTGACGGCTTTTGGCTCCTCTTTTTTGAGTCTCATTTTAGACTTGCCATTCGGCTTTGGGGACGGCCGATAATCGTTGCCAGTCGACACCCGTCACCAACCATTGCCATTGAGCCTGATTGATCCCAAACACCGCCTCATCAGCCTTGGGCCAGACAAAACTGCCCTGATGCAAACGTCGTTGACACAACCAGACGCCATTGCCATCCCACAGCAGCAAGCGCAAGCGATTACCGGCCCGATTGCGGAAGATGAAAGCCGAGCCGGCGCAAGGTGCATGCCCCAAACTATGCTGCACGATGGCCGACAAACCATCCAGGCCGCGCCGCATGTCCACCGGCGCCACGGCAATCCAAATCTGCGCTGGATAACCGATCAGGCCAGGCATCGCAGCAACTCCGCCACCCAGCGCGCTGATACCGAAGCAGGCAGCGCCAAGCGATGGCCTTGGACATGGGTAAAGAGAATGCCCGCATCGACGGGCTCAGAGGGTGAAACCTGCACGGGTATCAAGACTACCGAATCGGATTGGGATAATTTGCGATAGTCGCTCAGTCGTGCCGCGAACGTGCGAACATTGATCTGCTGCGCTGCGCAATACTCGGCTTGCGACAAGCCACTGCTTTGCCACGCTTCAATATGCTGACGCCATTTCGATGTGATGGCCATGACTTCTCCTGCTGAAAAAATCACAGGATGCCGTAGGACGAATGTTTTTCACAGGTGGGACGGCTGGGCGCTTACGAACCTACAAAGGTTTTGACGGCTACGCCCCGATCGCCCTCTATCTGGGTAAAGAGGGCTGGTGTATTGGCAATGAACTGCGCGAAGGCAAGCAGCATTGCCAATACGAATTTCGGTATGCGCTGGAACGTGGCTTGGTCGCCGCCAAACGCTTAACCGCATTACCGTTATTAGTGCGTCTGGATGGCGGTCACGACGCCCTCGACAATCGTATCGATTTAGACACAGCCGACCAAGTTGACTTCATCATCAAATGGAATCCACGTAAACAAGATATCGACGCCTGGCTGGCCTACGCCGAACAACACGGCCAGTGGACCACACCGCGCGAAGGCAAACGCGTGGCTTTGTTCAGCGTCATGGAGCACCACACGCGCAACGGTAAAATCTATACCTGGCGCCGGGTCATGCAAATCACCGAGCGCACCATCACGGCTCAAGGCCAATCCCTCGTGCTACCGGATATCGAAATCGAAGGCTGGTGGACCAGTCTTGATGCCGCTGAATATGACGACGCACGCATCATCGCCCTCTATCGTGACCACGCCACCGCCGAACAATTTCACAGCGAATTCAAAACCGATTTGGACATCGAGCGCCTGCCGTCCGGCAAATTTGCCACCAACGATCTCATCATGAGCCTCAGCGCCCACAGCTACAACATCTTGCGCTGGATCGGCCTGATGGGTTTGCTGGGCGAACAAAGCCCCGTTAGGCATCCTGCCAAACGCCGTCGTATCAAAACTGTGATCCAGGAGCTTATGTACCTGGCTGCACGACTCATCCGTAGCGGGCACCGGCTGAAGCTGCGCTTTTCACAGAGCTGTCCCGGTTTCATCGCTTTTGAATCCACCTACGCCAAACTCGCCGCCGGCTAGCGACTGATCGCTCTGCCATCGATAGCACAACGCCGCAAATTCACAGTGGCTTGGGAATCCTGCGCCTAAAGTCCATCAAATTGAATCATGCAGGGAAAATATTCCAGATAATACGCTGCATTTCTAGCCGTTAAACTCGATTGCCTGGACCACACTTTTAAATTCAGCGAATTTTGGAAGAGTATGACGAATAAAAGGTCTGGCAATATGTGGAGTCACGGATTCAGGTATTAATAACTCATTCAAGACAAGACAAGACTAGCCCAGTCCACTTCCGTCTATCTCTGCTAGTAACCCTCAAACCCTAACAGATGCTTAGGGACGTGTGATGGTTTACTTCAAATAAACCATCACTAGCTATCACCCAGATACTGACCATCTATTGCCTAACCATGGCTAGCCTATGTCGTGAGTTATGTTCCCATAACATTACGACAATCCGTTACTGCCATAACTCCATCGATGTTTTTCAATTTACTTAAAACGAAGAGGCAGTTATGAACGCACATGCATTCAAAGCAAACAACCACATACTCAATAAAATCATCAAAAGCATCCAGCTAAAGGAGCATCAGCAACATCCGATCCATGCCTTGAATCACATCAAGAATCTAATGCCGATCATCCAGCAACAAACAGATGACTGTTTGTTTGTCGACACTACGGGTGATGACGATATTAAACAAATTACCCCGACACTGCTTGCATACGCAGTGATGCTGACCTTAGCTCACTGCATGGAACAGGTCGCCAGTTACTACCCGATCTACACGTTTAACCCTTATATCGACATCTTTGTTAGAAATGCAGAGAACGGTGGCTTGATCGAAAAGGTAAGGCGTCACGAAGCCTTAAATATCCAGGACAGCGCTTATAAAAACGATCACGAATACAAGATCTTCGACGATATGGCAATGGGCATTGAAGATTTCATCAACCAAATCAGGCATGAGATGCGCAGTGCTGGGTTTAAAACGCTGGTCTATAACGCTCAACGAGTATCAAGCGATAACTATGATCGTTTGCTGGAGTATATCAAAGCGTTATTCGAGCGATACGCTCGACTACTGGTGTTGAGGGTGGATTTCGGCTATCAGCGGGATGTCGATGGAAAGGATCGGGATTGGCAACTTGAGTTCTTTGAAGCCAAAAGAGATCTTAAACGCTTCCTAGATAATATGGATTCAAACAAACTGTTTAAACATGTGGTGGGTTATGTTTGGAAACTCGAGTGTGGTCCCGATAAAGGTTGGCATTACCACGTACTCTTCTTTTGCGACGGCTCACAGGTACGTGAAGATGTAACCCTGGCCATGAGCATCGGTGAATACTGGAAAAAACTTACCCTGGACAGAGGGCTTTACTTCAACTGCAATGCTCACAAACCTCAATACGAAACCGTTTGCATCGGCATGATTAACTACTACGACCTGCATCTGATAGACGCCCTGAAAAATGCGGTCAAGTACCTCACCAAGATTGATCACATTGCTAGAGCGTTGGTACCGAATCGCGGTAGAACCTTTGGTCGTAAAGAAATGCCCGAACCCAAAATGAGTAATACAGGCCGACCAAGATCTTTCGATCCTGAACTGTTTTATTAACCCTATCCGTTAGGCTTGCAGCAAGCCAACAACATAATGGCAATGCACCAGTCCTTAGCTCGGTGTATTGCCTGATTGACTGAGCTATTCTGCCGAACTTATCGAACATGGTCTTATTCCTGTAAAAATGGTAACAGTTGGACACCAGTATCGGTTCACGTAAACTAATGCCAATGATATGGAAGTCTTAACTTCCATATCCCCTTGTTTTTACAGGCAACAAAATCCGTGTTGTTTGACTTAACCTTGGCATTGATCGAAAGGAATTCAGTACCCTCATTGGAGGTTCATCCCCCGTCAACTCAAAGTTTGCTCTTCGAGTTAGATGGTTTTTCGATCCTTAACAATAAGAGGCACTTTATATGTCAGCAACTCAAAAACCGCAGATACCTTCGCCATCAACCCATAAGGGCTGGAACTACGATAGCTATTTCAGGGCACTTTTGAAAAGTAAGAACAACAATCAGGCAACTTGACCGGTAAAGTTGCCACGCATTTGCTTACAAATGGCTCAATACAGAACAACATGACTACATCTCGATGACTACCGGCACTCATGCTATGCGTTATCATCAGTCGCAGGTCGAACACCCAGTGTGTGCTGATGGAACAAATGTGTAGTTACTGGCAGGCATATTTAGATGCAACCGTTAGCGTCTATCGATCTTTAACTCGAATAGGTAAGCGAAAAAACCAAATAACGGCTATTCTTTTTAAACGGCATCAATCTATTCTGGTTTTCACTTCGGACTTGAGATGAATTAAATGACATTCTTGGCTAAATTTGAACGTAATTTTCTGTTTGGTTTAACCCGTGCGTTTGCGATGTTTTTTATCTTCACAACGCTGGTCGGATTGTTAATTGGCGGGTTGGTGGTTTTGGTCAATCAGACAGGCAATCAATCCAATAAAGTCGAACCACAGGAAGTCATTGATATTTTAAAACCGTCCTTGCCGGTTGAAAATGCTGAACCGACTGCCGTGCAAACCCCTTCCAAACCGCAAGCCAAACGATTGCCGTTGGGGTTGAAATTGCCGTTTATCCTGCAAAAGCATTTCAGTGATCCTAATAATATGGAGACACTGATCAATTGGCTTAGCGCGGTCCCGCATCAACAGCAGCAAACCTTTTTAGATGAAATGGCGGCCGCAGTCACTCAGGCTGAAAAAGAGCACATCGCGCCATTTGATGCGATCAATACCTATCACGAACTGAAGAAAGAAAAATTAGCTGCGGAAGAAATCTCGGCTGCTGCCCAGAAAGAAGCTTGGCTATGGTATGCCGGCGCCATTGGCAGTGGTATTGTCATTATTGCCTTGTTTAGTTTGATACTTGTTTTACTTGCAATCGAACGCAATACCCGCACGGATGGAGAGTAACCACGTGAAGAAGATCGCCTATAGCTCGCTCGGATTACTATTGGTCGCATGCAGTCAATCCGATCAACCCAAACCCGATCAGTTTCCCGGATTTGTACAGATCGGTACGGACAAGCAAACGTCGCGCTTATTCGTCGATCTTGATTCAGTCAAGCGTGATGCTAATGGCAGCGTAACATTCAAACAGCTCCGTGTTCTGGATACCGGTTACGCGATTCACGATGCTGTTACCAACTGTCGAGACACCTATAAGGGTTTTGCAGGCACCCAATTCACAAAAGAAGGTGCCAGCGAAGCCAATTATCCTGCGGATGCCGGGTTTACAGCTTACCGTGATCAGCCGGCTTTATCGGCATTGGTCAATAAAGTGTGCGAGAAAGCCGACGAAAGTCGCATGATTGTGGGAGCGTTTGATGACATCAAAGCGCTGGAATTAGTTTATGGGCCTTACCATCCTGAATTGAAAGCTGCCTATTGGACCAATATCAATCCACCCGCCAACTTATCCCAGTCCGCGTCTGATTTTTCCGGTAAGGATGGCATTGTCAAAATCGTGTTTTCCGAGGAATACCAACAAGGCAACGACACTAAACACATTGTATTCACTCAAACCCAACTAACCGATGGCAGCAACGATTGTCATCCCTGCGGCCCGTTATTGGGCGCCATAATCTTTGTTCGCGTGGGTGACAAATGGCGCATTGAATCCGATAACCGTTATTTAGACGTAATGGGAGTGTACGGGGCACCACCTGAGCTGAACTGGGTCAATCTCGGCAAAAATATCCATGCGATCTCGGCCAAAATCACCGATATGCATCAAGGCGTCATCTCTGCCTATATGGGGATTTACACATTGAAAGAGGGCGGATGGGAGCAGATACTGGAATCTTTGGACGAGAGCGAAACCATCAGCGACCTGCATTTGAAGCTGGACAATAGCAATCCCGAGCAGAATTATGCAGAAGCCACGGTAGTGATAGACTTCGATGATGAGGGCAAAAAATCGGTTATTGAGAAAAAATATAGCTTCAACGGCACCCGTTATCAATTGAAAAATCCAGCCCCAAACACAGCCACTGACCAGCACGCAGCAGCTAATAGCAATTCCAGTAATCCAATTCCTAACAATTCGACCACAACCACAGATCAAATACCAATACCTAGTCATGTCGTGGGTGATACCTACATTACCGAAGTCATTAACCTAGTAGACGGGAAGCCTGGCGCTAAAACCGAACGAAAAGTGGTTTACGCGGACGCTACAAAAATGGTGGTGGAGTCGAAAAGCCTGTCCAGTAAAAAAGGCACGGTTAGAGTATTGGATTACACCCCAGAATGGAACTTGATCCGTTCAAGAAACCCTGATGGCAGTGGTTTGGATTACACACCCCCGTTAAAATATTACGACTTTCCCTTGTCGACCGGGAAAAAATGGCAACAAACCACCGTTGAGACAGACATAAAAACCGGCGCAAAGCGGACGCATACGCTGTCATCGGAAGTATTGGGCAGTGAAACCGTGACCGTTCCCGCCGGCACCTTCAATGCCATAAAACTCATCACAAAATCAGAACTGGTTGACGTTTCCAAAGACGAAACCACCTTCGGCTCCGACACATCATGGTATGTGCCAGAACTCCGTCGTAGCGTGAAATCAGAAACCGCTTCCCGAAAACAAGATGGCACGGAAGACAAGCAAATTATTCAGTTGATTGAATATAAGCTTGGTAATGAAGAAATAAATGCCGGAGACTAAGTTGTCGCTTTTAGAGCGATTTAAAAGGAAGTTCGTTATCAAACCAATACAAAATGATTTATCCCCAAAATCAGAACCGCATCTAATAGTCAGTCGTCTTCCGCTCATGATTTGACCTTGCACTTAGGCGGCTGATTCGCCATTATTCACCGGTTTGCGTTTGCTGAGCCGGAATAAACCATCGTCAGGAATCCTGCCGCTTTATGCAGCGGCTGATTTTTTCTTGAACAGCCCCAATACGCAACCCATAAAAACGAAGTACATTTGGCCGCCCCTGACTGTACATAAACAACGGAATACGAGCTATTTAGGAACCATGGCCGACAATCAAAACATCCTGCAATACGAATCCAAAATATGGGCCACCGCCGACCTGTTAAGAGGCTGCGGTATCAAAGAATCCGAATGGCCCTCTTTCATGATGCCGTTTTTTGCTTTGGCAATGATCGAAAGCCGCTTGATTCGCATGTTGGATGACATGAAAACGGTCTATGGCAAAGAGACATTGTCAGACATGGATAAGGCCGACTATATCGACTTGATCAAGGACAAGGGCCAAGGCTACAACGTCTATATCTTCGAACGCCACAAAACCCTGAAAGACATTTGCGCTAACGACAAGTCCTTCGACATCGATTTTGACGCCTATCTACATGGCTTCGACGGCGAAACCAAAGACCTGCTGGGCGTGGATGCCACTGAAGGCGAGAAGTTTCTCGACATCAAAGGCGTGATTACCAAACTCAAAGCCAAGAAAGTATTGCTGGGCTATACCAAGGAATGGAGCGAGATCGACCTCAAGCCCTTCAATAACTCCGAAATCACCACGCTGGAAGAGCACATCAAACGCAAATGGGCGGATATTTCCGCCGAAACCGCCGGGGAGCAATACACCCCGGATGACGTGATTGGCCTGATTGCCGAGATTATCGCCTCCAAGATTCAAGAATCCGACAAGTTGTTAAAGCTTTACGACTGCACCTGCGGCGGCGGCAACATGTTGTTTGGCGTGGAGGACAGGATCAGCCAGAAAGTTAAGCGGATGACCCAAACCTTCGGCCAGGACTGGAACGATGCGCTTTACGCGCTGGCCAAGATCGAAAGCCGGTTTCGGGTGGATTCCAAAATCGAGCATGGCAACACCCTGACCGATGACAAATTCTATAACGACGAATTTGACGTAGTGGTTGCCAATCCACCCTATGGCGTCAGTTGGAAGGGTTACCAAAAAGACATCCTCAACGACAAAACCGGTCGCTTCAAATTCATTCCGTCCATATCCGACGGTCAGTTGCTGTTTATGCAGCACCTGATTGCCAAGCTCGACGCCACCGGCATGGGCGTAGTGGTTCACAATGGCTCGACCTTGTTTTCCGGCGATGCCGGATCGGCGGAAAGCAATATCCGCAAATGGATGCTGGATACCGATATTGTCGAAGCGATCATCCAGCTGCCGACCGATGAGTTTTTCAACACCGGTATTTATACCTATCTGTGGGTGCTGAACAAAAACAAGGATGCCGCTCGCAAACATAAGGTCATGCTGATCAATGCCAACGAGAAATTCAAACCACTCAAGAAAAGCAAGGGTTCCAAGCGCAAGGAAGTCGACGAACAAAGTCGCCTGGAGATCGTGGACACGCTGACCCGCTTTGTCGACAACGACTATGCCCGCGTCTTCGACAAGGAGTATTTCTACTTCAACAAGCAAGCCATCATGCTGACCAACGTCGATGACAACGGCAGAAGCTTTGAATCGCAGTTGGACGGCGACAAAAAAAGCCAAAAGCTGAAACCGGTCAAACTGGACAACGGCGAGCGCACCCTGACCGATTTTGACATCACCACATTCGACGCCGCCCAGTTTGCGTCACTGGCCGATTACTTTGAAAACGACATCAAGCCTTTTGTCGCCGCGCTGGATTACAAAGAACAGCCCTTGGTCGTCACCACCGCAAAAGCGTACTATCATTTTGATAACGACAAGGAAACCCTGATCAAAACCGAAAACGGTCAAACAGAAGAACTAGGCTGCGGCAAGATCGTGGTGAAAGCCAGCCTGAAAAATGCCAACCGCAGCCAGCCGGAACGGATTGAAATCACGATAGAACTCACGCCGGATTACCAGAAAGACTACGAGATCATTCCTTTTCACAAAGACGCCGCTGGAAACCAGCAGGCGATTGAGGCTTTCATGGCCCAATACGTCAGCAAACCGTTTGCCTATCTGGAAAACGTAGTCGGCGTTGAAATCAACTTCAACAAGGTGTTTTACAAGCCGGAATCACTAAGACCGGTTACCGCCATCCTGGCGGACATCGCCAAGCTGGATGAGCAAATCAAGGCTTTGGAAGCAGGGTTGACACTATGATCCAGCAGGTTTCCAAGCGGTATGACAACTATCGGGATAGTGGGATTGAGTGTTTAGGAGATGTCCCAGGGACTTGGATGTTTTTTAGAGTCAAAGATACCGTTGTAAAAATTGGAAATGGTGTGACGCCCAAGGGAGGTAGTGAAATATATACCGACTCAGGGATACCGTTTCTAAGAAGCCAAAATGTTCATGATGATGGTTTGAGAGTTGACAACGTATCTTTTATGGCTCTTCCGTATTTTGCGGAGAAACCACTACATGTAGTGCTATAGTCTTTGCCTGCCACAGTGAGTTTTGCTAAGGTCGACAATTTAACGCTGGAGTATCGTGATGACACAGTCGCTACTTCAAATACCGCTGGATATACCTGATGTTTGTATCGAAAAAGTTGAAACCACCGCCAAAGGCGAGTTCATCATCACGGTCAGTAGTACGTTAACCAGTGCAACCTGCCATCAATGCGGCCAGAGGATCGATAAGTTTTATGGCTATGGCAGAGAAATCACCTTGCGTCATTTGTCGATTTTCGATCGGCCGGTTTGGATCAAGCTAACCCCCAAGCGCTATCGATGCCCTGACTGCCCCAAAGGTCCGACGACCACGCAACAATGTGGCTGGTATAACTGGAAAAGCCCCCATACCAAAGCGTATGAGCAGTGGATATTGCGTGAATTGATCAACAGCAGCGTGACCGACATGGACGTGAAGCACGGCATCAGCGCCGAAGCGGCGGAAGGGATTATCAATCGGCACGTGGCCCAACAAGTTGATTGGTCTGCCATCCAAGGCATTCGCTTGCTGGGACTGGATGAAATCGCTTTGAAAAAAGGGCATCAAGATTTTGTGGTCATCGTGTCGGCTATCGATACCGAGGACCATAAGCGGATTCTGGCGGTGCTGCCCGACCGCAAAAAAGAAACGGTTAAAGCCTTTTTGCAGAATATTCCCGAGGCACAGCAACACGCGTTACAACGCGTCTGCGTGGACATGTATGAAGGGTATCGCAACGCCGTCTATGAGACATTGCCCGGCGTCGAGGTGGTGGTTGATCGCTTCCATGTCGCCAAGCATTATCGAGACGGCGCCGACCAGGTCCGCAAGGCGGAAATGAAAAAACTCAAGAATACCCTGTCTGCCGAGGATTATGCCAAGCTGAAAGGCGCGATGTGGGCTTTTCGGAAGCGCTGGATGGAACTCTCTGCCGATCAGCAAACCGTTTTGCTTTTTCTATTCCAGCAAGCCCCCATTTTGCGAGAAGTCTATATCCAACGGGAGCTTTTGACGGGTATTTTTGAGCGCCGACTCAATAAGGCTGAGGCCGAAAAAGCCTTGGATCGCTGGATGGAGCATATCAAAGTCTTGAAGTTGAAGGGCTTTGATGCGTTTGTCAAAACCTATCAAAACTGGCGAAATGAAATCACCAACTATTTCATTCGCCGGGAAACCAGTGGCTTTGTTGAAGGGCTTAACAACAAAATCAAAAGCATCAAACGACGCTGCTTTGGCATTTACAATACCGTCCGCCTGTTTCAGCATATCTGGCTTGATATCGAAGGGAGACGGTTGTTCGGTTATGCATAACCCTATATGTCGGGGCTACTCCGCGAAATACGGAAGAGCCTCTTTTATTCCAGAAGAAATTCATGAGTCTATGAAAGGCTCTCGATTAAAAGCAGGTGATATTTTAATTAATATCACTGGGGCATCTATCGGTAGAACTTGTGTGGTACCTGTTGGCTTTGGTTCTGCTAATATTAGCCAACACATTGCATTTTTGAGAATAAAATCTTGGTTTAATGTCTTTTATATTTCTCTCTTTCTAAAATCGCCGTTTATAAAAAATTACATTCAATTTGAACAAAACGGCGCGTCGAAGGAAGCCTTTAATCTGGGTCAAATAGCAAATATACCTTTATTGTTCCCACCTTCCCCAGAACAAAAAGCCATAGCCGATTATCTCGACGAAAAAACCGCGAAAATCGACCAACAAATCGACCTGTTGACTCAAAAGGCGAAGCACTACGGCGAACTCAAGCAAGCGCTGATTAACGAAACCGTCACGCGCGGGCTGGATAAATCGGTTCCCATGAAAGACAGTGGGATTGAGTGGATTGGTGAGATTCCGGCGTATTGGGAAGTCACCAGAAATAAAGATATTTTTGAGGAAAGAGGGAGCCTTAGCATTTTTGGCGATGAGACGTTACTCACCGTTTCACACATCACTGGGGTTACACGCCGTTCAGAAAAAAATGTAAATATGTTTATGGCTGAAACCATGGAAGGCTATAAGCTGTGCAAAACAGGTGATTTGATTATTAACACCATGTGGGCTTGGATGGGGGCTTTAGGAACAGCAAAAGAAGATGGTATTTGTAGTCCGGCTTATGGCGTTTATAAACCCAATAAATATAAGCCATATAGTTATCGATATTTCGATTATTTATATAGGACACCGAATGCAATAACCGAAATGACAAGGAACTCTAAAGGAATTGTATCTTCTCGATTGAGGTTGTACTCCAAAGATTTTTTTCAAATATGCACAGCATTACCAACTCAACGCGAGCAAAAAGCCATCGCCGATTACCTCGACGAGAAAACCGCGCAAATCGACGCCATTGTCGAAGCCATCAACGCTCAGATTGAAAAGCTTAAAGAACTGCGTAAAACCCTGATCAACGATGTCGTGACCGGCAAAATCTGCATCCTTTAGGAGGATTCACCATGACCCAAACCGTGCAAGCCGAAATACCCGATCAATTGTTCAACCAGGCGCAAACCCTGGTACATCAAGGTTGGGCAGGCAGTTTTCAGGAAATCGTCAACGATGCCTTACGGCGTTATCTGGAATCCCATCAAGAGGCGTTGACCGAAGCCTTTATCAAGGATGATGTGCAATGGGGCTTGCATGGCGACGACTAAAATCGCGCTGGTCGTCGCCGACGCCGGGCCGTTGATTCATCTGGATGAATTGGCCGCCCTGGATGTGTTGAGCGATTACGCCGCCATTTTGGTGCCTGAAGCGGTCTGGCAGGAGGTTGAGCGGCATCGACCCAGTGCATTGTTGCATCCTGCCGTGAATCTGGTCCGGCAATCGATAGTATCCGCTTCACCTCAAGTGAACGCGGTGGCGGCTTTATATACCTTGCATAGCGGCGAACGTGAGGCACTGGCCTTGTGCTTGCAGCATGATATTGCCATGATGCTAACCGATGACACGGCCGCGCGTTTGGCGGCTAAAAACCTCAATATCACCACGCACGGCACGCTGGGTTTGCTGATCCGTGCGGTGCGTAAGCAAACCCGCAGCCCTGCCGAAGTGGTGGCGTTATTGACCGCCATTCCGCAAAAATCATCCCTGCATATTCGCCCGAGTTTATTGGAAGACGTGATTGCCCAAGTCAAAACGGAATGGATGACCGACGATGAATGAATTACACCTGCAAGATAAGTTTTTGCTGCCGTTTCTGCGCGATAGCCTGGGCTACCGGGAAGTCAAAGCCAATACCGTCACTCATTCGCTGATTATCGAAGAAGACCTGGAAGCCTTCATTTCTGAAACCGAACTGAACCAGAAGCCTTATGAGACCTTGCTGAAAAAATACGCCGGCAACAGACGGACATTGTTAAACGATTTAATCGAACTGATCCAGGAACGTTGCGGCAGCAGTCGTAACAAGGCCTTGTTCTTGAACGCCAATAAATCCATCGCCTTGCAAGGCATCAAATTACACTTGTTTTACACCGCCGACAGCGTGATCCACGACAACGCGCTGTTTGAGCAGAATATTTTTTCGGTGGTGCAGGAACTGCCGTATAAATACCGCTACCAGGACAAGCTGATCTATTCCTTCCGACCGGATTTAGCGTTTTTTGTAAACGGCATTTATCTGGGCTATAGCGAGCTGAAATCCAACTACACCAACCAGAGCGCGCAAAAAAACGGTCGCGGCAAAGTCATCAAGGATTATTTCGACGCCGTGAGGGCTTATTACACGCACGTTGACGCCAACGCCCTGCTCAGTGAAAAAGACAAGGAAGCCGTCCGCCGTGATTTTCTGAAAGTCTTTGAAAAAGCCATTCATATCACCACCACCGACATCAAGGACACTTACGTCATTCGCAATATCGCCGACTTTTTCGACGAGATTCTGGAAACCTGCCGCCAGGGCAAGTTTGATCGCGAAGAGTATGAAAAACGGGTGATGAAGGTGTTCAAGCCCTATCCGTTGCTGAACCCCGGCGCCGATAAAAAGGACAAATTCAAGGAGCTATTTACCTGCCATTACGGCAAGGCATTCATCGAAAAGGAAATCCTGTATTACAACTTCATCGAGCGCGATGTTTATGTAGTGAATGGCGTAAAGCAGCTTAAAGATGAAAAAGGCCAGCTGATTTCGCCGAGGCCCAAGCAAAAGTTCGGCACCGACAAAATCATCGCCAAAATTGACGAGTTTTTGGAACACGAAGGCGAAGATGACTACTTCATTGCCTTGCTGGAAAAACAACTGACGAATGTTTCGCCCGCCAAACGCCAGGAGCTGATCGACAAACGCAAGGCCTACGCCAACAACAAGAATGTTTATTCGTTGTTGATGCAATACGCGGCGGGCTTTGGTAAATCCAATATCATTGGCTGGACGGCCCTGCAACTCAAGGACATGCGGCGCAATGGCGCGTATGTTTACGACAAGATCATGATTGTGGTCGACCGGCTCCAGCTGCGCAGCCAGCTCGATTCCCTGATGTTGAACATGAACATCGACAAGCGCATGTATATCGAGGCGCACAACAAGAAGACCTTTCAGGAGGCCTTGAAATCCGACATGCGGATTGTGATTGTCAACCTGCAAAAGTTCGGCGCCGCCCGCGACATGCTGGATCAAGAGGTGTTGGACAAGTTGGCCCAGCTGCGTATCGTGTTTTTGATTGACGAGATTCACCGCTCCAACAGCGGCGAGTTGCACGAAGACATGGTCAATATCTTCGATGAATTGCAATCCGCTTTCGATCAGGACAAAGCCTACCAAGCCAAGCGCAGCAAGAAGAATCTGATTATCGGCTTTACGGCGACGCCGGATGATCACACCCTGGCCCGTTTTGGCGAATACAGCGGCTATGCCGAAAGCGAAAAGTTGTGGGTGCCGTTTGATTCTTACACCATGAAAGAAGCCATTGAGGATGGCTTTATTCTAAATCCGCTGAAGAATATCGTGCCGGTGGCCTCCAAGATGCTGTTCGATGTGCCGCAAAACGTGTTGGAAGGCTTTGAGGTCAAGGAATACAAGGATGTGCAGAAGAAGCAAATCTACGAAAATCGCGAGCGCATAGACGCTATCGCCAACTATGTGGCCGATATGTTGGTTAAAGATGTTTACCGGCAGATACGCGGTACCGGTAAAGCCATGCTGGCAGTTTATTCGATCAAAGCCGCCATTGCTTACAAAGAGGCGGTGACTAAATATTTTAATGAGCGGGTCAAAGAGCCTAAATACCAGAAATACGCCGACGCCCCGATTTATATCGTTTATTCGGAAAACCAGGATGAACAAAGCGCCAAAGGCCTGAATGGCGGCCTATCCGAAGAGAAGGTGCTGGAGCAATTTTCGCTGAGAAAAAATGGTTTGATCATCGTGGTCGCCAAGTTACAAACCGGTTTCGATGAACGGCGGCTGCATACCTTGTTTCTGGATAAGGAGATTCGCGGCATCAGTGCCATACAGACGATCTCCCGCGTCAACCGCACCACCAAGTACAAAAACGACTGCAAGATCATTGATTTCTCTTACGAGAATGTGAATGTGCAGAATATCAAGGACGCATTCGAGCATTTCTCCGATGTCGTGGTCAGCGACTTTGATCCATTCAGTGACAAGCGGGTGTTGGAAATTCTGTACACCGAACTGAAAAAGTCGGAGGTGTACCAAAAGTTTTTCGATGTCTTCATGGCGATTTACAAGGATGCCGACAAGCGGGACGATCCGGAAAACTATCTGGACCTTGAAAACAGTATCGAGAAGTTTATCGACGCCAATCCCAAGCGGACGGCGGATACCAAGGCTAAAACGGCGCAGTATTTCACCATCCTGAACCGGATCGAGTATGTGATCGAACTGGAGCTTAAATTCAGCATACCGTCTTTCTTGCACTTCTGGCGCAAATTCAACACCCTCTACAACCTGATGCACCGCTCGGACGATGTCAAAGACCCGATTGAGGTGTATTTCGACAACCAAATCGGCATCATTGAAGTGGAAGCCCAGACAACCGAAGCCAAGAAAAAGCAGCCGCCTAAAGTAGCAGAGGGAACCGAGCCGGGCGGTGGCAGCTATCAATTTGATATTTTGAAAATCATTGAGGCCCGCAACGATCAGGAAGCGGTTGTCGGCAGCCTGATCAAGGACTTTGAAGGCAAAATTCAGGAGTTTTTCGATTTTGTCCGCCAGGAAGACGAAGGCAAACGCCTGATCGTCAAGATCAAATCTCAGGTATCGGAAGCGGAAATTTACAGCGATTTTGCCAAGTTGTACCGCCGATTCCGGGCCTTACGCAAGAAGACGGTGGGCGATTATTTCTTCAAGGAAACCGAGGATTTGGTGGAAAAGCTTTGCGATGATTTTGAAGTAACAGTTAATGCCAATAACGAGTAATTGTGAAAGCATGTCGAAATCGACATGCTTTCAGGCTGATGGCCTGGCCATCACGTTGAATCCTGTGAATCTCCAGATGTTGACCACCCAACAGGACAGCCACATCGGCAGATGCCTTACCGGTGACCGCTAACTGATGTTGCACTTGAAGTTGCACGTACTCCGGCACGCCTTCCTTCCAGAGTCTGGCACCATTGATGCCGGCGGTTTTACATTCCAGAATCTGCACATCGTCAGCGCCGATGACTTCACGATCGATATTGGCCAGCATCCAGGACAGACCAGGATGGGGATGTTGCAGCACCGCATTGATGCGCCGCACCCTATGCCCTGTGCGTCTGGTGTAATGCGCTGCGACTATCGGTTCTAAAATGTTACCCCAGTAAGCTGGGCTTTCCTCGTCATGAGGATCAGCCTTTGGCAAGTTGCCATCACGGCCGGTTTTCTCCAGCCAGAGTTCCAACTGGGATTTATAGGGATTCAGACCGACCGCAGCCGCAGCATCTGAACTGCCAATGCCGCGTTTTCGGACTTCTAGCCAGTCTTCGCGCGGTAAGTCTTTGGTGCCGACCAAGCGTAAGGCAGGACGCGGTTTGGTTGAGGTTGAATGTTGTAAGGCAGTTTTGGCCATCATGACCTCCTGAGATTCATAACGTGAAATTGGATTAACGAAACCACAGACACAAAAACGCCCGGTCAGCTTGTGGGCTGACCAGGCGTTTTATGGTGTTGTGTCGTTGTGCTAGTAAAGGGGTGTTGTAGAGAAACTCGGCATTACCGGTTTAAGCGGCGAGTTGCAGCGCTGAGTCCAAGGCCCGTTGTTTGATGATCGCGCCTTGTCCGAACCAGGCCGAATCCATCCGACTCTCGGTACTGCGGGCTCGCTTCTCGTGATCGACATATTCGGTGACCGCGTTCAGCAGTCCCCAAGCCGTGCCTTTGGCAGATTCCAGTTCAGCGCCATGACCTTGGCCGTCGTAAAGGCTTTGCACTTTCTTCAACGCCCGTTCATTGCTGAGAGCTACCGGTTCTGCATTGGCTGGCTGCACGTCGCACAGTACCCGCAGAAAGTAGTTCATCGCTTCATGCGTTTTTACCTTACGTTCCGACAGCGTGCGCATCCGGTACATGAAGGCATCCCATTGAGAAACCGCCAAACCTAGCTGCTGTTTGACGGCCTGCGCATCAAAACGGGTACTATGCGGCACCTTGATGGCTTGTGTCGCGCCGTTCATCGCAATGGTCAGCGTGTTATTGCAGACCACCCGGATCGTGGTGGGCGTTGCCGTAGTCGCTAACGTCCCGTCGCAGGACGTAGCTAAAAGCAGATAACCATTGACCAGATCGTTGCCCTTCAGCGCGGTCGATTGTCCAGTTTTCGCCAAGGCCCAGAACTTCTTGCCGCCTTTTAACACGCCAGCGGTTTCCAGCTCATAACCGGCAATTTCGGTCAGATCGCGATAGAACTCCAACACCTCGCGGGGTTGCACGACTTGATAGCGTTGGGATACCACCGACAAAGCCTGCTTGGTATCTGAACGGTACAACACCTTTTGATCCGCAAAGGTGTGGATTGTCCCCAGATGACCGACCTGATCGGCCATGAACCGAACCTCGGATTCCTGGATTTGCCAATCCATCCCGGCTTGCTTGGCCCAAACTTCCAAGGGTTGTTTGGGGGCGAGTGGATTGCCCAGGCCATGCCAGGGCGTTTGGCCAACGTAGGCCATTTGTTCGACAAGATGAGCCATGAAGTACTCCTAAAGATAAGTTAAACAGGAAAACAGCCAGCGAGATAGCTGAAAGCTGATAGCTTTGCGCGGCTGTTGAAACGAAGCACACCGAAAAACTAAATAGGCTGATCTAGTCTGGCATGGTGACTAAAAGACAAGCCGCAGTCTTGGCAGACGTAGTTATCCAGCACACGCTGATCGATGACTTCGCCCAGCTTTGCACCAGTGACCCCACCTGTGGCCGCGCCAATCAGGGCACCGAAAATAGCGCCGGCAACACTGCCCATGGTGCTGCCAACTGGCCCGGCTATCAGACCGACGGTTAAGCCGACTTCCGCGCCGGTAGCTGCGCCGGTCATGGCTCCAGCCACGCCGCTCGCGGCACCGCCCACCGTACCGATCACGCCACCGATTTTTTTGCCACGATCCAGACTAACCACTTGCCGGGAACTACAAATGGGACATTGCACAGTCATAAAACGAACTCCTGAAATAAAATGCGCGCAGCCGCTCACCGCATCAGACCGCAAGGCGATGCAGGGCAAACAACTGGTGCTAAGGAAACAATGAAACCTCGCCTGACCGCAAATCGATCAGACGAGGTATAAGGACATTAAGAAAGTAATCGAGGACTGCCGAGCATCTGAATGCATCAGGGTGTTATCCCAAGGCAGTTCTCAGGTAATGTATATGTGACTGAGATTTTTTAAGAACGGGATAGATTAAAATTCCATTGCTAATGGCCCCATTTCTGTTTTATTTCCCGAGCACATTTTTTGTAAATTCATCTTTGTTGCTATATTTCTTGCCATATCGCTGTCTATTTTGTTTGAGCTTTATGATTTCATGAATTACATTGATTAAATTTGAGACTTTTTTGTAACCATCAATAATTTTATAGTTTTCGAAGGTTAATTTTGTATTTTTATAAATGTGCTCGGAGATGGTATTGGCTGCTTCCTGCTCTATCGTTTTTTCATCTTTCTTGGTTTCTTTATTTTTCATTTTGATCTTTTTTACTTCGTCGAAGCACATCAGCCCAAGAAGATAGGCTGATATGTAGTCATATCTTTCAATTACCTTAGCATATTGATCAGATTGTTCTAACAGCATGATGTCAGAATAAGGCTTGTGCTTTATATGATCCAAACTGGGGTTGGATTCAGACTTACGTTTTTCGGTATGCCACGTCGCGTTATCGATACGAAGATAGGCTTCAAAATGTTTAAATGCCTCGGGGATGGCTTGAATATCGTTATCAAAACGGATGCTCAATACCGTTGCATTTGATAATTCCTTGTCATTAATTTTAATTGAATGCGTATTGGTACTATAGACTGAATATCGATCTTCTTTATTTAAAATTACATTTGGTGAAAAAAAATCTGGCGAAGTCCTAACAATATTGGAGAAATTGGAGCCATCGTCATTTTTTAATGGTTTTTCTCTCTTCATTCTAATGTCTGTTACTTTCTTGTTTTCTTGGCCAGGCTGGAGATCTATATGCGTACACCACCAATTAAAAACGTAATATATATCATTAGGGCGGGTTAAATCGTAAAAGCAATAAGGAAGTTGCGATTGGCTCTGTTTTACATACTTTTTAAATGATTGAACCTTCTGGAAAAGAAATTTTTGAATTTCAACTGATTTGAGTTTATCTACAAAATAAAATATTTTAAGAAAGTCTGTAATATTATTGTCACGGAGTTGAATATATTTTAATGACCAAGCGGACAAAATCCTAATCTCAAACTCATCAGCATCACTAGATATTATCATCTCAGATTCAGATTTGTTTTTTTCCTTATATAATTTTATTAACCTATTTGTAATAATCTTATTTAGTCTCCGGACTCTACGTAAATCGTCGCGGTGATTCATCTCTAAATATCGAATGTAGAATTCAAAAGTAAACATTCGTTCAAAGCAGCCTTTAACCCTGAATCCGTGACTTAAAAGGCCATCCACGGCCGCAACGCAATGATTTAAAACGCTTATTCTGGGATAATACCGCTATTCTTCCATTCACCCGGCGAGTGATTCATGAAGCGGTTTATCCTGGAGCAATCTGAAACTGAATTTTATACCAGCCATTCTGGATTAGCCTTGGTCGGTTTATGTTTGAATCAATATGGCCAGCTCAATCAGGCGCTGGAAAAAGGTATTCCGCTACGGCACGGTATTGCTCACGCCGATATTATCAAAAGCTATATAGGCACCCTTAGCCTGGGCAAAAGCGACTTCGAAGCCATCGAAAACCATCGCGACGACGACTATTTCAAAGCCGCGCTCGCCATTCATCAAGTACCCTCCAGCGCCCGCCTCAGACAGCGACTGGATGAACACGCCGACGCCTTATTACCGATCATTTATCAAAGCAACCTCGATTTTCTGGCTCACGCCCAGGTGCCGGTAACGCCGTTAGCCACAGGCCATGTCGCGTTGGATATCGATGTTTACCCCATGAACAACGAAAAAACCTGCAAAGAAGGCGTCTCCCGAACCTACAAAGGTTTTGACGGCTACGCCCCGATTGCCCTCTATCTGGGTAAAGAGGGCTGGTGTATTGGTAATGAACTGCGCGAAGGCAAGCAGCATTGCCAATACGAATTCCGCTATGCGCTGGAGCGCGGACTCGCCGCCGCGAAACGTTTGACGACTTTGCCTTTGTTGGTCCGGCTGGATGGCGGTCACGACGCGCTCGACAATCGCATCGACTTACACGAAGCCGATCAGGTCGATTTCATCATCAAATGGAACCCGCGTAAACAAGATGCCGACGCCTGGCTGGCCTACGCCGAACAACACGGCCAGTGGACCACACCGCGCGAAGGCAAACGCGTGGCCTTGTTCAGTGTCATGGAGCAACACACTCGCAACGGTAAAACCTATACCTGTCGCAGGGTCATGCAAATCACCGAGCGCACCATCACGGCTCAAGGCCAAGCCCTCGTGCTACCGGATATCGAAATCGAAGGCTGGTGGACCAGTCTGCCGGTGGCCGATTACGACGATGCCATGGTTATTGCCCTCTATCGCGACCATGCCACCGCTGAACAATTCCACAGCGAATTCAAGACCGATCTGGATATCGAGCGCCTGCCATCCGGCAAGTTTGCCACCAACGACCTGATCATGAGCCTCAGCGCCTATAGCTACAACATCCTGCGCTGGATAGGCCTGATCGGCTTGCTGGGCGAACAAAGCCCGGTCAGGCATCCTGCCAAGCGGCGGCGTATCAAAACCGTGATCCAGGAACTGATGTATCTGGCCGCGCGACTCATCCGTAGCGGGCACCGGCTGAAGCTGCGCTTTTCACAGAGCTGTCCCGGTTTCATCGCTTTTGAATCCACCTACGCCAAACTCGCCGCCGGCTAGCGACTGATCGCTCTGCCATCGATAGCACAACGCCGCAAATTCACAGTGGCTTGGGAATCCTGCGCCTAAAGTCCATCAAATTGAATCATGCAGGGAAAATATTCCAGATAATACGCTGCATTTCTAGCCGTTAAACTCGATTGCCCGGACCACACTTTTAAATTCAGCGAATTTTGGAAGAGTATGACGAATAAAAGGTCTGGCAATATGTGGAGTCACGGATTCAGGTTTAACCTCATTTTCATTATCACCTGAATCCGTGACTTAAAAGGCCATCCACGGCCGCAACGCAATGATTTAAAACGCTTATTCTGGGATAATACCGCTATTCTTCCATTCACCCGGCGAGTGATTCATGAAGCGGTTTATCCTGGAGCAATCTGAAACTGAATTTTATACCAGCCATTCTGGATTAGCCTTGGTCGGTTTATGTTTGAATCAATATGGCCAGCTCAATCAGGCGCTGGAAAAAGGTATTCCGCTACGGCACGGTATTGCTCACGCCGATATTATCAAAAGCTATATAGGCACCCTTAGCCTGGGCAAAAGCGACTTCGAAGCCATCGAAAACCATCGCGACGACGACTATTTCAAAGCCGCGCTCGCCATTCATCAAGTACCCTCCAGCGCCCGCCTCAGACAGCGACTGGATGAACACGCCGACGCCTTATTACCGATCATTTATCAAAGCAACCTCGATTTTCTGGCTCACGCCCAGGTGCCGGTAACGCCGTTAGCCACAGGCCATGTCGCGTTGGATATCGATGTTTACCCCATGAACAACGAAAAAACCTGCAAAGAAGGCGTCTCCCGAACCTACAAAGGTTTTGACGGCTACGCCCCGATTGCCCTCTATCTGGGTAAAGAGGGCTGGTGTATTGGTAATGAACTGCGCGAAGGCAAGCAGCATTGCCAATACGAATTCCGCTATGCGCTGGAGCGCGGACTCGCCGCCGCGAAACGTTTGACGACTTTGCCTTTGTTGGTCCGGCTGGATGGCGGTCACGACGCGCTCGACAATCGCATCGACTTACACGAAGCCGATCAGGTCGATTTCATCATCAAATGGAACCCGCGTAAACAAGATGCCGACGCCTGGCTGGCCTACGCCGAACAACACGGCCAGTGGACCACACCGCGCGAAGGCAAACGCGTGGCCTTGTTCAGTGTCATGGAGCAACACACTCGCAACGGTAAAACCTATACCTGTCGCCGGGTCATGCAAATCACCGAGCGCACCATCACGGCTCAAGGCCAAGCCCTCGTGCTACCGGATATCGAAATCGAAGGCTGGTGGACCAGTCTGCCGGTGGCCGATTACGACGATGCCATGGTTATTGCCCTCTATCGCGACCATGCCACCGCTGAACAATTCCACAGCGAATTCAAGACCGATCTGGATATCGAGCGCCTGCCATCCGGCAAGTTTGCCACCAACGACCTGATCATGAGCCTCAGCGCCTATAGCTACAACATCCTGCGCTGGATAGGCCTGATCGGCTTGCTGGGCGAACAAAGCCCGGTCAGGCATCCTGCCAAGCGGCGGCGTATCAAAACCGTGATCCAGGAACTGATGTATCTGGCCGCGCGACTCATCCGTAGCGGGCACCGGCTGAAGCTGCGCTTTTCACAGAGCTGTCCCGGTTTCATCGCTTTTGAATCCACCTACGCCAAACTCGCCGCCGGCTAGCGACTGATCGCTCTGCCATCGATAGCACAACGCCGCAAATTCACAGTGGCCTGGGAATCCTGCGCCTAAAGTCCATCAAATTGAATCATGTAGGGAAAATATTCCAGATAATACGCTGCATTTCTAGCCGTTAAACTCGATTGCCCGGACCACACTTTTAAATTCAGCGAATTTTGGAAGAGTATGACGAATAAAAGGTCTGGCAATATGTGGAGTCACGGATTCAGGTATCAGACATCTGCAACTCACAATATTTTGGCTCTTCCGTATTTTGCGGAGAAACCACTACATGTAGTGCTATAGTCTTTGCCTGCCACAGTGAGTTTTGCTAAGGTCGACAATTTAACGCTGGAGTATCGTGATGACACAGTCGCTACTTCAAATACCGCTGGATATACCTGATGTTTGTATCGAAAAAGTTGAAACCACCGCCAAAGGCGAGTTCATCATCACGGTCAGTAGTACGTTAACCAGTGCAACCTGCCATCAATGCGGCCAGAGGATCGATAAGTTTTATGGCTATGGCAGAGAAATCACCTTGCGTCATTTGTCGATTTTCGATCGGCCGGTTTGGATCAAGCTAACCCCCAAGCGCTATCGATGCCCTGACTGCCCCAAAGGTCCGACGACCACGCAACAATGTGGCTGGTATAACTGGAAAAGCCCCCATACCAAAGCGTATGAGCAGTGGATATTGCGTGAATTGATCAACAGCAGCGTGACCGACATGGACGTGAAGCACGGCATCAGCGCCGAAGCGGCGGAAGGGATTATCAATCGGCACGTGGCCCAACAAGTTGATTGGTCTGCCATCCAAGGCATTCGCTTGCTGGGACTGGATGAAATCGCTTTGAAAAAAGGGCATCAAGATTTTGTGGTCATCGTGTCGGCTATCGATACCGAGGACCATAAGCGGATTCTGGCGGTGCTGCCCGACCGCAAAAAAGAAACGGTTAAAGCCTTTTTGCAGAATATTCCCGAGGCACAGCAACACGCGTTACAACGCGTCTGCGTGGACATGTATGAAGGGTATCGCAACGCCGTCTATGAGACATTGCCCGGCGTCGAGGTGGTGGTTGATCGCTTCCATGTCGCCAAGCATTATCGAGACGGCGCCGACCAGGTCCGCAAGGCGGAAATGAAAAAACTCAAGAATACCCTGTCTGCCGAGGATTATGCCAAGCTGAAAGGCGCGATGTGGGCTTTTCGGAAGCGCTGGATGGAACTCTCTGCCGATCAGCAAACCGTTTTGCTTTTTCTATTCCAGCAAGCCCCCATTTTGCGAGAAGTCTATATCCAACGGGAGCTTTTGACGGGTATTTTTGAGCGCCGACTCAATAAGGCTGAGGCCGAAAAAGCCTTGGATCGCTGGATGGAGCATATCAAAGTCTTGAAGTTGAAGGGCTTTGATGCGTTTGTCAAAACCTATCAAAACTGGCGAAATGAAATCACCAACTATTTCATTCGCCGGGAAACCAGTGGCTTTGTTGAAGGGCTTAACAACAAAATCAAAAGCATCAAACGACGCTGCTTTGGCATTTACAATACCGTCCGCCTGTTTCAGCATATCTGGCTTGATATCGAAGGGAGACGGTTGTTCGGTTATGCATAACCCTATATGTCGGGGCTACTCCGCGAAATACGGAAGAGCCAATATTTTTTTCTTATTGTCAATACCAGTTGCAAAAAAGCTAATGCCAGTTACAAGTGGCTTTGAAAATGAGGGAATGATTACTCTTTTACGAAACACTGATCCGACCAATGTATGGCTATCCCCCACGAATTCTAAGACCTGAAGATGCCGCCTATTACTGTGGTATGGGGCGAACATTGTTTGATCGGGAGATTAGATCCCTTCTTACAGAGATTTCATTGGGAAAGCAAGGTGTTGGGTTTGACTTACTTGAACTTAATCGCGTTTTAGATGAGTATATTATCCGCAACGTGAGGGTTAGGGAGAAACCATCATGGCAAAAAGAAACAGTCTCCCAGGCTTGTACTGGGACAAAGAAACAGGGAAAGGCTCGATTGACAAACGAATCGACGGACTCGGAAGAGTTCGCCACCGCTTTACAGCGAGCACGTGGCAAGAAGCAGAAGTCGAATACCACCGGGCCATAGCGGCAGCCAAAGTCGAGTCGGCGGCACCTAGATTCAAAACATTTCGAGAAGCAGCAACAAAATTTTTAAACGAGGAGGTGAAACCAAGTTTAAGTCGAGATGCCAAGTGTTTAGAAAACTTGGATCCGTGGATTGGTCATCTAAGAATTGATCAAGTGCATCAAGGTACATTACAGCCCTATATCGAACATCGTCAACACCTCGGAATTAAAAGCGGTACTGTTAACAGAGAGTTGTCTGTTGTAAGAAGGATATTAACTCTCGCTTCTCGGGTATGGCGGGATCTTGATAATAAACCTTGGATACCGACGGCGCCATTACTGCGATCACCAAATTGGGGCGATACAGCTCATCCCTATCCGCTAAATATTGATGAGCAACGGCGATTCTTTAAAGAGTTGCCGGCGCATCTAGCGGAAATGGCGATGTTTGCAGTGAATACCGGTGCCAGAGATAAAGTGGTGGGTGAATTGCGATGGGAATGGGAAATCAAGATTCCTGAAATCGGATCTTCGGTCTTCCTAGTACCAGGAGACTTTACTAAAAACGGTACACCGTGCTTATTGGTACTAAACACTACGGCGAGAAATGTAATTGAAAGTCGGCGTGGAAAAATTGCCACGCATGTTTTTGGTTACAGGGGTAAACCGGTTGTTCGAATGTATAACTCTGCCTGGAAAAAAGCTTGGGTAAGAGCAGGACTGCCAGTAGGCAAAGAGGTTTTATCAGGACCTCATAACCTCAGGCATACCTTTGCAAGGAGGTTACGACTTGCGGGTGTGCCATTGGAAACCAGGAAAGCCTTGATGCATCACATCGATGGCGACATCACAGTGCATTATTCGCCAGCGGAAGTTGGTGAACTGATTGCAGCAGTCGAGATGCTGACTAAGGTTGAAGGGGTAACTATGTTGCGATTAGCATCGTGATTTACCCAGTGGGTAAATCAGCAAAAATCAAGTGGCTGATCATGAGATCATAACCAATTGATTTTTTAATGAAAAATGGTGCCGGCAATAGGAATCGAACCTACGACCTTCGCGTTACGAGTGCGCTGCTCTACCTGCTGAGCTATGCCGGCTTTGTGAGTTATTTGTAGATGGATTTGGGATCTTTCAAGACGGGTTCGGTGGTTTGCCACTGTCCGTCGATTAAACTGCGGTAAAAGCAGCTTTCCCGGCCGGTATGGCAAGCAATGCCGCCTTCTTGGGCAATTTTAATCAATATGACGTCGGCGTCGCAATCCAATTGTATATCGATGATCTTTTGCCTGTGCCCGGATTCCTCGCCTTTACGCCATAAACGCTGGCGAGAACGCGACCAGTATACCGCATAACCTTCCTCGACGCTAAACCTCAACGATTCGCGGTTCATCCAGGCAAACATCACGACGCGGCCCGTGTCGTGTTGCTGCGCGATCACGGGCACCAGGCCGTCTTCGGTCCACTGGATTTCGTCCAGCCAGGCCGCGGTCACAGGCGAACCTCTATGCCTCTGGCTTGCATGTGGCGCTTGGCTTGTTCGATGGTGTATTCGGCAAAGTGGAAGATGCTGGCGGCCAATACCGCATCGGCCTTGCCTGCTATGATGCCGTCGGCCAGGTGATCGAGATTGCCTACGCCGCCGGAGGCGATGACCGGTATGCTGACCGCTTCGCTGATTGCGCGGGTCAACACCAGGTCGAAACCGGATTTGGTGCCGTCCCTGTCCATGCTGGTCAACAGGAGTTCACCGGCGCCGTAATCGGCCATTTTACGGGCCCATTCAACGGCGTCGATGCCGGTGGGTTTGCGGCCGCCGTGGGTGAAGATTTCCCAGCGGTCCGGTTCGCCGGCTTGGCTGACTTTCTTGGCGTCGATCGCGACGACGATGCATTGTGACCCGAACTTGTCCGCGGCTTCCTTGACGAACTCGGGGCGAAACACCGCGGCGCTATTGATGCCGACTTTGTCCGCGCCGGCATTCAGCATGCGGCGGATGTCGTCCAGCGTTCTGATGCCGCCGCCAACCGTCAGCGGAATGAAGACCTCGCTGGCGACCTGTTCGACCACATGCACGATGGTATCTCTATCATCATGAGTGGCGGTGATGTCCAGAAAGGTGATTTCGTCGGCGCCTTCCCGGTCATAGCGCCGGGCGATTTCGACGGGGTCACCAGCGTCACGAATATCGACGAACTTGACGCCCTTGACCACGCGGCCGTTGTCGACGTCCAGACAGGGGATGATGCGTTTAGCCAGGCTCATGAATTATCCAAATGATTCCGCAAGTTTTTCCGCTTCGGCGAAATCCAGTGTACCTTCATAGATCGCGCGGCCGGTGATGGCGCCCATGATGCCCTCATGCGCGACTTCGCCCAGGGCGCGGATGTCTTCGATATTGGTGATGCCGCCGGAGGCGATGATGGGAATATTGACTGCTCGCGCCAGATTGGCGGTCGCCTCGACATTGACGCCCTGCATCATGCCGTCGCGGGAAATGTCGGTGTAAATGATCGCGGAAACACCTTGCGATTCGAATTTTTTCGCCAGATCAACCACGTCGTGACGTGATAGTTTGGACCAGCCGTCGATGGCGACTCGGCCATCTTTGGCGTCCAGGCCGACGATGATATGGCCGGGAAATTCGATCGCGGCGTCGCGGACGAAATGCGGCTCGCTGACAGCCTTGGTGCCGATGATGACATATTCGACGCCGGCTTCCAGGTAAGCCTGAATCGTGTCTTCATCGCGAATGCCGCCACCGATTTGTACGGGCACGTCAGGGTAAGCTTCGACGATCGCATGAATCACATCGGCATTTTTGGGTCTGCCGGCGAAAGCGCCGTCCAGATCGACCAAATGCAGTCGCTTGGCTCCTGCTTCAACCCAGCGCCCGGCCACAGCCACGGGATCTTCTGAAAATACCGTGTCATCTTCCATACGACCTTGGCGCAAACGGACACATTTCCCTTCTTTCAAATCAATTGCAGGTATCAGCAACATAGCTCAATCTCAATGTTTAATTACTGTATCTAAGAAAAATAAAAAAGCCGATGTCCGGCGCGACATGTGATTTAAACGGCGCCATCCCAGCGCAAAAAATTCTGTAACAGTTGTAAGCCCACGACCTGACTCTTCTCGGGGTGAAATTGCACGGCAAACACGTTATCCCTAGCCATGGCGCAGGTAAAGGGGGCGGGGTAATCGCTGGTGGCGATGCTGTCCTCAGCCCGATCTGGCACTGCATAGTAACTATGGACGAAGTAAAACCGGCTGTCTTGCGGAATGCCTTGCCATAAAGGGTGTGGCTTTTGTCTGACCCGATTCCAGCCCATGTGCGGAACCTTCAGGATTTCGCCGTGTTCGTCGCGCAAGTCCTGGGCAAAGCGGCGCACATGACCGGAAATCAAATTCAGGCAAGAGATGCCGTCGTTTTCTTCGCTATCGCTCAACATCGCCTGCATGCCCAGGCAAATGCCTAAAAACGGCTTGCTGCGCGCCGCTTGTGCTATGGGTGCGACCAAATCCAGTTGATGTAATGCCTGCATGCAATCGCGTATCGCGCCGACGCCCGGGAATACCACGCGATCGGCGGCATGAATGACATGGGCGTCAGCACTGATTTGGACGTTGGTGCCGGGATCGGCATGTTGCAGGGCTTTGGCGATGGAATGTAGATTCCCCATTCCGTAATCGATGACGGCAACTGTTGACATAAGGTTAAAGGGTTAAGAAAAAACAGCTTCGGCAGATTATAGACTACCTTTGGTTGAAGGCATGATGCCGGCCATGCGCGGATCGGGGCTGATCGCCATCCGTATTGCGCGGCCGAAGGCTTTGAACACCGTTTCGGCAATATGGTGGGCGTTGCCGCCTTTCAGGTTATCGATGTGCAGCGTCACGCCGGCGTGGTTGACGAAGCCCTGGAAAAATTCCTTGAACAAATCGACGTCGAAGCTGCCTATCAGGGCGCGCTTGAATTCGACCGCATAAAACAAGCCGGGACGGCCGGAAAAATCGACGACTACGCGGGACAGCGATTCATCCAGCGGACAATAGGCGTGGCCATAACGGTAAATGCCTTTCTTGTCGCCCAGCGCTTTGGCAAAAGCCTGTCCCAACGTAATGCCAATGTCTTCGACGCTGTGATGAGCGTCGATGTGCAAGTCGCCCTGGCAGGCAATGTCCATGTCAATCAAGCCATGCCGGGCGATTTGATCCAGCATGTGCTCAAGAAACGGCAAGCCGGTAGCAAAAGCGGCGCTGCCGTTGCCGTCGAGATTGACAGCTATTTTAATCTGGGTTTCGAGCGTGTTGCGTTCAACCTGTGCGGTGCGTGAGTTCATGCTGTTGGTTAATGGAGCTATTTCGGCGCTAGTTTACGTGATTGTGACAACTACGCCAAACTCTTGCTGGCAATTTCGTAAACGTCCTTGGATAGATGCTCGCTGGCGACGATGCGCTGCAGTTGCTGCTTCATCAAAGCCTGGCGTTCCGGGTCGTAACGGCGCCATTGCGCCAGGCCCGTGACCATGCGCGAGGCGATCTGCGGGTTGAGTTCGTTCAATACCAATACCTGATCGGCCAGGAATTGATAGCCTTCGCCGTTTTTGGCATGAAAATGCACTGGATTGGCCTGACTGAAGGCGCCTATCAACGCGCGCACCCGATTGGGCGTCTTCATGTCGAAGGCCGGATGCCGCATCAAGGCTTGTACGGTAGCAAAGGTGTTCGGCAGGCTGCTGCTGGCTTGCAGGGCAAACCATTTGTCGATGACCAGGGCTTCCTGTTCCCACTGCCGGTAAAAGCTCTCCAGGCTGTCGGCCTTGTTCGGATGGTAACTATTCACGATAGCGGCTAACGCGGCCATTTGGTCGGTCATGTTGCGGGCGGTTTGGAATTGTTGCGTCGCCAAGCGATAGCTGTCTTCGATTTCCAGTTTGCTCAAATAACTCAGGCAGGTGTTTTTCATGCGTCGTCTGCCGACCGCGCCGGCATCGAAACAGCCCGATTCGTCGCGATGGTGTTGGGCATAGAGGGCCTGGAATTCGGTTCGCAAACGGGTTGCCAGCGTGGTTTTGACGAATTCGCGGGCTTGGTGGATAGCATCGACATCGATGACGGCCATCTGTCCAGCCAGATAACTTTCTTCCGGCAGCGCCAGCAGCAAGGCTTGATAAGACAGGTCGTCAAAGCTGCCGCTCAGCACGCTGCGATAGGCATCGATCATCACCTCGTCGAGTTGCAAGGCACGACCATTCTGGAGATCGGTCATCAGGCCGAAGATGATTTGGCATGCCAGTTGTTGGCCTGCTTCCCAGCGATTGAAGGTATCGCTGTCATGGCGCAGCAAGAAAGCCAGTTCCTCCAGGCTGCGTTCCATGTTCAGGTTGACCGGGGCGGAAAAGCCTCGCAATAACGATACCACGGGTTGTGTCGGCAAATCCTCGAATACAAAGGTTTGTTCCGTTTCGGTCAGATTCAGCGTGACTTCCGTGGCGCTGTTATCGCGCATGCGAACCGTCGCGGTCGAACCGTCCTGGTTCAACAGGCCCAATTTGACCGGAATGTGTAGTGCTTGTTTCACTGGCTGATTCGGCGTCGGTGGACAGCTTTGTTGAATGGTCAAATGCAATTGCTTCGCATCGGCAGCGTAATGCTGTGTGACGGTCAATAGCGGCGTACCGGCTTGCGCATACCAGCGGCGAAATTGGCCGAATTCCACGCCGTTGGCGTCTTCCAGTGCCTTGATGAAATCCTCGCAGGTCACGGCCTGACCATCATGGCGTTTGAAATACAGGTCGCAGCCCTTGCGGAAGCCTTCGGATCCCAACAAGGTATGCAGCATGCGCACCACTTCTGCGCCTTTTTCATAGACGGTCAGCGTATAAAAGTTGTTGATTTCGATGTAGGCCTCGGGGCGTACCGGATGCGCCAGGGGGCCGGCGTCTTCGGCAAACTGGCGGGTGCGCAGGGCGTTGACGTCCTCGATGCGTTTGACGGCCGGCGAGGTTCTATCGCCGCTGAATTGCTGATCGCGGAATACCGTAAAACCTTCCTTCAGGCTCAATTGAAACCAGTCTCGGCAGGTCACGCGGTTGCCTGACCAATTGTGAAAATATTCATGGCCGATCACGCCTTCGATATGCTCGTAGTCGCTGTCGGTGGCGGTGTCGGGGCGGGCCAGCACGAACTTGGTGTTGAAGATGTTCAGACCCTTGTTTTCCATCGCCCCCATATTGAAATGGTCGACGGCGACGATCATGTACAAGTCCAGGTCGTATTCCAGGCCGTAGGTTTCTTCGTCCCACCGCATCGCGTTCTTCAGGGATTGCATGGCGTGCGCGCATTTGTCGACGTTGTGTTGTTCGACGAAAATTTCCAGCTCGATGCGGCGGCCCGACATCGTGATGAATTCGTCGGCCACGCATTCCAATTGACCTGCGACCAGCGCGAACAAATAGCACGGCTTGGCGAAGGGATCTTGCCAGCCGACCCAGTGCCGGCCGTCGGCCAAATCGCCTTGACCGGTGCGGTTGCCGTTGGACAGCAGCACCGGATAGCGGTTTTTGTCTGCGATCAGTGTGGTTTTGAAACGGGTCATCACGTCCGGCCGGTCCAGAAACCAGGTGATCTTCCTGAAGCCTTGCGCTTCGCATTGGGTGCACAGCATGCTGCTGGACAGATACAGCCCTTCCAGCGCGGTATTGGCTGCTGGATTGATGCGGTTTTCGATGCTGACGACAAAAGCCTTGTCTTGCGGCACGCGGCGGATGATCATGGCTTCCGGCGTGATGACGAAGTCGGTATCCGCTAGTTTCTCGCCATTCACGGCAACGCTGAGCAGCTCCAGTTCCTCGCCTTGCAGTTCCAGGGTCACGCACTCGCTATGACATTGCGGATTACGGCGCAGGCTTAAATGAGAGCGCACCAGCGTGCGTTCAGCATCGAGTTCGAAGGTCAGCTCGATCTCGTCGATCAGATATTCGGGCGGGGTGTAGTCTTTTAAATAAACGGTCTTCGGAGTCGCTTCGCGCATCGTTATCGCTCGTCGTGGGTAAGGGGTTTGGGTCTATAGGAAATGAGCCAATAGGTCAGGCCCAGGGCCAGGATCACGGCGGCCATCGCCAGCACGTAAGGCCAGGCCAGGTCCTTGAAATCCAGCATGATCACCTTTCTGGCAATCGCCATCAGCGCGGTGGCGATCACCATTTTGATCGGCAAGGCATCGTGCTTGATATAGACCGTGATGTTGATGAAAATCTCGATCGCGATCAGGACCGACAAAAATGAGCCGAAGATCGCCAGAATGTCGGAGACCGTCAGCAATAAAAATGGCGGCTCCAGCAGTTTTTGATACAACACGTAAACCACATCAACTACTGCCCACAAAATCACCAGAGTCATCAAAACGGCCAATGCCCGCACGGCCATATGGATTATCCAATGCAATGCCTTGATCAAGCCATCTTCGGCGACCGGCGGCAATTTTTCTTCGTGGCTATCCAGATTGCGCTGATTACGGCTGGCAACATTGGTGGAAGCGGGTGGGCGGCTGGGGGTTTTATCCATGGCTCAATTTTGTTTGTGTTGAAAGGCGACAAAGGCCAGCAAACCCCAGGCACCGAGGAACGCAAGGCCGCCAAACGGCGTGACGATGCCCAGCCAATTCAGCTGGAATATGCTCAGGATATACAGGCTGCCGGAAAACAATGCCATCCCCGCCACCAATAACCACCCCGCCCAGTTCAGCAAGCGGTGTACCGGTAGCAGCGCGACAATGGCCAATAACAGCGCGTGCCACATTTGATAACTGACCGCGGTTTTATAGATGTCCAGGAAATGCTCCGACAGCAGATGCTTCAAGCCGTGGGCGCCGAAAGCGCCCATGCCGACGCCGATAAAGCCGGCCAAGGCGGCCAGAAACAAAAAGCGGGATTGCATCATTTCTCCAATAAACGGGGCATTAATTGCACCAGATTGCACGGGCGGGTACGGTAATCCAGCTGGTCCTTGATCAGGCTCTGCCAAGCCGTGCGGCAAGCATTCGACGAGCCCGGCAGACAAAATACATAGGTGCCGTTGGCGACACCTGCGATGGCCCGTGATTGTATCGTCGAGCTTTTGATGTCCTGATAGGAGATCATCCGGAACACTTCGCCAAAACCGTCCAGCACTTTGTCGAGCAAGGGCAACACCGCTTCAGGTGTGCCGTCGCGTCCGGTGACGCCGGTGCCGCCGGTGCTGACGATGGCTTGAATCGCGGGGTCGGCAATCCACTGACTGACGATGGCGCGGATTTGATAAATGTCGTCCGGCACGATTTTTCTATCGTGCAGCCTATGTCCAGCCTCGGTCAAACCGGTGATCAAGGCCAAGCCGGAGGTATCGTTTTCTTCGCTACGCGTATCGGATACGGTCAACACCGCGATATGCAATGGGATGAATTCCCGCGTTTCGCTCATCACTGGACTCCTAAAACAGTAGTATCGCATTCTAAGAAACCGCCATGACTCAAGCAAGCAATGATTCCGGGTGCTCCGATAAATCAATCACCTACGCCGTTTCCGGGCAATGCGCGGAATAGTTACAAGAATTTCCTTGTCGAATCGGATTACAATAGTTTTATTTAATTTTCAGATAGGCTGACGAAACTGCTATTTTCGACGCGTTTCGCTCACAATCGGCAGGTGCTACTTTGACTGAAAAAATTATTCGTATCGCAACCCGGCAAAGCCCGTTGGCGCTGTGGCAGGCCGAACATGTCGCGGCGCGTCTGCAACAGGCGTTTCCAGGCTTGAAGACGGAACTGGTGAAAATGGTCACCCGTGGCGACAAGATGCTCGATGCGCCGCTGGCAAAGGTGGGCGGCAAGGGATTGTTCGTCAAGGAACTTGAACAAGGCATGCTGGAAGGTACGGCCGATATTGCCGTGCATTCGATGAAGGACGTACCGGTGGAATTTCCGGACGGTTTGCATCTGGCGGTGATATTGGATAGGGAAGATCCAACCGACGCCTTTGTCTCCAACAGCTATCGCAGCCTGGCCGATTTGCCGGCCGATGCTCGCATCGGCACATCCAGTTTGCGCCGGCAATGCCAAATCAAGGAAAAATTCCCGCAGGCGGAGATTTTGAGTTTGCGCGGTAATGTCAACACCCGGCTCGCCAAGCTGGATGCCGGTGAGTACGATGCGATCATTCTGGCTTCCGCCGGCTTGAAAAGACTGGGCTTGGCCGAGCGCATCACGGCGCCATTGACGCCGGATGAATCGCTGCCGGCGATGGGGCAAGGCGCCATCGGCATCGAATGCCGGATCGACGATGCCGAAATACATGACTATTTGCGGGTTTTGCATGACGAAGATACCAGCATTCGTGTCAACGCGGAACGCGCCATGAATGCGCGCTTGAACGGCGGCTGCCAAGTGCCGATCGCCGGTTTCGCCGAGATTCGGGGCGAGCGTTTATTTATGCGCGGTCTGGTCGGTAGTCCGGACGGCAAGTTGTTGTATCGCGCGGAAGCCGAGAGTGGGCTGGATCAGGCCGAGCAACTGGGACAAGGCATCGCCGACGACCTGTTGAGGCAGGGTGCCGATAAAATCCTGCGAGAACTCTATTCGTGAACGGCAGTCTGAACGGCGTTCAGGTATTGGTGACTCGCCCGGCGGCGCAAGCCGACAACCTTTGTCAGTTGATAGAACGGCACGGCGGCCAGGCTGTGCGTTTTCCGACGTTGGACATACAAGCCGAGTGTGTGCCGCCTCTTGCGATCGAAAAAGCGCTGGCCTGTGACTGGCTGATTTTTACCAGTACCAATGCCGTGGATTTTGCGCTGAAGGCGTTCGATGGCAAAATGCCTCGGTTACAAGCGATACGGCTGGCCGCCGTGGGCCAGGCTACGGCAAATACGTTGCGGCTTGCGGGACTAAGTGTTGCATGCGTGCCAAAGCAGGATTTCAGTAGCGAAGGTTTATTGGCTGAAGCCGCTCTGCAGGATGTGGTGGCGCAACGGATCATGATCGTGCGCGGTGTCGGTGGCCGGGAAAAAATAGCGCAGACTTTGCGCGGCCGTGGCGCCACGGTGGATTATTTGGAAGTCTATCGCCGGTGTCAGCCTGACGTCGATCCCAGTGAGCTGGTGCAGCGTTTGCGCGCTGGCCAGCTGGCGGCATCCTCCGTCACCAGCGGCGAAGCGCTGCAGAACTTGCTGGCGCTGTTGGATCAGGCGTCCGCGAACATATTATTTAAACTGCCGCTCGTGGTTGTCAGCGACAGGATCGAGCAATTGGCGCAGCAAGTTGGGTTTGAAAAAATTACAGTCAGCCGGCAGCCGACCGACGCTGCCATTTTAGAGACATTGACGACGTTATTTAGCGGGGAAAACAGTGGCCGAAGTAATTGAAGAACAACAAGAAAATCCAGCCCCTGTCGTGGTGGTTAAAAAATCTCGCGCGGGTTTGTGGATAGGCATCATCGCCATTCTCTCAGTGATCGGTTTGGCCGTCGCCGGCTTTTACTTCATGCAGCAGTTGAGAACCGCGCAGGATACGGAACATAGCCAGGATAACCAGAAACTGATCGAGATCGACAAGCAGATCAACAACTTGCAACAACAGTATTCTACGCTGCAATCGCAAATCGCCAATCTGAATGCCGAGATGACCGGCAAGGACAATCATTTCACGCAGACTTTGGCCGATTTTTCCAAATTGCACGAAGAGCATTTGGCGACTGCTCGCAAGGAACTGGAAGGCTCCATCGTGGTGTTGCAGCGTCAGCTGGGTAAAACCCGCGGCGACTGGTTGCTGGCCGATGCGGAATATCTCTTGAGTGTTGCCAATCAGCGTTTGCATCTGGTTGGCGATGTCGCCACCACGCGCGAAGCCTTGGAAGCGGCCGATCAACGCTTGCGCGAGAGCGGCGACGCCTCGGTGTTCAAAGTACGCGAACAAATCGCCAAGGAAATCGCGTTGCTGAATGGGGTCGATGTGCCCGATATCGTTGGTATTTATTCCCAGATTCAACATTTGCAGGATGCCGTCGAAAGTTTATCGGTATTCCTGCCGCACGCCGGCAAACAGCCGGAAAAAGAGTCTGAACCCCAAGACTTGTCGGCGCATGGTCATGAAATCCTGGATAAAGTCGCCAAGCAACTGGAAGGCTATGTGGTCTTACGCCACACCGAGCAGCCGGTCAACGCCGTGTTGACGCCCGAGGAAGCGCATTTCATCAAGCAGCAGCTCAAAGTCAGGCTGGAGATGATAGAAATCGCGCTGGTGCAGCAAAACGATACCTTGTTCAACAGCAGTATTGCCGATGCCAAAGAGTGGCTGAAGAGAAATTTCGCTGAAAATCAACAAACCCAGCAGTTCGTGGTTGAATTGGAGAAACTGGTCGGTGTCCAGCTCAAAAGCCAGTACCCGGACGTCAGCGGTTCTTTGAAAATGATGAAAGACATCAGCAAACTGCGACTGGAAACCGATAAAGCCGTTCTGAATGAGCCACCGGCGGCATCGCCCGCTCCGGCCGCACCTCAGCAGCCGGGTAACGAGCAGCCATAAGCGAGCGCCGCCATGAGAAATTTCCTGTATTTCGTTGCTTCCCTGCTCAGCGCCGTGGCGCTGGCATTCGCGCTGCACAGCTGGCTGGCCAAGCACAATGATCCCGGCTATGTACTGATCGGGTTCGGGCATTGGTCGTTGGAAACCTCCCTGACCGTCTTCACCGTGACGCTGGTGATTGGTTTCTTCGTGCTTTACAGTTTTTTCCGTTTGCTTGGCGTGTTGTTGCGTATGCCGGGCCACTATGCCAAACGGCGGCGCAATATCAAATTCAATCGCTCGCAGGAAGCTTTGATCGCCGGTTTATTCGATGCGGCCGATGGCAACTGGGAAAATGCGGAAAAAGTGCTGATCAAGCACGCCGCCAATAGTGGCGCGCCCTTGTTGCACTATCTGACGGCGGCCCGTGCCGCACAGTCTCGAGGCGCGTTGGACAAGCGTGACGAGTACCTGCAGAAAGCCGCCGAACAGTCATCAGACGACAATTTGACCGTGGGCCTGACTCAAGCCGAGTTGCACATGTCCGAACAGCAATTCGAGCAAGCCTTGGAAACCTTGAGCAAGCTGCATTCCATCAATCCGGGACATGCGCGGATTCTGAAGATGATGCACCAAGCCTATCAACACATCGGCGACTGGGAAGGGTTGAGCAAGTTGCTGCCATCGCTGCAGCAAAACAAGGTGATCATGGAAACCGAAGTCAAACTGCTGCAAACCAAGACCTACAGCAGTTTGTTGAAGAAGGCGGCGGCACAGAATGATGAGGCCGCCATTCGGGCTTGCTGGAGCGATGTACCCGAGCACATCAAAAGTTTGCCCGGCATTGCCAACATCTACTTTGCCGCGATGATTGGCGTTGGCGCCGGTAAAGGCATGGAAGACGCCATCATCAAGCAATTGAGCAAGCATTGGGATGCCACCTTGCTTGAGCTCTATTCCAACATCGAAACCGATGACATCGGCAAGCAATTGCAGGCGGCGGAACAATGGCTGGTCGTCTATCCTAACGATCCAACCTTGCTGAAAGTGTTGGGCAAGCTGGCGCATAAACTCGGCCAAATGGAAAAAGCCGAACAATATTTATTGAAAAGCTTGCATATCGACGCTTCCGTCGGCGCGTATCAATTATTGGCGGAAGTCATGTTTGCCAAAGGCGATAAAGACAAAGCCTGTGATTACTTCAAGCGCGGTTTGGAGCTGGCTTCTAGCGAGGTGATTACTCGCGTGGAAGAAATCAACGCATGAGGGTTGAGCAAACTGCTTTCGTTTTCTAGGGAAACGCTGATTTATTCAGTGTTTCCCTAGAATAAATCAGGTTCGCTGCTCGGGTTTTCCAGCATCAGTTGGGTGGTTTTCTCATAAACCACGACTTGATTGCGGCCGTTGGCCTTGGCGTGATAGAGCGCCTTGTCAGCACGGTCCAGTAAAATGGACGGCATGATCGCGGTATCGATATGGGTCACGCCTATGCTGACCGTGACACGGCCCACCGTAGGAAAGGCGTAGTCTGCAATCAGTTTGCGAAAACGCTCGAATACCGCTTCGGCATTGTCCTGATCGGACAAATTCAGGATCACCACGAATTCCTCCCCGCCGAAACGAAACAGAAAATCGTTGTAACGAAAATGCTTTTCCATCAATTGGCTGAAAATCAGCAGCACTTCATCGCCGTATAGATGGCCGAAGTTGTCATTGATCTGTTTGAAATGGTCGATGTCCAGCAAGGCGAACCATGAGCTCTTGCTGATTTTTGGATCGACGACCGGTTGTCGCTGATAGTATTCGCAAATCTGCATCAAGCGTTTGTCGAAGGACTGCCGGTTGGGCAGTTTGGTCAGGGTGTCGCGTTCCTTGCTGTCGTGCAGGCCGACCAGGTTCTGGTAAAGCTTGATCAGGTCGCCGATCAATTCCAGCGTGTCTTTATCGAGGCTGCCTTTGATTAACAGCGCGCGATTGGGTCCGGCTACCTTGCGTATCACCGCGACCACGCGGCTGATGCGTCCGTTCGAATCGGGGTCGCTCTCCACCAGGTCCTGACCGCTATTGAATTCCGTCAGCAAGTCTTCATGGTTTTCCAGCCCATCTTCGGCCAGATCGATGGGAAAACGCCGCACCATCTGTTCGCAAACCGAGCAGGTTTCGCAGGTTTTGCGGTTTCTGCCGCCATAGACTTCAAAGGCCGTCGCCTGGCCGATGCCGGGTAATTGGTGCAACAAGTCCAGAAAATAATGCGTCAAGGCCTGATAATCAGGCTGCTGCGTCAATTGATCCGCCCAGGCAAAGATTTGTTGCCGACTGAACTTAGGGTTCATGCAATCGCTGTTCAAACAAAGCTCCTAAACTCAATAGCGAAAGGTTGGTTGTGGCATTAGTTGAATAAGGAATCCCACATCGCATCGACTTTCTTGATCACGTCTTCGCGCATCACGATGGGGCGCCCCCATTCGCGATTGGTTTCTCCGGGCCATTTGTTGGTGGCGTCGAAGCCTACTTTCGAACCCAAACCGGATACCGGCGAGGCGAAATCCAGGTAGTCGATCGGGGTGTTCTCCAGAATCGTCAAATCACGCGCCGGGTCCATCCGAGTGGTAATCGCCCAGATCACGTCATGCCAGTTGCGCACATCGACATCGTCGTCGACCACGATGACGAATTTGGTGTACATGAACTGGCGCAAAAACGACCAGGTACCGAGCATGACCCGTTTGGCATGGCCGGCGTATTGCTTTTTCATGCTGATCACCGCCATGCGGTACGAACAGCCTTCCGGTGGCAAATAGAAATCGATGATTTCCGGAAACTGTTTTTGCAAAATCGGTACGAAGACTTCGTTCAAGGCCACGCCCAGGATGGCGGGCTCATCGGGCGGCCGGCCGGTATAGGTGCTGTGGTAAATCGGCACCTGGCGCTGGGTGAGGCGTTCGATGGTGAATACCGGAAACTCGTCCACCTCGTTGTAATAGCCGGTATGGTCGCCGTAAGGACCTTCGGGCGCGGTTTCGTTTGGGTAAATGAAGCCTTCCAGCACGATTTCGGCGCTGGCTGGCACCTGCAAATCGTTGCTCAGGCATTTGGCGACTTCGGTCTTGCTGCCGCGCAACAGGCCGGCGAAGGCATATTCGGACAGTGAATCCGGTACCGGGGTGACCGCCGCCAATATCGTGGCAGGATCGGCGCCCAGCGCGACCGCAACTGGAAAGGGCCGGTCGGGGTATTTTTGCTGCCATTCCTTGAAATCCAGCGCGCCGCCGCGATGGGCCAGCCAGCGCATGATGACTTTGTTCTTGCCGATGACTTGCTGGCGATAGATGCCCAGGTTTTGCCGTTCCTTGTTCGGTCCCTTGGTGATGACCAAGGGCCAGGTGATTAGCGGCGCGGCGTCTTCCGGCCAGCAGGTTTGTATCGGATAGTCGGCCAGATCGATTTCATCGCCGATGCGTATCACTTCCTGACAAGGCGGATTGCCGATCACCTTGGGCGCCATGTTCAGCACCTGTTTGAACACCGGCAGCTTCTCCATCGCGTCCTTCATGCCTTTGGGCGGCTCGGGCTCTTTTAGATAAGCCAGCAATTCGCCGATGCCGCGCAGTTCCGAGACATCCTTGGCGCCCATCCCCATCGCCACCCGTTTGGGGGTGCCGAACAGATTGCCGAGTACGGCTATATTGGAGCCTTTGGGATTTTCGAACAACAACGCCGGCCCGCCCTGCTTCAGCACCCGATCGCAGATCACCGTCATTTCCAGAACGGGATCGACTTCGGCCTTGATGCGTTTCAGTTCGCCGTGTTTTTCCAGTTGTTGAATGAAGTCTCGGAGATCTTTGTATTTCATGCGGGAATGTTAAGAGAGGGTGCGCGGCGAATTCAATCGAGGTGGAGGGGACGCGGGCGAGCCGCGTCTCTCCAAAACAGGAACGGGGCAGGTGGTTTATTCTTCGCCGGCCAGTAATTCCTCCAGGCTGGGCAGTGAGGAATCGGCTTTGGCGCGGGCTTTGTAAAGGTCTACGAATTCCATGAAGGCTTGTTCCAGATCTTCCAAAACCTCCTGTTCGTTTTCGATTTCATCTTCTTCGATTTCGCCTGAATCCAGATAATCTTTTTGGATCGCAATCTCGCCATTCAATGACAGCAGGGCAAGGATCAGGGCGTTGTTGGAAATATTTTCTGGCATGGTGAACTCGCGTTTTGGAAAAGAAAAGAAGTTTGCCGCTGATTTTCATGAACGGCGTCACGATCATAGATTGTAACGCATCGCGGCTTGCCGATAGCAAGTATCTCGAGACTCGACAAGCCGCAATGATTCAATGCGATCAAGCGGTCAAACGTAAATATTTTTTGTACAAGCCTTCTTGATCTTCGACATGATCGGGATCCTTGTCGATGCAGTCGACAGGGCATACTTCCATGCACTGCGGCTTGTCGTGATGACCGACGCATTCGGTGCAGAGGGACGGATTGATTACGTAGATGTCTTCGCCTTGCGAAATGGCGCCATTGGGGCACTCTGGTTCGCAGACATCGCAATTGATGCATTCATCGCCAATGATAAGGGCCATAGCTTACTCCGATTTGAATTTATTGATTAACTGGTGTTTGACCGTGTCCGGCACGAAACTCGAAACGTCGCCATTCAATTTGGCGATTTCTCGAATCATGCTGGAAGAAATGAATTCATATTGCTCGGCCGGTGTCAGAAAAACGGTTTCGATGTCCGGCGCCAACCTGCGGTTCATGCCGGCCAGCTGAAATTCGTATTCAAAATCCGATACCGCTCTGAGGCCTCGAATGATTACGCTGGCCTGATGCTGTTTGGCGCATTCGACCAACAGGTTGTTGAAGCCGATGACGCGCACATTGGCAAAATCCTCAATGACCGCCTCGATCATGGCTACGCGTTCGTCCATTGAAAATAGTGGTTGTTTCCCCCGGCTTTCCGCCACGGCGACGATGATGCTGTCATGCAGCTTCGATGCCCGATGAATCAAATCAAGGTGGCCATTGGTGATCGGGTCGAATGTCCCTGGGTAAATTGCGGTAATGTGCATGGATTTGTCTATATTCTGGGAGGGCGGATTTTAAAACATACGCCCGATAAAAGCAGTCGCAAAAAGCGGACAATCCATCCTTGATGCGGAAATAATCGGCGGGCTGTCTGTGTGATTATTGGCGTTGATACAGATTGTAAGCAACCTCGCCGGCGACTTTTTGCTTCAATGGTCGCCAGTTGGACGGCAATTCGGTAAGCGCCAGGTTACGCTCGCATTCAATATAAATTTTGCCGTAAGGGGCGAGAAGATTCGCTTGGGCAATTTGTTGGCAGACCGGTCTAATCCAATCTTGCCCAAACGGCGGGTCGAGAAAGATCAAATCGAAAGTTTCTGTGCAATAGGCTAGAAACTGTCGTACATCCGCCGGTACTACCTCTATTTTGTCGGTTTTTAGCGCGGCAATATTGTGTTTTAGCGTTTGGCAGCTTTTGGCGTTGTTTTCGACCTGCAACACCGATTTGGCACCGCGGGAGGCGGCTTCAAAACCGAGGGCGCCACTGCCGGCAAACAAGTCCAGGCAGCGGCTGCCTGGAATGTCTGCTTGCAGCCAGTTGAACAGGGTTTCTCTGACCCGTGACGGGGTTGGGCGCAGGCCTGGCGCATCGTCAAATGTGATGCGCCGGCTACGCCATTCGCCGCCAATGATACGCAGCTGGCTGCTCATGCTTATTTTTCACCCTCCGCTGTGGAAGGTGGGAGTGCGGCAGCGAGTTTGGAATCTTTGCCGCCGACCACCAAGGAAGGTGTGAGTGCGGCAGCAGGCCGGGAATCCTTGCCGCCGACCGCCAAGGAAGGTGTGAGTGCGGCAGCGGGCCGGGAATCCTTGCCGCCGACCGCCAAGGAAGGTGTGAGTGCGGCAGCGGGCCGGGAATCCTTGCCGCCGACCGCCAAGGAAGGTGTGAGTGCGGCAGCGGGCCGGGAATCTTTGCCGCCGACCGCCAAGGAAGGTGTGAGTGCGGCAGCGGGCCGGGAATCCTTGCCGCCGACCGCCAAGGAAGGTGGGAGTGCGGCAGCGGGTCGGGAACCCGCGCCGCCGACGGTGATGGTTTGCAGCCATTCGGGTTTTATCCGCCGCTGGAAGGCCTCCTTGATGCCCTCCACCGTCACGGCCTCGACCTTGGCGGGGAAGGTGTCCAGATAATCCAGGGGTTGCTGGTAAAAGCCTATCATCGTCACGTACTCGCTCAGCTTGCTGTTGTTGTCGGTACGCAAGGCAAAGCCGCCGGTGATGTTTTTCTTCGCCGCGATCAATTCGGCCTCTGTCGGGCCTTTTTGGATAAAGTCGTTCAGCGTGGCGGTCATCACGTCGATGGCTTGCCTGGTTTGGTCATTACGCGTCTGCAGGCTGATCACGAAAGGTCCTTCCCGGTACAACGGCATGAACTGGCTGGCCGCGCTGTAAGCCAAGCCGCGCTTTTCCCTCACTTCGTCGAACAATCTCGATACCAGGCTGGCGCCGCCCAAGATATGGTTGCCGACGTACAGCGTAAAATAATCAGGATCCTTACGGTGTGTGCCGGGCATGCCCGCCAATACGTGGGTTTGCGTCGATGGAAAATCGATGGTGTGTGTACCTGCTTGGGTTGGCAGCGTTACCGGAGGAATTTCGCTGGGCTTTTCGCCAACAGGTAAGTTGGCCAATAGCTTTTGCGCGGTTTGTTCGGCTTGTTGCCGGTTCAAGTCACCGACGATGACCACGATGGCATTGGCCGCCACATAGAACTGCTGGTAAAACGCCTTCAGGTCGTCGGCTTCAAAACCGGCCACGGTTTCCACCATGCCTTCTTCCGGATGCGCGTAAGGGTGATCGCGATACAGTGCTTTTTGGAAAGCGATGTTGGCGAGGGCGCCTGGCGATTCTTCACGATGTTTCAAGGCCGCCAGGGTACGGCTTTTCTCGCGTTGAAAATCATCTTCATTGAAACGAGGCTGCGTCAAAACCGTTTGGAAAGTCTCGAAGGCTTTTTCAAACAAGTCTTTCTGCGTCAGACTGCGCAAGGCCAGCCAGGCCATGTCTTCGGAAACGCCGGTGGAAAACGCCGCGCCGACCGACTCGAAGCGGTTGGCCAGTTCATCCGCATTCCAGGCGCCGGCGCCGGTATCGAGCATGGCCGAGGTCAGGGCGGCGAGCCCGAATTGCGCGCCATCGCGCGCGCTGCCGGCATCGAAGGCGACGCGAACGTCGACCATCGGCAGGCTCGGGGTTTGTACGAAATAAACCCGACTGCCTTGTTCGGTTTGCCAATGTTCAATTTTGACACCGGCCCAGCCGATTTGACTTAGCAATAACAAAGTCAAGCCTATCAAATTAAAATGCATGATGACCTCCAGTCAGTTTGGCGGGTTTAGGGGCTTCGGTGATCGGTTGCGGGTCCAGATAGGCCACGGTTAGCCTATCGTCGATCAGGTATTTGCGGGCGACTTCGCGGACTTGTTCGGCCGTGACCTGATTGATCTTGCCGACATATTCATCGGCTTTTTGCCAGCCCAGGCCCACGGTTTCAAGCAAGCCCAATTGCATGGCCTGATAAAAATTCGAATCCTTTTGATAAATGTCGTTGGCCAGCACTTGTGCTTTGATGCGTTGCAACTCTTCCTTGCTGATCAATTCGCTTTGTAATTGATTCACTTCTTCCTTCAACGCATATTCCAGATCGAATACGCTTTTACCTTCGGCGGGAGTTGCTTCCAACAAAAACATGTCCGGCAGGCGGGAGGTCATGTCATAACCGGCGCCTGCGGATACCGCGATTTCCTTGCCGCGTACCAGGCGCGAGGATAAACGGGCGCCGTTGCCGCCATCCAGAATGCCGGCCAGCACTTCCAGCGCATAGGCTTCCCATTCCGGCTTGGCGGTGTTCAATACCGGCACCTTGTAACCCAGCATCAGATAGGGCAATTTGGCCGGCGCCTTGACGGTGAGTTTGCGTGCGCCTTTTTGTTCGATTTCTTCCTGCGGCTTGATCGGTTTGATTTCGCTGGGTTTCAAGCCGGCGAAATACTGTTCGGCCAATTTGACGACCTCGGGCGCATCGACATCACCGACGACGACCAGGGTCGCGTTGTTGGGTGCGTACCATTTTTGATACCAGGTTTGTAAATCTTCGACCTTGTAATTGGCGATGTCGGACGGCCAGCCGATCACGGGGTTTTTATACGGGCTGTTGATGAAGGCCACGGCGTTGAACTGTTCCTGCATTTTGGCGCGCGGCTTGTCTTCGGTGCGCATACGTCGCTCTTCGGTGACGACCTGCAGTTCCTTTTCCAGTTCCTCGGCCTTCAAATCCAGATTGCGCATCCTGTCGGCTTCCAGCTTAAAGCTGATTTCCAGGCGGGATTTTTCCAGAGTTTGGAAATAGGCCGTGTAATCGTTGCCGGTAAAGGCGTTTTCCTGGCCGCCGTTTTCGGCGATGATGCGGGAAAATTCGCCGGCGGGATATTGTTGGGTGCCTTTGAACATCATGTGTTCCAGCATGTGGGAAATGCCGGTGATGCCGCCCGGCTCGTAACTGCCGCCGACTTTGTACCAGACTTGCGAGACTACCACCGGTGCGCGCCGGTCCTCTTTAACCAGGATCTTCAGGCCGTTGCCCAATACGTGTTCATGCACTTTGCCGACTTCGGCATGGGCCGACCAAACGGGGCATAGCAGCATCGCCGCCGCAAACCCCGGTTTCATCAATTCCAGTTTCATAATTCCCTCGTTGGTAGATAAACGAACGCCTGTGACGATTTCAATAATCAAAGGTTCACTGTTATTCTATAGCTTTCATGGCATCTAAACTATTCGGAAGCGAATGACAGACAAAAGCACCGCACTATCCTGGCGAAATTATTATGAGCTCTGCAAGCCCAGGGTCGTGGCCTTGATCGTGTTTACCGCTATTGTCGGCATGTTGTTGGCCGTGCCGGGCTGGCCGCCATTCGCCAATTTTTGTTACGGCACACTAGGGATTGCGCTGGCCGCATCTTCAGCGGCGGCGATCAATCATTTCATCGATCAAAAAGCCGATGCGGAAATGGCGCGTACCCAACACAGGCCGCTGCCGAAAGGCGAGCTGAGTTCGCGCCAGGTTTTGATATTTGCCAGCCTGATCGGCGCGATAGCGATGGCCATGCTGGTCGTGAAAGTCAACGTCTTGACCGCATTTCTGACCTTTCTGTCGCTGATCGGTTATGCGGTGATCTATACGGTTTACTTGAAGAGAATGACCCCGCAAAACATCGTCATCGGTGGCATTGCCGGCGCGGCACCGCCGCTGCTGGGCTGGACCACGATGACCGGAGAGATTCATCCGCATGCCTTGTTGCTGGTTTTGATCATCTTCGTCTGGACGCCGCCGCATTTTTGGGCGCTGGCCATCGCCCGCCGCGACGAATATGCCAAGGTCGAAATTCCGATGCTGCCGGTTACCCATGGCGTGGAATTTACCCGGCTGCAAATCCTGCTGTACACCATCTTGCTCTTGATCACGACCTTGCTGCCCTACCTGACCGGCATGAGCGGATTGATTTATCTGCTCACCGCGGTGCTGTCGGGCCTGGGCTTCTTGTATTACGCCGTGCAAATGATGCGTAAAAAAGACAATAAAACCGCGATGCGCACCTTCGGCTATTCGATTATTTATTTGATGCTGATTTTTGCCGCCTTGTTGATTGATCATTATTTTCCACTGTCCTTGATATGACGCTAACCGAACAAGAACACCCCTTTGCCGAATTCATCAAGATCCTGGGCAAGGGCAAGAAGGGCGCGCGGCCCTTGACTCAGGACGAAGCCTACCGGGCGATGAAGATGATACTGGCCGATCAGGTGTTGCCGATTCAATTGGGCGCATTTTTGATGCTGATGCGAATCAAGGAAGAAACCAGCGAAGAATTGGCGGGTTTCGTCCTGGCTGCCCGGGAAAGCATGCAATTTGAACCCCAGGTTCAAGTCGATCTGGATTGGTCGTCCTACGCCGGCAAGCGCCGCCACCTGCCCTGGTTTTTGCTGGCCACTTTCCTGCTGGCGGAAAACGGTGTCAAGGTGTTCATGCACGGCGCCGGCGGACATACCCAAGGGCGGGTTTATACCGAAAAGGTCCTGCAGGTTTTAGGCGTGGCGCCCGCCAATTCGCTGGCCGAGGCCGAGCAACAGTTGCAGGCAAGCAACTTTAGCTATCTGTCGCTGGCGCATATCTGTCAGCCCTTGTACGACATGATCAACCTGCGGCCCGTGATGGGTTTGCGCTCGCCGGTGCATACCCTGGTCAGATTATTGAATCCTTTCAAGGCCAGTCACAGCATTCAAGGGATTTTTCATCCGAGTTACCGGCAAGTGCATCAGAAAGCGGCATTGTTGCTCGGCGAGCGCAATATGGCGGTATTGAAGGGTGAGGGCGGCGAGACCGAACGCAATCCCGACGTGGAATGTCTGGTACAAAGCGTGCGAGACGGCGAATTGCTCGACGAATTGTGGCCAGCCTTGTTTGCTCGTCGGCACATGAAGGCCGAAGAACTGAATCCTGAACAATTGCTGGCGGTTTGGCGTGGCGAGATGGAAGACGAATTCGCCGAAGCTACCGTGATTGGCACGGCAGCGGTGGCCTTGAAGCTGTTGGGTAAAGCCGAAACGCAGGAGCAGGCCCACGCGTTGGCGCAAGGTTACTGGGCGGCGCGCAACCGGCAGCGTCTGTCAGTCTGAGGTTTTTTCATCCCTGACGAAGCGTGGCACGCCGGGGATGTCGTCGCGCTCAAGGTGGATGTACTTGAGGCCCAATAGCGTCGAGTGCGGGCCTTCTTCTAGCCACATCACCTCGGCTTCGCCTTGTAATTCCAGATGCTTGAAACTGAAGTGAACCACGGCACCGAGTTCAACGCTCACGCGGCCCTGGATATGGGCCATGATGCCATCCACCGAGACGTTTTCGGTATTAAAGGCATGTACGACATCATTGATGATGATCTGGCCGGGGGCCGTCATATTTTTGCGGTAGGCCCGGCGGTTATACAGCAAATTATCGACGTCGTAGGACAGATTACGAAATTCGAGCGCGATCTGGATGCCATGTTCAGCGGATTCGGCACGGACGACTTCCGCTTCGCCGGCCACGCGAATATCGGGCAGATAAATATCGACTATCGGTGAAACTTGCAGGCTTTGAAAAATGTCTTTGACGCCGTTGAGATTGGCATTCGGTTTGAGTTCCGCCAACAAGCCGGTTAGCGATAGGTTGATCAAGCGAATCTGATGTTCCTCGAAACCCAGATAAATCAAGCCATCGCAGCTCAGATTCTTGCGATATGCTCGTTTCTCCATGTCTAGCATTGCCTGCATCGGAATGATCTCTTTAAATTGATTTGAACCAGGAGTTCAAATGAAATGAAACTTAAGTCGTTAATGGCCGTAAGCTTAGTCGGTTTATCCGCGTGTGCCAACCTCCCGCCGCGCAACAGCAGCAATATCTGCGAAATTTTTAGGGAGAAAGACGATTGGTATCAGGCGACACTAGCTGCATCCAGGCGTTGGGGTGTGCCGATCGCGGTACAAATGTCGATCATTCAGCAGGAATCCAGTTTCGTGGCGGATGCCGAGCCTCCCAGGCCGACGATACTGGGTTTCATTCCATGGTTCCGCTCCAGCAGCGCCTACGGTTATCCGCAAGCACAAGATGGCACCTGGGACGATTATCAGCGGCAGACCGGAAATAGCTGGGCCGATCGTGAGGATTTCGCCGACAGTTGCGATTTTGTGGCCTGGTATTGCGCGACTAGCAATCGGAAGCTGGGCATTCCCTTCAACGATGCGAAGAACCTATACCTGGCCTATCACGAAGGGCACGGCGGCTATATGCGGCAAAATTACCAGAACAAACGCTGGTTGTTGAATACCGCGCAAAAAGTCGATCAACGCGCCTGGATGTATGACACCCAATTGGCGACATGCCGGCAGGAGTTGGAAAGCGAAAACTGATACACTAAAACGGCTTTCATTGCTTTAGGAGTTTCTCGTGAAAATTATTCGAACCCGCGTCATCGCGCTTATAACCGCTTTTTTTATAGGATTTGTTATGTTCTCCATGGCCAATGCCACCACCCCCGCTGAAAACAAAGCCGCCGGCGAAAAATTCCTGTCTGACAACGCCAAAAATGCCGGTGTCGTCACGACTGCCAGCGGATTGCAATATTTGGTGTTCAGCGAAGGCACGGGCGGATCACCCAAGGCCACCGACAACGTTACCGTGCATTACAAAGGGACGACCATCGATGGCAAGGAGTTCGATAGTTCCTATAGCCGAGGTGAGCCGGCCACTTTTCCGTTGAATCGCGTGATCGCCGGCTGGACTGAAGGTTTGCAACTGATGAAGGAAGGCGCCAAATACCGCTTTTTCATCCCGTCCAACTTGGCCTACGGCGAACGCGGTGCCGGTCGTGACATCGGCCCCAATTCCACGCTGATTTTCGATGTCGAATTGATCAAGGTCAACTAAGTGTCTTGCTACAAATGACTTCCCCTTTTGTAAAAGGGAGATCAAGTCCTCGGTGAAAAAAGCTAAAGCTTTGCCGCTCCAGTCGCAACGCCGGCGCGCAATAGCTTTAGCTGTTCCTGTTCCTGAATGGTGCTGGCCTTCGCCGCCGGTTATCGTGAACGCAGCCTAACCTCTTGGCTTGTTGTCGAACCAGGAGGATGCACTGCAATGGGTAGCTGCTTCGGACCGAATCAGTTTTCGGGGGCATAAAACATCCTGACTTTGCTGTGCAAGTCGCAGCCAAGCAGTTGCGCGCGCGGGACTGCCGAGGTCGAAATCGAATATTTAGCGCGAGCATCCGAGGTTTTGACCACATCCTGGCAATACCCCGGAAATTGCGAGTCTCCCAAGCACAATACATGACCACCCGGCCCCGCCGCGAAATGGTTCGGGCTTATGCCTTTGCACAGACGTCTGTGCTATATTTTCATCCCTTATTGCGGTGCTCCGCGTTTCCGGATGATTTCCATTTGTCATGAGCATTAACAAGATTCTTTTTTTGGCTTTGCTGGCGGAGCTGGCGCAAGCCTGTGGCCAAACCGGGCCGTTGTATTTACCCGACAGCCCGCCTCCCATTTACGTACCCAAAGAAGTACCCATCGAAGACGAACAATAACCATGGATTTTTTTAATTACCGGCAAAACCGTTTGTTTGCCGAAGATATTGCGCTCAGTGAAATTGCCGCTGAATTTGGCACGCCTTGCTATGTTTATTCGCGCGCGACATTGGAGCGGCATTGGCGTGCATTCGACGATGCGTTCAATGCTTACCCTCATCTGATTTGCTATGCCGTCAAGGCCAACTCCAATCTAGCTATTTTGAATTTGTTCGCCAGACTGGGTTCGGGTTTTGATATCGTTTCGCTCGGCGAGATGCAGCGTGTACTGGCGGCTGGCGGCAAGCCAGAGAAAATCGTCTTTTCTGGCGTCGGCAAGCGCGAAGACGAAATTCGCGCCGCGTTGCAAGCCGGCATTCGCTGCTTCAATGTCGAAGTGGCTGGCGAACTGGATCGCATCAATCGTTTGGCGCAAGAACTGGGCGTCGTTGCGCCGGTGTCGTTCAGAGTGAACCCTGACGTAGACGCCAAAACCCATCCTTATATTTCTACCGGCTTGAAGGAAAATAAATTCGGTATCGCGATTGAACAGGCGATTCACGAATATCGCCGGGCGGCGCAATTGCCTTATATCGAAGTGATCGGCATCGATTGCCATATCGGCTCGCAGTTGACCGAAACCCGGCCGTTTTTGGATGCCTTGGACAGGGTATTGGCCTTGGTCGATCAACTGCAAGCGGAAGGCATCAGACTACGGCATCTGGATCTGGGTGGCGGCCTGGGCATCCGTTATCGCGACGAGGAACCGCCATTGCCGTCCGATTATGTTTCGGCAATCTTGCAGCGTCTGGGGCAGCGGGACTTTGAAATCATGCTCGAACCTGGTCGCGCCATCGTTGGCAATGCCGGTATCTTGCTGACCAGAGTCGAATATTTGAAACCTACCAGCGAAAAAAACTTTGCCATCGTTGACGCGGCGATGAACGATTTGGTGCGGCCTTCGTTATATGGGGCCTGGCAGGACATCATTGCCGTCGACACCAATAGCTGTGCGGAATCATTGACTTGGGATATCGTGGGGCCGGTTTGCGAAACAGGCGATTTCCTGGGTAAGGGGCGCGAGTTGAAAATCCTGCCGGGCGATTTGCTGGCCGTGCGCTCGGCCGGGGCTTATGGCTTTACGATGAGCTCCAATTACAACTCCAGGCCGCGTCCCGCCGAAGTCATGGTCGATGGCGATAGTGTGCATTTGATTCGGGCTCGCGAAAGCCTAGAACAATTGTGGGCTGGCGAACAACTGCTGCCTTGAATCCCATGTTAATCGAGTTCACTAAAATGCACGGCTTGGGTAACGATTTCGTCGTTATCGATGCGATCAATCAGTCCATAACCTTAACTTCCGCGCAAATCCGCTTTTTGGCCGATCGCCATTTCGGCGTGGGCTGCGATCAATTGTTATTGGTCGAAAAGCCGGTCAGCGATAACGCCGATTTCAAATACCGGATTTTCAATGCCGATGGCGGCGAAGTGGCGCAATGCGGTAACGGTGCGCGTTGCTTTGCGCGCTTCGTTCGGGACAAAGGCTTAAGCAACAAGGACGAATTCACCGTCGATACCGATGCCGGCCAATTGGTATTGCGCCTGGATGCGGAAGGTTTGGTCACCGTGAACATGGGGATTCCAAAACACGCGCCCGAGCACATTCCGTTGTTGATGCCGCATGAATCGTTGCTATATGAAGCAGAAGTGGCGGGCCAGCACCTGGAGTTCGGCGCCGTTTCCATGGGTAATCCGCACGCGGTGATCCGTGTGGACGATGTGACGCAAGCTCCAGTGGAGTCGGTTGGTGCGCAATTGGAATGTCATCGTCTTTTTCCGCAACGGGTCAATGTCGGCTTCATGCAAGTGCTGAGCCGGCAGCGAATCAAGTTGCGTGTCTACGAACGCGGTGCAGCGGAAACCCTGGCGTGCGGCAGCGGCGCCTGTGCGGCCGCCGTGGTGGGTATCGAGCAGGATTTATTGGACAATGATGTAATCGTCGGCTTGCCGGGCGGCGAATTGAAGATTCAATGGGCGGGCCGTGGCCATCCCGTACTGATGAGTGGGCCTGCGGTTTCGGTTTACGAAGGGCGAATAAGGTTATGAGCGATCAGCAACAAACCCAATTAGACGACGATCAAGTTGCGGCCTATTTACAGCTTCATCCTGATTTTTTTCAGGATCATTTGGATTTATTGGAGCGCATGCATATTCCGCATCCTAGCGGCAACGCTATCTCATTGATTTCAAAGCAGTTGGAGCTTTTCAGGACCAAGCATCAAGAGCAAGAAAACCAGCTCAATGCGCTGATCGATATCGCACGCGAGAACGATGCCGCCTTCAACCGCATGCATGAGTTGACGCTGGCGATGCTGGAGGCCAATTCATTGGAAGATGCAATCGCTAATTTGAGCGAGGTATTGGCCGAATGTTTTTTGACGGATTTCGTTGCGGTCAAAATCATCATGCCAATTTCAGAATCGCCCATCAGCAATTTGTTTGTAGAGCCGAATGCCCCTGGGTTGCAGCATTTTTCCAATATATTGCAAGAAAATCAGCCGAAATGTGGGCGACCGACTCTGGCGCAAGCGCAATTTTTATTTGGCGAGGCGGCGAACGAAGTGAAGTCTTGCGCCATTCTGCCGATGGTGTTTACTCAATTGGACGGCTTGCTGGCAATCGGTAGTCGCGATGAGGGGCGTTTTCACTATAGTATGGGGAGCTTGTTCCTGACCCAGATGAGCGAAATCATTGGCACTCGCTTTATTTCTTTATTGCGGCACCTGGAATGACTATGTCGAGCGAAGCCCAGCGATGCGTCGATCTATTTTTGGATTACCTGCGAGGCGAAAAGCGGGCTTCACCACACACGATCACGAACTATCAACGTGACTTGCAGCGTTTGCAGCGATTTTGTACCGAACGACAAATCAAGGCCTGGGAGCTGGTGCAGGCCACGGATATCAGGCTGTATGTGGCTACTCGACACAAAGCGAATATCGAGGCTAAATCAATTCAACGCGAATTGGCCGCAATTCGCAGCTTTTTTCGCTTCCTATTGAAAAAACAATGGGTCGAACAAAATCCAGCACAAGGAGTTCAGGCACCCAAATCCGCGAAAAAGCTACCTAAAACATTGGATGTCGATCAGGTCGCAGGAATTTTGGACGCCCCGCCCGATTCCGTTTTAGAAATACGCGACTTGGCGATCTTCGAACTGTTTTATTCATCGGGCCTAAGGTTGAGTGAGCTGGTCATGTTGGATATCACCGATCTGAGCGTTTCGGAAGGTACTTTGAGAATTCGGCACGGCAAAGGTGGAAAGCAGCGACAAGTGCCGGTGGGGGCCAAGGCGATCCAAGTCATTCAGCAATGGTTACGATATCGACCGGATTGCGCATCTTCGGCGTTATTCATAACGATGCGCGGCGCACGTTTAGGGCAACGTAGCGTACAACTGCGTCTGGAAAAGTGGTGCAGTAAAAACGGCCTGGCTGAACACATTCATCCTCATATGTTGAGGCATTCTTTTGCCAGTCATTTATTGGAGTCCAGTCAAGACATCCGTGCGGTGCAAGAATTGCTTGGGCATGCCGATGTCAGCACGACTCAAATATATACGCATCTGGATTTTCAGCATTTGGCCAGTGTTTATGACAAGGCTCATCCTCGCGCCAAGCGTGCTTTGAAAGATGGGTAGCTTGCTTGGTTAGGGTGTTTGCATAACGCTTCAAGCAATATTTGGATCGCGTCTTTCCGCTTTTTTCTTGAATGGTCTTGTGTCGCTGGCTGGCATAAACAATAGCTGGGATTATTTGTATGTTGATGGATTTGTTGGCTTTTGAAAAAGTTCGTGGCAAAGTCGAAATAATTTCTTGACATTCATATTGAGGGCTGTAGAATGGTCGGCTCTTCGGGGTTGTTTGAAAGCAAATGCTTCGAGAGGGGTAAAGTTTTTGGTTGCCCTGATTTATGGTTTCGGGGTGTTGTTTTTTGAAGGCCTCGAAAAAATAAATTTGACAATGAGTTGAGGTGCTGTAGAATGCATCGGCTCAACAGGGCGGAATGAATGCCCTTAGCTCTTTAACAAGAAGAATCGAAATAATTTGTGTGGGCATGTATCGGAGAAGTTTCTGTTGGAAATTATCGGTACAGACCGCGTCAATTTAAAGCTTAAATGACGTTCTGTAATCGAGTCAAGATTGGTGGCTAATCATATAGTCACAAAGCAAAATTAAACTGAAGAGTTTGATCATGGCTCAGATTGAACGCTGGCGGTATGCTTAACACATGCAAGTCGAACGCTGAAGGGTGCTTGCACCTGGATGAGTGGCGGACGGGTGAGTAATGCATAGGAATCTGCCTATTAGTGGGGGATAACGTGGGGAAACTCACGCTAATACCGCATACGCTCTACGGAGGAAAGCCGGGGACCTTCGGGCCTGGCGCTAATAGATGAGCCTATGTCGGATTAGCTAGTTGGTGGGGTAAAGGCCTACCAAGGCGACGATCCGTAGCTGGTCTGAGAGGATGATCAGCCACACTGGGACTGAGACACGGCCCAGACTCCTACGGGAGGCAGCAGTGGGGAATATTGGACAATGGGCGCAAGCCTGATCCAGCAATACCGCGTGTGTGAAGAAGGCCTGAGGGTTGTAAAGCACTTTCAATGGGAAGGAACACCTATCGGTTAATACCCGGTAGACTGACATTACCCATACAAGAAGCACCGGCTAACTCCGTGCCAGCAGCCGCGGTAATACGGAGGGTGCAAGCGTTAATCGGAATTACTGGGCGTAAAGCGTGCGTAGGCGGTTTTTTAAGTCAGATGTGAAAGCCCTGGGCTTAACCTGGGAACTGCATTTGATACTGGGGAACTAGAGTTGAGTAGAGGAGAGTGGAATTTCAGGTGTAGCGGTGAAATGCGTAGAGATCTGAAGGAACACCAGTGGCGAAGGCGGCTCTCTGGACTCAAACTGACGCTGAGGTACGAAAGCGTGGGTAGCAAACAGGATTAGATACCCTGGTAGTCCACGCCGTAAACGATGTCAACTAACCGTTGGGTTCTTAAAGAACTTAGTGGTGGAGCTAACGTATTAAGTTGACCGCCTGGGGAGTACGGCCGCAAGGCTAAAACTCAAATGAATTGACGGGGGCCCGCACAAGCGGTGGAGCATGTGGTTTAATTCGATGCAACGCGAAGAACCTTACCTACCCTTGACATCCTCGGAACTTGTCAGAGATGACTTGGTGCCTTCGGGAACCGAGAGACAGGTGCTGCATGGCTGTCGTCAGCTCGTGTCGTGAGATGTTGGGTTAAGTCCCGTAACGAGCGCAACCCTTATCCTTAGTTGCCAGCGGTTCGGCCGGGAACTCTAGGGAGACTGCCGGTGATAAACCGGAGGAAGGTGGGGACGACGTCAAGTCATCATGGCCCTTATGGGTAGGGCTACACACGTGCTACAATGGTCGGTACAGAGGGTTGCGAACTCGCGAGAGCCAGCCAATCCCAAAAAGCCGATCCTAGTCCGGATTGCAGTCTGCAACTCGACTGCATGAAGTCGGAATCGCTAGTAATCGCGGATCAGAATGCCGCGGTGAATACGTTCCCGGGCCTTGTACACACCGCCCGTCACACCATGGGAGTGGGTTGCAAAAGAAGTAGGTAGTTTAACCTTCGGGAGGGCGCTTACCACTTTGTGATTCATGACTGGGGTGAAGTCGTAACAAGGTAGCCCTAGGGGAACCTGGGGCTGGATCACCTCCTTACAAAGACAGAACACCTGATACGTGCTCACAACAAATTATTTCGATTGAAAGACGCACCTGGGTCTGTAGCTCAGTTGGTTAGAGCGCACCCCTGATAAGGGTGAGGTCGGAGGTTCAAATCCTCCCAGACCCACCAACTAACGAAAAAGGCGAAAGTCTTAATCACATCGGGGCCATAGCTCAGCTGGGAGAGCGCCTGCCTTGCACGCAGGAGGTCGGGAGTTCGATCCTCCCTGGCTCCACCATAGCCACATGAGTGGATAAACGTCGCGTCGAACCTGCCAAGATACCGATAGCAACGCTATAAGACTTGATGATCAATGCCGGAAGGCCGTGATCGAAACTCAGGGTTTATAGCATTGATATTCGTATCAATAGCTCTTTAACAATATGGAAATCTGTAAAGTCTTGATCGGAAACGATCAAAACTGAAGCGTAATGCGAATTGAAACGCGCGTCAGCCGCAAGGCCAAGACGAACGTCAAAAACGCAAAGCGTTCTCAAGCAATACATCAGCGAACATGTCAGCGACTGATAACCAAAATACAGACGTATTCGGGTTATATGGTCAAGTGAATAAGCGCATACGGTGGATGCCTAGGCAGTAAGAGGCGATGAAAGACGTGGTAGCCTGCGAAAAGCGTCGGGGAGGTGGCAAACAACCTTTGATCCGGCGATCTCTGAATGGGGCAACCCGGCCAGCATAAGCTGGTCATCTTTGAGTGAATACATAGCTCACTGAAGCGAACCCGGAGAACTGAAACATCTAAGTACCCGGAGGAAAAGAAATCAACCGAGATTCCCTAAGTAGTGGCGAGCGAACGGGGACTAGCCCTTAAGCTAGATTTAGGTTAGTGGAACGGTCTGGAAAGTCCGGCGATACAGGGTGATAGCCCCGTACACGAAAACCTGTTTTTAGTGAAATCGAGTAGGTCGGCGCACGTGAAACGTTGACTGAATATGGGGGGACCATCCTCCAAGGCTAAATACTCCTTACTGACCGATAGTGAACCAGTACCGTGAGGGAAAGGCGAAAAGAACCGCGGAGAGCGGAGTGAAATAGAACCTGAAACCGTATGCGTACAAGCAGTGGGAGCCCCTTCGTGGGGTGACTGCGTACCTTTTGTATAATGGGTCAGCGACTTACATTTTGTGGCAAGCTTAACCGAATAGGGGAGGCGTAGGGAAACCGAGTCTTAATAGGGCGTTTAGTCGCAAGGTGTAGACCCGAAACCGGGCGATCTATCCATGACCAGGTTGAAGGTGTGGTAACACACACTGGAGGACCGAACCCACTCCCGTTGAAAAGGTAGGGGATGAGTTGTGGATCGGAGTGAAAGGCTAATCAAGCTCGGAGATAGCTGGTTCTCCTCGAAAGCTATTTAGGTAGCGCCTCGTGTATCGCTTCTGGGGGTAGAGCACTGTTTCGGCTAGGGGGTCATCCCGACTTACCAACCCGATGCAAACTCCGAATACCAGAAAGTGCAAGCACGGGAGACACACGGCGGGTGATAAGGTCCGTCGTGAAAAGGGAAACAGCCCAGACCGTCAGCTAAGGTCCCCAAATCTATGCTCAGTGGGAAACGATGTGGAAAGGCCCAGACAGCCAGGAGGTTGGCTTAGAAGCAGCCACCCTTTAAAGAAAGCGTAATAGCTCACTGGTCGAGTCGGTCTGCGCGGAAGATTTACCGGGGCTAAGCATAGTACCGAAGCTACGGATTTACGCGTAAGCGTGAGTGGTAGAGGAGCGTTCTGTACGCCTGCGAAGGTCGATTGAGAAGTCGGCTGGAGGTATCAGAAGTGCGAATGCTGACATAAGTAACGATAAAGGGAGTGAAAAACTCCCTCGCCGAAAACCCAAGGTTTCCTGCGCAACGTTAATCGACGCAGGGTTAGTCGGCACCTAAGGCGAGGCCGAAAGGCGTAGTCGATGGAAAACAGGTTAATATTCCTGTACCGGATGTAACTGCGATGGGGTGACGGAGAAGGCTATATCAGCTGACGGTTGGAAGTGTCAGTTTAAGCAGGTAGGCAGGACTCTTAGGCAAATCCGGGAGTCTATATGCTGAGAAGTGATGACGACTCTGCTTGCAGAGGAAGTGATAGATGCCCAGCTTCCAAGAAAAACCTCTAAGCTTCAGGTTACATGCGGCCGTACCCTAAACCGACACAGGTGGGTGGGATGAAAATTCTAAGGCGCTTGAGAGAACCCAGGTGAAGGAACTAGGCAAAATGATACCGTAACTTCGGGAGAAGGTATGCCGTTGATAAGTGAAGTCCCTCGCGGATGGAGCGTAAGGCGGTTGCAAAAAATCGGTGGCTGCGACTGTTTAGCAAAAACATAGCACTCTGCAAACACGAAAGTGGACGTATAGGGTGTGACGCCTGCCCGGTGCTGGAAGGTTAATTGATGGGGTTATCTTCGGAGAAGCTCTTGATCGAAGCCCCAGTAAACGGCGGCCGTAACTATAACGGTCCTAAGGTAGCGAAATTCCTTGTCGGGTAAGTTCCGACCTGCACGAATGGCGTAACGATGGCCACACTGTCTCCACCTGGGACTCAGTGAAATTGAAATCGCTGTGAAGATGCAGTGTACCCGCGGCTAGACGGAAAGACCCCGTGCACCTTTACTATAGCTTGACACTGGACTTTGAACCTACTTGTGTAGGATAGGTGGGAGGCTGTGAAGCCCCGGCGCCAGCCGGGGTGGAGCCAACCTTGAAATACCACCCTGGTATGTTTGGAGTTCTAACCTCGACCCGTGATCCGGGTTAGGGACAGTGTCTGGTGGGTAGTTTGACTGGGGCGGTCTCCTCCCAAAGAGTAACGGAGGAGCACGAAGGTACCCTCAGCCTGGTCGGAAATCAGGCAATGAGTGCAAAGGCATAAGGGTGCTTGACTGCGAGACGGACAAGTCGAGCAGGTACGAAAGTAGGTCTTAGTGATCCGGTGGTTCTGTATGGAAGGGCCATCGCTCAACGGATAAAAGGTACGCCGGGGATAACAGGCTGATACCGCCCAAGAGTTCATATCGACGGCGGTGTTTGGCACCTCGATGTCGGCTCATCACATCCTGGGGCTGAAGCAGGTCCCAAGGGTATGGCTGTTCGCCATTTAAAGTGGTACGCGAGCTGGGTTCAGAACGTCGTGAGACAGTTCGGTCCCTATCTGCCGTGGGCGTTTGAGATTTGAGGGAAGCTGCTTCTAGTACGAGAGGACCGAAGTGGACGAACCTCTGGTGTTCCAGTTGTCCTGCCAAGGGCATTGCTGGGTAGCCACGTTCGGACAGGATAACCGCTGAAAGCATCTAAGCGGGAAGCCCCTCCCAAGATGAGATCTCACTGGGACTATAAGTCCCCTGAAGGGCCGTTGGAGACGACGACGTTGATAGGCACGGTGTGGAAGTCCAGTAATGGGCGTAGCTAACGTGTACTAATTGCCCGTGAGGCTTGACCATATAACACCCAATGCGTTTGGGTCAGTTGACAAAAAGCTGAAAGCTAAGAGAACCACCGCATACAGATTTCCATGAAGACAGGTTAAGGCTAAAGCCCCACCCTGTGCATGACGGTTGAGTCCAAAGGACGTCAGCCAACACCGTTTGCTTGGTGACCATAGCGAGCGTGAACCACCCGATCCCATCCCGAACTCGGAAGTGAAACCGCTTTGCGCCGATGATAGTGTGGCAGTTTGCCATGTGAAAGTAGGTCATCGCCAAGCTCCAAAACCAAAAGCCCATTCAGCTTTGAATGGGCTTTTTTTTGGCCAGTGCTTTGGTAATCTCCAGCGAGCGGTACCACGACCCCAGCTCGCTGGCAGAACTTAATCGGCGTTAGCAAACGGCAGCAGTTCGTCGATGCGGCTATTGGGCCAGGTGGGGAGTTTTTCCAGGGTGTCGCTTAGCCAAGCGGCCGGATCGAGGCCGTTGAGTTTGGCGGTACCGAGCAGGGTTTGAATGACGGCCGCCCGCTGGCCGGCGCGTTCCGAGCCTGCGAGTCGAGTCAACCAAGGGGAGTTTCACCCCTTAGTTGCTCACAGAACCGTACGTGACAGTCTCCTGTCATACGGCTCTTGATCACACATTCGCTGCACGTAGTAGATACCAATGGGCAAAGAGATCAGGTTTTTCCTTTCTCAGCCTGGCAAGTCTTTGCTCGGCTTTCTTCACCGAACATCGATGCCTGCCCTGCACCCACTTCAAGAGTCTGGATTGAAAGACTCGCCACAAGTGATAGCTGAAGTTTCGATACCAGAATTTGCCATAGTAGTTGATCCATCCGCGTAGAACCGCATTGTATCGCCTCGCCAGATCCTCGGCACATTCCGTCGTCGAGCGATGAATTTTCCAGCTCTTGACGGTTTGGGTCATTTGTTTCATGGCTTTCTTCGATGCGCCCGGCATACATTTCCTGAATAGCTGGCCCTTACGGTTACGTAGCGTTCTGACCTTGAAATCGTATCCCAGGAAGGTAAAGCTGGTTTCGACGTTAAAACGATCGAAAGTGTCAATGTACACGATCTTTGATTTCGCTTCGTTGATGGTCAGTCCAACCGATTGAAATCGGCTCCTTAAGGCTTCCCTCAAGTGAATTGCTTCATTCATCGTGCTACAGTGGCAAACGATGTCATCGGCGTACCGCTCAAAAGGTCGGTGCCGATACTGCCGTTCCATCCAGCGATCAAAGGCGTAATGCAGGAACAGATTAGCCAATAACGGCGAGATGACACCGCCCTGCGGCGTGCCAATATCCCGCTTCTTCAGTAGCTCTGGCTGTCCTTCAGTCTGCATCGGCGCCTCCAGCCACCGGGTACAGTACAGGATGACCCATTTCGGCATCTGGTGATGTTCCAGCGCCTTGATGATTAGATCATGCCTGACATTATCGAAGAAGGCACTGATTAAGGAGCAACCGTCATGGCCAGAAACAAGCTCCCAGGGTTGTACTGGGACAAGAAAACAGGGAAAGGTTCTGTCGACAAACGTATCGACGGGATCGGAAGAGTTCGCCACCGCTTTACAGCGAGCTCGCAATCAGAAGCAGAAGCGGAATATCACCGGGCAATAGCCCAGGCGAAGGTTATTGCATCAACGCCCGAGCGAAAACTATTCCGTGAAGCCGCAACTAAATATTTATCGGAGGAAACAAAATCGAGTATTGATCGAGATGCACAATGTTTGGTGAATCTTGATCCTTGGATTGGTCATTTGCGCGTCGATCAGGTCCATCAAGGGTCGATACAACCCTACATTGAACATCGCAAAAACCAAGGTATTAAAAGCAATACCATTTCACGAGAACTTGCAGTTGTCAGACGCATTTTGACACTGGCGTCTCGGGTATGGCGTGATTTGGAGAATCAGCCTTGGCTGCCAACGGCGCCTTTATTCCGAATGCCTGATTGGAAAGATGCGGCAAAGCCCTATCCGCTTTCGATGGACGAGCAGCAGCGATTTTTTCGCGAATTGCCTGAGCATCTGTTGGAAATGGCTTTATTTGCAATTCATACCGGCGCCAGAGAGCATATCGTGACCGAATTGCGCTGGGAGTGGGAAGTTCGGATACCGGAAATCCAGTCATCAATTTTCCTGGTGCCGGGCGAATTCACTAAAAATGAAACCACCTGCATGCTTGTGCTCAATAGCATCGCCAAGAATGTCATTGAGGGCAGACGAGGAAAATTGGATACCCATGTATTTGGATTTAGAAACAAGCCGGTGTGTCGAATGCACAATTCGGCTTGGAAAAAAGCATGGATCCGGTCAGGTCTCCCGGTTGGTGATGATGTGTTGTCTGGTCCGCACAACCTAAGGCATACATTTGCAAGACGTTTGCGTCTGGCCGGCGTGCCATTGGAAACGCGTAAAGCACTGATGCATCACATTGATGGCGATATTACTGTTCACTATTCGCCGGCGGAAGTGGGTGAGTTGGTAAGTGCAGTAGAGAAGCTGACTACTGTGGAAGGGGTGACCATGTTGCGTTTGGCATCATGATTTACCCACTGGGTAATTTGGCAAATTGCAGACATAAAAAAACCAGCTGCCCGCTAAAGCTAACTGGTTGATTTATAAAACGTTTGATGGTGGGTCGTGTGCGATTCGAACGCACGACCATCGCATTAAAAGTGCTAGAAGAAAAACCTAACTGATTGTTTTTATTTAACTAATTTATTCGTGATCTTGCTGTTGCTACCCGTATTGATCCGCATTGTGCCGTATGGAGTTACCCAAAAGTTACCACAGGTTTTTCTATCTTTTCTCAGCATAACAGCCAATATTGGCTTAATTATAGCTATCGAAAACAGTATCGATCCAAGCTATTAAGAGGCGTTTCGATAGCTAATAACACTCGGTGTCAAAAACCCCTGGAAATGTAAGTGCCATTTCTGGTTTGGCGAAACCTTGCTCGTTATAATTCATTCACGCTCATCAATACCTGATTGATCACAGCCGCCGAAATGCGAAAGTCTGAGCTGTGCAATACTTCAAACACTGCCCGTGCCGATGGAATCAATCCCTGTTTTTTTGCCAGTCCTATAATCGCGGCAGTGCCGATAATCCTCAGACCTTTTTCCTTGGCTACCGCTCTGCCTGCACGTTCATCCATAATCAATAAAACCTGATCTGGATTAGATAAGCCAATATTGATACAGCCCGTTTCACCGGCATCCAAATCGATGTCTAATTGGGGTGATATGGGATCAGGCTATACAGTCACCCAGCCTTCATCAATCGCTTGATTAATAGCGTTTTCACCTGGTGCGTCTTTGCCTGGCAAGACTTCCTGTTTTACCGTTTCAGGCAAAACACCTGGCCGAATAACTTTGGCAGCCAAGCTAAGCCGCCCACCAGCGCCAAACCAATTAAGGGACTGGAGTCTATGACAACTTTGCGTACCATGAGTCGTTAAGCTTGGCTAAGCCATTGATCCAGAGTATCCAAATCCTGCTGTACTTCTTCAGCCGTTTGATCGACAACCGGGATACCTAAACGCGAAACATGAGCTATGAAACTGGCTAAAGGCATGTCAGCGAGTTTTGCAGATCGGGCAAGGGACAAATTGCCATCTTTAAACAAGGCAGTCGCCAATGCTTTGCGCACACCGGGCATACCGATTATTTTGGCGGACTTGAGCCCCACCATGACAGCATCGGGTTCGTTTCTGTTCATGACCAAAACCATATCATCATGTGCCATCCGTAAGGCTTCGCTAGGGTTATTTTTTAAACCACTGACATTGACAGTTTTCATAGGTAAGTCTCATGGGAAGATTATATGGGAGCATTATAGGCTTATTTGCCATTATAGCCGTTTGAAAGCTTTTCCCATTTTACTGCTACGGTTGTTAGGCATTAAGATGACACACAGTTCCCCAGCCGATTTTTGAATAAATCCATGCAACAGACTGTCACTATCGAATGTCTGCCAGAGATGTTGCTCGGTCTTCATATGAATACCAAAGACTTTGCAGACTATTTGAAAAAACAGGCTGCCATCAATCTTTTTAAAGAGGGTAAGTTGTCTTCAGGTACGGCTGCCGCATGGCTGAGCATTGAGCGATTGGCATTTCTAAGATTGGCATTTGAGGCTGGCGCTACTCTATTGGAAGATACCGCCGACGATTTTACGCGTGAAACCGCATTACTATGATTGTGCGCCCAATCACGCGCCATTTATGTCCAACAACCTCAGTTCTCCTACAAAACCGGCACTCTCTTCCTTCGACATGTCATTAAACTTCAATGAAATCAGCTGATTATCTGGTTTTATTGTATCGGCAACAAAATCGGCAATAATTTTATCCATCTGTATAATTAGTCTATGAAAAACAATTCATTAGATTAGTTAAAGATCGGCATGCCAACATCAACCGAAACGCCTTATCGTATTGAGCCTTGTCTGCTGGAAACTCCACCGCTGGATGTGGTCGATTTGGTGGCGGAATTGACCTCACTGACTGAGCAATTAGGTGCACGCTTACATCCCGATGCCTCAGCCAGCCTGGCCGATATGGTGCGAATCATGAATTGCTATTACTCGAATTTGATTGAAGGCCATAACACTATCCCCCGCGATATCGAGCGCGCATTAGCCAACGAACTCGATAATGATCAAACTCGACGCAATTTACAGATCGAAGCCAGAGCGCATATTCGTGTGCAAAAACTGATCGACGAGATGCACACGCAAAATGCTTTGCCGGAACCGGCATCTTGCGATTTTTTGCAATGGCTGCATACCGAGTTTTACCGAGACGCCAGTGATGAGATGCTGGTGATCAAGCAAGGTCAACAAGACTTCAAAATGGTGCCAGGCGAATTCAGATCGTTAACCATTCATAATGTGGCTGTCGGTCGCCACCTGCCACCCAGCAGTGAAACGGTGACGGATTTCATGCGGCACTTCGAACAACGTTATCGGTTTGAAACCATGGGCAAAGGCAGCCGTATTTTAGCAATGGCCGCCGCGCACCACCGTTTAGCCTATATCCACCCGTTTCCCGATGGTAATGGTCGTGTCAGCCGATTAATGAGTCACGCCATGGGGCTTAAGGCCGGAATCGGCTCATTCGGGTTATGGTCTATTTCCAGGGGATTGGCACGTGGACTAAACAGCAGGCAAGAATACAAACAGATGATGGATTATGCCGACAGCCCAAGACAAGGCGATCTGGATGGGCGTGGCAATCTGTCGCAAAAAGCATTAACCGAATTTGTCAGATGGTTCCTGGCGGTGTGTATCGATCAGGCGAAATTCATGACCTCATTGTTCGAGTTCGATCAGCTTGCCAACCGATTGAAAATCTACACCGAAAAGCAGGGTCTGCGACCCGAAGCCTTTTTCATTTTGCAGCGGATTTTATTGCAAGGGGAAATGCCACGCGGTGAAGCGGAGCGAGTGACCGGCTTGAAAGAACGTAGCGCCCGTATGGTGTTGGCCGATTTGGTCAAGGATGGCATTGTCAATTCACAGACCCCCAAAGGCCCCATATCGCTCCGATTTACCAGCCAATCCATCGACATGCTGTTTCCCAGATTATTTGCTGAGAGCTGAGGTTGTAGGGTTGCTCAGGCGAATTCGGTTTGGCTGGATTTCAATCAATACATACTGGCAGTCAGAACGTTTTTGTTCGGCCAAAATCCGGGCTCTTCCGTATTTCGCGGAGTAGCCCCGACATATAGGGTTATGCATAACCGAACAACCGTCTCCCTTCGATATCAAGCCAGATATGCTGAAACAGGCGGACGGTATTGTAAATGCCAAAGCAGCGTCGTTTGATGCTTTTGATTTTGTTGTTAAGCCCTTCAACAAAGCCACTGGTTTCCCGGCGAATGAAATAGTTGGTGATTTCATTTCGCCAGTTTTGATAGGTTTTGACAAACGCATCAAAGCCCTTCAACTTCAAGACTTTGATATGCTCCATCCAGCGATCCAAGGCTTTTTCGGCCTCAGCCTTATTGAGTCGGCGCTCAAAAATACCCGTCAAAAGCTCCCGTTGGATATAGACTTCTCGCAAAATGGGGGCTTGCTGGAATAGAAAAAGCAAAACGGTTTGCTGATCGGCAGAGAGTTCCATCCAGCGCTTCCGAAAAGCCCACATCGCGCCTTTCAGCTTGGCATAATCCTCGGCAGACAGGGTATTCTTGAGTTTTTTCATTTCCGCCTTGCGGACCTGGTCGGCGCCGTCTCGATAATGCTTGGCGACATGGAAGCGATCAACCACCACCTCGACGCCGGGCAATGTCTCATAGACGGCGTTGCGATACCCTTCATACATGTCCACGCAGACGCGTTGTAACGCGTGTTGCTGTGCCTCGGGAATATTCTGCAAAAAGGCTTTAACCGTTTCTTTTTTGCGGTCGGGCAGCACCGCCAGAATCCGCTTATGGTCCTCGGTATCGATAGCCGACACGATGACCACAAAATCTTGATGCCCTTTTTTCAAAGCGATTTCATCCAGTCCCAGCAAGCGAATGCCTTGGATGGCAGACCAATCAACTTGTTGGGCCACGTGCCGATTGATAATCCCTTCCGCCGCTTCGGCGCTGATGCCGTGCTTCACGTCCATGTCGGTCACGCTGCTGTTGATCAATTCACGCAATATCCACTGCTCATACGCTTTGGTATGGGGGCTTTTCCAGTTATACCAGCCACATTGTTGCGTGGTCGTCGGACCTTTGGGGCAGTCAGGGCATCGATAGCGCTTGGGGGTTAGCTTGATCCAAACCGGCCGATCGAAAATCGACAAATGACGCAAGGTGATTTCTCTGCCATAGCCATAAAACTTATCGATCCTCTGGCCGCATTGATGGCAGGTTGCACTGGTTAACGTACTACTGACCGTGATGATGAACTCGCCTTTGGCGGTGGTTTCAACTTTTTCGATACAAACATCAGGTATATCCAGCGGTATTTGAAGTAGCGACTGTGTCATCACGATACTCCAGCGTTAAATTGTCGACCTTAGCAAAACTCACTGTGGCAGGCAAAGACTATAGCACTACATGTAGTGGTTTCTCCGCAAAATACGGAAGAGCCAAAATCCGACGGTTGGTTTGCTAATGTAGGCTGGGTTGAATGATAATGAAACCCAGCGTCGAAGGTGATTATTTGAGATATACAAATGATTGTTTTAAAGCATTTGCCGGGTTTCGCGTTGCTTAACCCAGCCTACGGCCCTATCCTAATTAATACATTGGAGGTTACATGACAATAAATATTTTTTATAGCTATAGTCATGCAGATGAGTCACATAGAAAAAATATGGAGAAATTTCTGTCAATTTTAAAAAGTGAAAACATAATTGATGATTGGTGTGATAGAAAAATTCTTGCCGGAGCAAATTTATTTGATGAAATTAAGAACGCAATGCAGAATGCGAATATCGTAATATTTTTAGTTAGTATAGACTTTTTAAGTTCAAAAGCTTGCAAAGATGAATGGTTAATGGCAAAAGGAATGAACAAGAAACTTGTTTCTGTGATTGTTAGAGAATGTCCGTGGCTTGACTTCGATGATATGTCTAAATATTTGGCTCTTCCAACAGATGGAAAGCCAATTTTGAAATGGTTAGATCAAGATGAAGCTTGGCACGACGTATATTCAAAAGTGAAAGAATTAGCATTAAACATGCAACACTAACAAATATAAGGAATTAGGTAGATATGGCACAGCCACGGTTAGTTTATTTGTATCACCCTGACAATCAAGATTTTTGTAATGACTTGTTGCGTTATTTGAGCATTCTCAAGGAGAACAACAAGATAAAAGACTGGTCAAGAAAAGAAGTATTAGCAGGCCAAACAATAGACAAAGAAGTCGAGTACGAAATTGATAAATCAGATATTGTTGTTGTTCTTTTGAGTGTCGCCTTTATTTCTGACAATGACTGCAAACACCAATTTCTGTATGCAAAAAAATATTTTGACGCCAATAAAAAGTACCTCATTCCAATTATATTAGACGCCTGCCCTTGGCAAGACTTCTATGGTATGAACAAACTCAAAGTTCTGCCGAACAACAACATGCCAATTTCAATGCAAGCTTTTAAAGACGGTGCTCTCAGCGAAATATATGAAGAAATTAAAAAAGTTTCCGAAGAAATCTCAAAATGCTTCGCGCTTCGCCCAGATTTCCTAAGCGAGATTTCAAAGACAGAATTTCATTCTCAAGCCAGTGAAAGAATTGACATCAATGACATATTTATCTTCCCTAATGTAATAAAGCAAGTAGATTTGACATCGGAAATATTAATCGAGACTCCTCTGCAAATACTTCAAGGTGGAAAGGTAATTATTTGTGGAGAGGAGCGAAGCGGAAAGTCAAAATTATGCACCCACTTGCTAACAAGTCTAATAAAAGAAGGGCGCCCTGTGCTTTTAATTGATTTAAATAATATTTTAAACAAAAAGGCAAGTAGTGAGATTTTTCGACATTGCTATGAAAGTCAATATGTCGGCAGTTATGATATTTGGTCTCAAAAAGATGAAAAAATAATTATTTTTGACAATCTTTCTCCGCATGGAAAGTGCTTGGATCATTTGGGAGAAGCAAGAAAAATTTTCGACAAGATCATTATAACTACCTCGTTAGATGATTATACGAGCTTTTTTTCTGATGATATGCGCCTAACAGACTTCACGAGCTTATCTATCAAACAGTTTACTCACGCGAAACAAGAAAAACTGATAAAGAAATGGCTTACAGTAACACGCACACATTTCGATGAGGATACTGGTTACTCTGAAATAGACAAAATTGAGAATAATATAAATTCAATTATTATTGACAACAAAATATTGCCCAGATACCCGTTTTTTATTCTCACAATATTGCAGTCTTATGAGGCGTTTATGCCTAAAGATTTGAAAATTACTGCCTATGGACATTGTTATTATGTTTTGATCCTTGCTCATATAAGAAAGTCCGGAATAAATAATGACGATGATTCAATTAATTTTTGTTTTAACTTTGCACAGCATCTCGCTTTTGAGATTCATAGTTTAAACTCGGCAGGCATAGCCATAGATCAATATCAATATGATGCCTTTGTTAATAAATATAAGGAAAAATATATTGTCAACAAGGCTATTCTCAATAGACTAGTTGGATGTAATGGATTGATTAAGACTTGTAATGGATTTATAAAGTTTAATCTTGCTTATAGTTATTACTATTTTTTAGGTCAATATCTTGCGGCGAATCATAAATCCTGCAATCAATTAATTGTTGATCTAGTATCAAAAAGTCGTTTTAGAAATAATTCTTTAACACTAATATTTACAATCCACCACTCCCAAACGTATGATATTCTTAATGAGGTTTTAACTTACACTATTTGTGCAATTGATGACGTAATACCTGCTAAGTTGGATAAAGAAGAAACAGACGTGTTTGACGAACTTCTTAAATCGATACCCGCTCAATTATCAAGCAATGAAAACATAGAGATTGAAAGGGAACAGCAGAGAAATATAAGGGATATTATTGAATCGAATGCTTCCGAAGACTCTACGGAAAGCGAACTTGATGAAGATCATTTTCTTGGCAGCATATATCAATGCCACAAAAATATTGAAATACTAAGTCAGTTATTAAAAAACAAGTCAGGATCATTAGAAATAACTACAATCCGCGAAATTATAGAAACAATTTGCGATGCCGGATTGAGATTAGCTAAAATTTTACTCACTGACAGGCAAAAACTAGAGGATATAGTTGGATTTATTCAAAGGCAATACAAAATGTCCGACAAGTTTGATCCAAATAAACAACAATCTATTCAGCTTTCGGAAATCAGAAAAAACGTTCTATTCAATATATTTGTTTGGGTAATGGGAAATATTGAAAAGATTGTTAGCTCTATAAGCAAACCGGAACTTAAAGAGATTATAGAAGCTCTCGCTAGAGAGAAAAATACTCCTGCTTATGACATAATAAGCTATTTTTATTTTTTAGACACTCTTAGTAATTTTGATCACTCAGCAAGAGAAAGACTCTTTGAAATCGTCGAAAAATATCCAGTACCGAAATCATTTTTCATCAATAAGATTATATCTATTAGAACCCAGTGGTATTTTAAAACTCACTCAGCTAAGGAACCAATAAAGCAGGCAGTATATTCAAAGCTTGATATTGGTAATTCACGCAAAAAATTTCTCCATCCTGTCTGATCTTCTTGCACAAAAGCCTTACACCGTGTGATGAGATGCCCGTTGGTTATTGCGCCTTGCCTAAGTGTTGCCAATGCTTGAGCCACCGTCTCGCGTTCGGCATCTAAAGCATGGAGCTTTTGCTCTAACTCAGTGATCTCTTGTTCGAGGCTATTCATGGGTGAAAAATACCGATCGGTAATGCTTACTTGGCAAAAGGATGGAGCATGATCTAAAATTCCTGATCGGTAATATAACGACAACACGATACCATGACAAACCCAAACCCACCGCTCGGTAATATTCAAAATGCCATGGACTTAGGAAAGATGGTTGCCAGCCAGCGTAAAGCCCAAGGCTTAACGCAATCGGATTTAGCCGGATTAGCTCAGACCGGCACACGCTTCATCAGCGATCTGGAAAATGGCAAAGGTACGGTGCAATTCGATAAAGTCATGCATATTCTGAACTTGCTGGGCTTGGATGTCGTGATCATGGATCGGCAGTTATGAAACGCTTGGCAGTGTTCGCTGGCGAGCAATTAGTCGGTTATTTACAAGAAAGCCAACAGTACGAATTGGAATTCAGCTACACACCTGATTGGTTAGCTAAATCCGATGCTTTCGCCCTTTCTCCCAGCCTACAACTCACCGAGCAAGTAATCACGAGCGATGGCGTCACGGCGTTTTTCGAAAACCTGTTACCGGAAGGCGATGTACTGAATTTCATCAGCCAAGCCGCGCAGATTTCTCAGGGTAATATCTTTGGCTTGCTGGAACGATTTGGCGGCGATACGGCGGGGGCTTTTTCGATTTTGCCGGAAGGCATGGAACCCACGGGCGAGCCGCATTATTTATCTGTTGCACCGGAAGCCATCAAAGCCTGGTTCGAGCGTTCCAGAGGCATTCCGCTGGATATTTCCGGCGAACAAGCAAGAATGTCGTTGTCCGGTGCCCAAGACAAAATGACCGTGTTTATCGATGATCAAGGCAATCTGTCGATTCCACTGGGTGCCGCACCATCCAGCCACATCATCAAGCCATCGATACAGCATCGGCAGGATATTCCTCATACCGCGATCAACGAAGCCTTGGTGATGACCTTGGCGGAACAGATTGGCATCCAGGTCGCCAAGGTTCGCTATGCACCGGAATTAACGGCGGCGATTATCGCCCGCTATGACCGAACCATCGATGCTAGTGGGCACTTGCAACGTCTGCACCAAAACGACCTTTGCCAGATTTTAGGTATCCCATCCGGCAAAAAATACGAGGCCGAAGGCGGACCTTCACTCAAAACCTGTTTCGAAACGGTATTGGCGCGTAGTAGCCAACCGGCGCTCGATAAAAAGCGACTGATCGAATGGGTGATCTTCAATGTGCTGGTCGGCAACATGGATGGCCATGCCAAAAACCTATCGTTAATGACCCAAGGCAAGCGGACACAATTGGCGCCGTTCTATGATTTGGTTTGCACAGCGGTTTATCCCCACCTAAGCCAAAAATTGGCCTTTAAGATCGGTGGGGAGAATAGGCCCAAATGGTTAATGGCTCGCCATTGGCAACGATTTGTCGAGTATGTTGCCGTCAAACCCAAATTTGTTGATAAATTGATGGCTGAAATGATTGAGCGGATCGAATCGGCTTTGCCTAATGTCGTGGTGGAATTAAAGGGGATGATTTCGAATCAAGAAGAATTGCAGATGATTGAGAAGGTTAAAAACCAAATTGACCATTCAGTTGAACTGGTTAAATCCAGACTCGAATCTTGATCCGGCAAAACCCATTATCCGAGTTATTAAATTAACGAAAATCTGCTTGCCCAACGTTTGCGGTTCTGGATTTCTGAGCCTTCAATAGCCAGCTCAAACTCTATTCAGTGGCAGCTCTCTCTGTATAAAAACGATGTACGGCTGAGATGATCTTGAATGATTGTAAGAATTCTGCATTAACTCAGCATAATATTTTTCTCTTCACTACGACCCGCTATAGAATTGGCGCTTTCCCTCAGTCTTTTATAAATCCCAGTGTTCTTTGAGTCTGAACGGCAACACTTTTTTCGCCCCCTAACCGGCAAACGCCGAGAGTTGGTGGTCGCCTGTTTGCGTGTACTGTACGAGCGCTTGCACGGCCCTAGTGCGGATTATTCGCAAAACCTGACGCGCGATGCTTTAAAGGATTTGCTGAGTGCTTCTGTGCAAGGCTTGATGAATGATTTGGCGGTTGACTGTATTCAGGATGGTGACGAGCTATCTGCGTTAGATTGCGCTGACGATCAGCAGCTAATCACGGTGCTGATTCGTACCTTATTAAAAGATGGCTGGTTGGAAACCTTTGGTGACCGTTCTGGATTGGTTACGGCTTATCGCTTCAGTCGCGCGGGCAAACTCTTTGCCGAAGCGTTGTGGTCGCTGGATCGTATGCGCGCTCGTAGTCGTCAACGCAATGTCCGCAGTTGCCGCAATGCGCTGGAAGCCGCCCGTAAAAATATCGACGCTTATGATTTGATCGACGCCTACGACTACGCGGAAAAAATCATCAGCGACTTATCGGAAGGTGTGGATTATTTTCAGGAGTTGGTGCGTCGTTTGATGAGCGAAGCATCCAATACACCCTGGGACGAATTCATCGAGTTTCTGGATCGCTTTGAAAAAGAGTTCAAAAAGCAACTAACTGCCGACAACGTGGATCGCCATCGTCAGGCCATCCTCGATAACTTAAGCCGCTTGCGTAATTTGGACAGCAGCAAATTCCAGGCCTTTGAAAATCAGTTACAGGATATTGCGAGTTGGGCCGATGCCGAACGCGGTGATAACAGTATTTTCGATTGGCTACTGGATCGAATTGAAGACCGGGTAGAAGTCGCCTGTACCGGCAAACATCCTGAACTGATCAAGGCCATGAATATCTACATGCGCCGTGCCGCCAGTATTGTGCAACAAGCCTTGATGCTGCAAGGCGGACAACGTCGACAAGGTTTCAGTCGGGCGATTGCCCAAGTGGCGGCTCTGGAAGGCAATGAACAAACGCAGTTTTTGAAGGCATTGGGGGCTTCGATTGCTGCCAGCGAAGTGCGCTTATTGGACCCTTCTACTTTTAAATTACGCAGTGCTTCGCAGCGCCGCAAGGCCTTAACGGTGACTGCATTGCCTAAAATCAGTCGCGATGCGCGATTGAATGCGGCCATACAACGCGCTGAAGCGGCTGCTTTTACCTTGTCCAATCAGGATGTGGTGGATTTTATACGTAGTGAATTACGTTTGCGTCAACGGCCTATTCGCTTGTCCAGTCTGCCGGTTGAAACCGTCACCGATTTATTACAAAACATGCAGATGGTGGAAGCAGTGCGTGCTGCCCGCGATGAAAGTCTCACTGCAACGCAATTGCCCAGCCAACTGCAAACCCCTTACTACAGCGGTAGTGACTATCAAATCCAACTGAACCATGACACTGACTCAAAACCTGCTTGACCGATTGCAGCCGGAAAACCTGAAGCTGCAACGCTTTCAGGAAATCGTTGCCCGTTTGTTTGCCTGGGGCATTATTGTGCGTGACGAAGATGGCGTGGAACAGCGCTGTTACGACGATGCCTGCCGCATCGAAAACCTATTGGTTGAATACTTTTCGCTTGCCGGTTTTCGGTTAATCCACGATCTGCAAAACGAGTTTTTCCGGTTGTACGCGCCTGGTGCGCAAATTCCCGGCATGGTCGAAGACGATGTTGATGTCGTGGCCTCGTTACGTGCGCGTTTATCTGCGGATTTTGTCGCAGCAGCGTTGGCATTACGGTTTTTATATCAGCAGGGTTTAGTGGAAGGCGGTAGCCGCCTCAGCGATGCGGGTGAGATTCTGATTCGTTTTGACGAGTTGGCCACCACTTTGCAAACTCAGATCAAACGGACATTGCCCGACAATTTGGGCGACCGCGAGCGCTTGCTAAAAGACTTGAAACGACACCGTTTGATTCAGTACAACGCCTTGTTCTCGATGCACGATGAAGATGCATTGATCGCCATTAGGCCGACCATACTGGGTATTATCAGTGAGGACGTGCTAGCAGCCGCTCTGGAAGCCGAAGGTCAGATTGAAGTCACCAGTGAGCCGGATGGCAGCGGAGAGCAGGCATGAAGCTGGATAAATTAATTTTGGTTAACTGGGGTTCATTGCGCAGCGATGAATATCCGATGGGCAATATGACCTTGTTGACCGGCCCTACTGGCTCCGGCAAATCCACCTTGCTGGATGCCTTGCAAACGGTGATGACCGCCGCCCACCAAAATATTTACAGCTACAATCCCGGCCAAGACGAAACCACCCAAACCTCGCGCAGCAGCAAGAGTAAGCGCACCTTATGGTCGTATATCGTTGGTGCCGAGGACAATCTGTTTGCCCGTCCCAACGGCGCTCATGGCTATGTGGCTGGCGTGTTCAAGCCCGATGCGGGTGAAGACGGTAAGCCATTTACCGCCTTGATTGCGGCGGCGGCGCGGGTCGATGGTTCGGGCGAACGTCGTCAGGCGGTACAGGAACGTTTGGCCTTGTTGCTCATTGACGATGCGGTATTAAGCTTACCGGATTTAGTCAGTACAGACCGCGGCGAGCAGCTCTGCGTGGTTGAGGTTGAGAAAATCGAAAACCATTTGAAAGCCAAGTATCCGCAGGTATTGAATTTACGTGATGCCAAGCGCGAATACCTATGTCAGCTCTATGGCCGGTTTCGCGGTCAACGCAATGTCTCGTTTCAGGAAGCCGAACTGGCAGCTAAAGCATGGAGCCAATCGATTGCCCATAAACCCATTGGCAGCGTCGACGAGTTGGTCAAAACCCAGATTCTGGAAAACGATACCCAGCAATTGCCACAACGTATTGGACAAATCAGTGAGCTGATGCGACAGGTCCATAATCTTCGCCAGGAAGGTGATCGTCTGAAGGACAATGTACTGCGTCTGGAGCGGATGGAAAAGCTGATCGATCAGGCCAATACGGCGTATGAATCTGCCTTGCAGTATCAGCTGGCTTTATCGCAGCGTGATTTGCTACATGACCAGGGGCAGATCGATCAGGCAACCAGGGCTATCGTCGAACTGGAAAAAAACATTCACAGCTCACAGACCCAAATTGAGAGTTTAAACCGTGACAAAAAAAGCCTGTACGATAGTCAAGTACGGTTGGCCGCACGTTTAAGCGGCATTGAGGCATCCAATCAAAAACGGCACATTGAAGACCGGCTTAGCGCTGTATTGGCCCAAGCCAATGCCGCCGTTCAGAGTCTAAACACGGCATTGCAGCAGGCCAGCCAATTGCACAGCACGGCTTTGAGCATTATTGGCATGGCTTTTCCGCCTGCCAAGCGAGAATTAGCCGAGGCCGCACAAACCCTGGCAGATATGCTGGCAGCGATTGAGCAAGCACCGTTAAATGAACTGACACAACAAGTGACACAGCTTTGTCAGCAACCACTAGCCGACGCGCATCTACTGTTGCAGGTGGTGCGGACATTGGACGGCATGGAAGCACGGTTCCAGCAACTGCATCAAGTGCTGGCCGGTACCCAAAACAGCTTTCAAGCCGCAGTGCATAGTCAACTGGGGCAGTTACAGAGTCGCCAGGAAAAAGCCAAAACGCAAGAACGACAATTGGCCGATCGCAAAGCCAACCTTGCCGAAGGTGGCGCGGATTATCCTCATCACATCGCCCGTGCGCTGAAGGCCTTTCGTACTGAGCTACCCGCTGCGCGTGCGCAAGTATTGTGTGACTTGATCGAGCCCAAAGGTCAGCAATGGCAACCGGCGATTGAAGGCTATCTGGCCGGAGCCCGCTTCAACTTTGTGGTCGATGAAGCCTGGGAAGCGCGCAGTATCGAGTTCGTCAAGCAAAAGCATCTGAATGCCAAAATCGTTCAAGGAGCTTTATGTAAACAAAAAGCCAAGCCGGAGTTGTTATCAAAAGACTCGATTGTGCATGAGCTGCATGCCGAGCATCCCATTGCCTATGCCTATTTGGTGGATCAATTCGGTCCGGTAGTTAAAGTCGATACGGTTGAACAATTACGCTATACCCCACGGGGATTGATGAGGGATGGCAATGCCTCTGGCTCTCGCACCATGTTTACCTCTGAAACCGACAATTTAGTCTTTGGTAAAGAAGCGCAGTTTCAGGCCCGGCAGAAGGCCATGGAAGACTACATAAGGGCCGAGCAGGAGTTACAAACCTTAAAAACCGAAGGTACACAGCTCAACGCCTTACTGGGCTTGTTAGTGAATTTACAGACCCCCAGCTTTAGCGAGGCTGCCAAGCTAGAGCAGGCTTTACGCGATCACGAGGCAGCACAGGCCGATATGGCACGTCTGGATTTAACGGAAGTGCAACTGCTGGAAGCCGAGAAAGATACGCTAGATCAACAGATGTCCGCCTTGGAACAACAGGTGCAACAGCACACGCTGAAAGCCGGAAAATTCTTGCATGACAAGGAGCAGCAACAAAACACCCTGAGCCTTTTGCAGCGTGGTCTAGCCGCCAAACAGCAGAAAATTGAAGATGATTTACAACCGATTCAATGGCTGAGCATGGTCAACCAAGCATTATCGTTAACCAACATCCAACAACAAGTGGATGAACTGATGGTGAGTGCTTTATCCAATCATGAATTGCAGGATAAACACCGCACACAACTGATTGAGGCCACCGCAGTCTATGGTCGCATTCACGAAAGCATCGGCGATTACAACTTGCATGCACGTGGTCATGAGCAACTGCATTTACCGCACGATCATCAGATGCGTGACAGTGACTTTGCGGCGCAATATCGCCAGCTAATTCAATTATTGGAAGGCTTGCGTCAGCAATTGCAGGAGCAGCGCGAGATTGGCTTCGTCAAAAATCTGGATAAATTGCGTACAGCCGAATCGTCCTTCAAAGACGTGTTCACCAAACAATTTTGCTATGAGATCAGGAATAGTGTCGATCAAGGCGTCAAAACACTGAAAATCCTGAATACCGAGCTCGGCAGACTGAAATTCGGCACTGATCAATTCAAGCTGGACTGGTCGGTGTGGGTGCCAGAATTCAAGGAGTATTACGACTTCTTCTGTGCGGCCTACGATTTGTCGGAATCGCAGGATGCCGGGGATTTGTTCGACAATCAGGAACTCAGTCAAGAACAGTGCCTAATCCGTGATCGCTTGGTCGGACTGTTGCTGGCCGATGATCAGGAACAGGCCTTGAAGGAGTTACAGCGGGTGGCCGATTATCGCAATTATCGCCGTTATGAAATTTGGAAAGACTCGGACAGCGGTTCGCGAGTGGCACTGTCTGAATGGGGTACGGGGTCTGGCGGTCAGCTGGAAACACCGGCTTACATCATTCGCGCCGCCGTCGTCACCAATCGCCTCAAGCATTTCGATAAGGGCATGAATCTGAAATTACTGGTCAACGACGAATCATTTGCCAAAATGGACGAACGCCGCGCCCATGACGTGATTCGTTTTATTCGCGACAGTCTCGACATGCAGCTGATCTGCGCCATGCCCACCAAACATGCCGGTGCCATCAAAACGGAATTTACCAAGGAATGGAGTTTCACGCGCACCGAGGCTGAAGGCAACGGTGAGGTAGATTTCATTTCCGAAGCTGACGAGCGAGACCTCAATCCCGACAAACTGCGTGAGCTGTGGGCGTCACGCCGCCAACAAGTTCGCCAGCAAACTCTGTTGGCGTTTGAGGCCGATGAACATTCGAACGCATGAATAGACCACACTGGCTCAATCAGTCATACGTTCAAACCCTGCTGCATCGGCTAGTCGATAAACTCGATAAAGCCGATGACAAACCGTTACGGCCAGTGAAACTCGATCGCAAAATAATGCCTGCGTTGTTTGATGCCGAGTTTGAAGCCGACAAAGAGACTTATTGGTCTTACTTATTACAAATACAGCAATGGGGCTGGCTAGCGATCAAAACCGATAAAGCGCAACCCGGCAAAGCGCAATATGAATTAAATCCGCGCATTGAGATCGTTGATCCAGCATTGTTACGCCAAATTACAGATCGCCCACAACCGATTAGAAGCTCAGCCCAGCAATGGCGGGATGCAGTGTATGCAAAATTGCATGTGGATGAAACCATTCGAGAGCAAGTTGCAGGACAGAAACTAGAAATCCCAGGTAAATCGGCTGAAGATATCGTCGAACGGCTTAACCTGCTACCAAACTTAATCGATGAGCCTTTGCTGCTACGCGAAGTCTCGGCCCGTCTATTCTGGGGCCAGTCCAAGGTGTTGGATAATCGGCAAGCTTTGGTCGCCACTTTGCTTGATTTGGAAGAATGCCCGTTTCCAGAGTCGCCGATTCAATTACAGGTCTATTTACCTGCAACAACCTTCAGCGGCGTATTGTTCGTCGAGAATCTAGCTACGTTTGAAAAAGCCAGCCGCGAAACGACAGGGCGATTTGATAGCTTGGCTTTAGTATTTGCTTCCGGGTTCAAAGGCAGTGCCAAGCGTTTGCGCACTGAATCGGGTGTATCGGTGTATTTTGCGGCTCATGGCAACTTAACGCATCAAGATTGCCAGCGCTTTTGTCATTGGCTAATCCGTGATGCCGAAGCATTGCCGGTTTGGTTCTGGGGGGATTTAGATTATTCCGGCATGCAGATTATAAAATCGTTACGCCACTCGTTTGAAGGCCTCGATGCTTGGCAACCCGGCTACCAACCCATGCTGGATGAGTTACTAGCTGGCAATGGCCATGAAGCTCTCGCCGCTAAAAAGAGCAATCAAAAGCCCATTGATGCAACTGGTGCCCAGTATGTGGATACCACGCTTATTCCTGTGCTGGCCGCTACCGATAAGTTTTTAGATCAAGAATTTTAGATAACAATCAATTGCTTACATGCAAGTGTGTTGTGAAAATTGTATATATACCGCCCAAAGTGGAAAAGATTTTCAAATTTCAAGAGCCTGTTAAGGGCTACAGTAAAGGTGCAACATAATTTTTGAGGAACTGAAATACTGTGGCTGCTGATACGTTGGCAGCGTATTCTTGGTATTCGTCGTTCTTTTTAACATCGCCTTTGTCACAAACTGATTTAAGGGACATGACTTTGACTTTTGGATTACAGGCGTTCGCTGCCGCGAACACCGCGTAAGTCTCCATGTCAAGCCCAGCCACGTTTTTATGTTGACTTGCTTTGATTCGCTCGGTTACACGTGCATCAGCCAACACTGATGATCCAGTTGCCATCGGTCCAAGGATAAGTTTTGGTATATCTACCTTTGTTCGAACTGCCATAGGGGCAAGTGAATTCCAAAAATCTTTATCACGCTTGAGTAGCAGAAGTTGATTGCGACATTGATCATCCAAACCCAGCTGGTGTGGCGCAATTTCAAATGCTTCTTGACCTGACTTATCAATGTATTTGCCACTTTGCCAATCCCAAGATATATCTGCTGCGATAACATCTCCAATTTCTGCTTTTCCAGGAATCCCTGCACAAATACCAGCCATGATTACTAATTTAGGCTTCAATTTTAATAGCGCTTTAACAGTTAATATAGCTGATGCGACAGGCCCCATCCTGGTGCTAAACCCAGCGGCAATTTTATAGTCTTTATCTCCAATACGAATTTCTCCAAAACGAAGCAATTGCGAACTATCGAGAGGTTCAAATGCACCCCACTCTAGACCGAGTGATTCAATTGCGGCAAATTCCGGCTCCATAAGTGCCGTTATAATGAAAATGTCACAGGATGAATTATCTAAATCTCTTTCTTTATCTGCCAACACAAATCTAGCTACCTTCTCGATTGTGTCTAAGCACTCATCGCTTGTATCGGTGTAAGGCAAAATACCCCAGGGGCGCCCTTTAAAGAACTCATGGGCAGTTGCGCTTAATTCATTAGAAGAACTCATTGGAAGTGAAAAGTTTGGACATGTAATTCCGTCAAAACCATCATCTAGCTCCTCAAAAAGAGCAATGCAGTTTTCTTCGCTTTTTTCCCCGCCAAGATCACTAGGTACTACAACATCTGCAATAAATAGGTCGTAATATTTTGACTTTAGCATACGTTTTGCGTCTGAAGTACAAAGTGCTGTATCAATTTGACCAAACAACTCTTTTCTAGAATTTAACAAGCTCAATAGTCGGTTCTTTTTTGAAGGATCATCTTCGAGTAGCAATATTTCAAGTGCCATGTTTAGCGTCCAATACTTTATGAATAAAAACAGTAATTTCTCTATCCCAATCAGAGTATGTGGAATCAAAATATACTGTACCGAGAAAATAATCAGGAAAATCGTCCTGTAGACGCTTTGATAATTGGCTCTTCCGTATTTTGCGGAGAAACCACTACATGTAGTGCTATAGTCTTTGCCTGCCACAGTGAGTTTTGCTAAGGTCGACAATTTAACGCTGGAGTATCGTGATGACACAGTCGCTACTTCAAATACCGCTGGATATACCTGATGTTTGTATCGAAAAAGTTGAAACCACCGCCAAAGGCGAGTTCATCATCACGGTCAGTAGTACGTTAACCAGTGCAACCTGCCATCAATGCGGCCAGAGGATCGATAAGTTTTATGGCTATGGCAGAGAAATCACCTTGCGTCATTTGTCGATTTTCGATCGGCCGGTTTGGATCAAGCTAACCCCCAAGCGCTATCGATGCCCTGACTGCCCCAAAGGTCCGACGACCACGCAACAATGTGGCTGGTATAACTGGAAAAGCCCCCATACCAAAGCGTATGAGCAGTGGATATTGCGTGAATTGATCAACAGCAGCGTGACCGACATGGACGTGAAGCACGGCATCAGCGCCGAAGCGGCGGAAGGGATTATCAATCGGCACGTGGCCCAACAAGTTGATTGGTCTGCCATCCAAGGCATTCGCTTGCTGGGACTGGATGAAATCGCTTTGAAAAAAGGGCATCAAGATTTTGTGGTCATCGTGTCGGCTATCGATACCGAGGACCATAAGCGGATTCTGGCGGTGCTGCCCGACCGCAAAAAAGAAACGGTTAAAGCCTTTTTGCAGAATATTCCCGAGGCACAGCAACACGCGTTACAACGCGTCTGCGTGGACATGTATGAAGGGTATCGCAACGCCGTCTATGAGACATTGCCCGGCGTCGAGGTGGTGGTTGATCGCTTCCATGTCGCCAAGCATTATCGAGACGGCGCCGACCAGGTCCGCAAGGCGGAAATGAAAAAACTCAAGAATACCCTGTCTGCCGAGGATTATGCCAAGCTGAAAGGCGCGATGTGGGCTTTTCGGAAGCGCTGGATGGAACTCTCTGCCGATCAGCAAACCGTTTTGCTTTTTCTATTCCAGCAAGCCCCCATTTTGCGAGAAGTCTATATCCAACGGGAGCTTTTGACGGGTATTTTTGAGCGCCGACTCAATAAGGCTGAGGCCGAAAAAGCCTTGGATCGCTGGATGGAGCATATCAAAGTCTTGAAGTTGAAGGGCTTTGATGCGTTTGTCAAAACCTATCAAAACTGGCGAAATGAAATCACCAACTATTTCATTCGCCGGGAAACCAGTGGCTTTGTTGAAGGGCTTAACAACAAAATCAAAAGCATCAAACGACGCTGCTTTGGCATTTACAATACCGTCCGCCTGTTTCAGCATATCTGGCTTGATATCGAAGGGAGACGGTTGTTCGGTTATGCATAACCCTATATGTCGGGGCTACTCCGCGAAATACGGAAGAGCCTGATAATTCTGTAAGACCTATGGATTGATTTCCTTCAGTGATAGCTGGATACGAAGTTACGACTATTATAGGTACTACAATTTCATATCGCTCAAGTGTTTCAAAAACCTCTATTCCACCAAAGGGTCTTGGAGTGCCACCACGTTCTCGCGCCTCAATATCATAGGTGGGGAGCGACATATCAGCTATTATCAAGTCTGGCAAAATATCTAATACGCTATCTACTGCCGATCTTACGGAAAGGGCTTTTCTGATACAAACCAATGGCAATTCGCGTTCTAAAACGAGTTGAATGCTATTTAGTTTCGTTTCACTATCCTCAATAATCAAAACTGTTAAAGGCATTTTTTCTTAATTAGGCTAGTAAATATAATAATTTGACTTTAAAATAAAATATCATAAGTATTATTTTTGTTGTAGTTAAGAGTTGTCATATCCTGTATCAGCAATGTATGAATACATTATTTACTTAAATGGATGCAGCTTCTTTAGAATTAATGGCAGTTAAATCATTAACAGAAATTGACTGCTTATCAGTTGCAGGTAATGGTATGTAAATTAGGTCAAATTTTAACTGAAAAAGGTTTTGTGCGATATATCCAAAACTAATACCAGTCTCCTCAGATTGCATAACAATGGCTGCGAGTTTGTATAATCCAGAGCCTCTGTTAAGACGCGCGCGCTCTCCATATACTCTTTTCTGTATATCCGAAAGAATAGCAGAAATCTTAGTATCTTTTTCAAGGCTACGGTGGTTATTAGCAATCTCATTTGTAATAGTGAATGATAAAATCGATCGCTGCTTATTAAACTCAATATCAACTTTGACGTTATTATTTATTTTTTTTCCTGAATGTTGATAAATATTACCTGAATCCGTGACTTAAAAGGTCATCCACGGCCGCAACGCAATGATTTAAAACGCTTATTCTGGGATAATACCGCTATTCTTCCATTCACCCGGCGAGTGATTCATGAAGCGGTTTATCCTGGAGCAATCTGAAACTGAATTTTATACCAGCCATTCTGGATTAGCCTTGGTCGGTTTATGTTTGAATCAATATGGCCAGCTCAATCAGGCGCTGGAAAAAGGTATTCCGCTACGGCACGGTATTGCTCACGCCGATATTATCAAAAGCTATATAGGCACCCTTAGCCTGGGCAAAAGCGACTTCGAAGCCATCGAAAACCATCGCGACGACGACTATTTCAAAGCCGCACTCGCCATTCATCAAGTACCCTCCAGCGCCCGCCTCAGACAGCGGCTGGATGAACACGCCGACGCCTTATTACCGATCATTTATCAAAGCAACCTCGATTTTCTGGCTCACGCCCAGGTGCCGGTAACGCCGTTAGCCACAGGCCATGTCGCGTTGGATATCGATGTTTACCCCATGAACAACGAAAAAACCTGCAAAGAAGGCGTCTCCCGAACCTACAAAGGTTTTGACGGCTACGCCCCGATTGCCCTCTATCTGGGTAAAGAGGGCTGGTGTATTGGTAATGAACTGCGCGAAGGCAAGCAGCATTGCCAATACGAATTCCGCTATGCGCTGGAGCGCGGACTCGCCGCCGCGAAACGTTTGACGACTTTGCCTTTGTTGGTCCGGCTGGATGGCGGTCACGACGCGCTCGACAATCGCATCGACTTACACGAAGCCGATCAGGTCGATTTCATCATCAAATGGAACCCGCGTAAACAAGATGCCGACGCCTGGCTGGCCTACGCCGAACAACACGGCCAGTGGACCACACCGCGCGAAGGCAAACGCGTGGCCTTGTTCAGTGTCATGGAGCAACACACTCGCAACGGTAAAACCTATACCTGTCGCCGGGTCATGCAAATCACCGAGCGCACCATCACGGCTCAAGGCCAAGCCCTCGTGCTACCGGATATCGAAATCGAAGGCTGGTGGACCAGTCTGCCGGTGGCCGATTACGACGATGCCATGGTTATTGCCCTCTATCGCGACCATGCCACCGCTGAACAATTCCACAGCGAATTCAAGACCGATCTGGATATCGAGCGCCTGCCATCCGGCAAGTTTGCCACCAACGACCTGATCATGAGCCTCAGCGCCTATAGCTACAACATCCTGCGCTGGATAGGCCTGATCGGCTTGCTGGGCGAACAAAGCCCGGTCAGGCATCCTGCCAAGCGGCGGCGTATCAAAACCGTGATCCAGGAACTGATGTATCTGGCCGCGCGACTCATCCGTAGCGGGCACCGGCTGAAGCTGCGCTTTTCACAGAGCTGTCCCGGTTTCATCGCTTTTGAATCCACCTACGCCAAACTCGCCGCCGGCTAGCGACTGATCGCTCTGCCATCGATAGCACAACGCCGCAAATTCACAGTGGCTTGGGAATCCTGCGCCTAAAGTCCATCAAATTGAATCATGCAGGGAAAATATTCCAGATAATACGCTGCATTTCTAGCCGTTAAACTCGATTGCCTGGACCACACTTTTAAATTCAGCGAATTTTGGAAGAGTATGACGAATAAAAGGTCTGGCAATATGTGGAGTCACGGATTCAGGTATTATCGAAAGCAATGTATAAAGCATCTGAAACAATGGAGAAACCATGAGTATCAAGTTTTAAGCTATCTGGTAAATTTGATGTAAAAATGGGTCTAAAACCAGGGCGCTGACCAGCAATTACTGCAACTGCAACATCCATGACCTGTTGCATTGTGTAGCTATTACTCTCTATGCTTGCGTTCGGAATGCGAATCCAACCAGCTATCATAGATGCGCGTCGTTGAAGTTCATCAGAAATCTGCTGCAATTGGGCAAAAAACACTGCATCAACAGCACTTATAGCTCTTAGCTCATTTGTTAATTTATGAAATATCGAATTCAAAGTTTTTTTTGTCTCTACTTCAATATTTGGACGTAACGTTTCTAATCTAATTGATAAGTAGTACCAAAAAAGTTCAAAACATTCCTTTGCAAACTGGTCAATTGAGTCACATTTCTGAGCAACACTACGAGCTATTGCAAAAATAACGGGTGTCAACTGAAGGTCAAAAATTCCTCTCGTCTTTTCTTTTGAACGAACATAAAAATACTCATCTCGGAGTAAAGCAATAAGCTGATCAATGGATTCAGAAAAGCGGCCAAATGCAGCAATTACTATTCTCCTGTGTTTAGGATCAAATTTTGCGCATATATCAGTCACACGAGCTGGTGGCAAATAAGCAGCACCAATGCGAGGTTTATGACCAATCAAATCGGCCGCTTCCAATACCCCACGTATTTCGCTTGAAATTGTGCCGTGCCTTATGCGTCGACCAATAATAATATCCAATCCTGACGCTGGATCGAATAAGAAACGATCCAGAATAGCCCGAAGTATTTCAGTTAGCAGATCATCCGCATCATTCTTTGGAATTTGAAAGGTTCTGGCTGAAGGATTATTGAAACTTTTTAACAATTCGTTTATTGACTCTGAAGTTCCAACACCTGTTTCAACAATTTTCAGATATCGCTGAAAGTCAGCAAACATTTCTTTGGAAATAAAATTAAGAACGGCCTGTTCATCGACATAAACTTTACTGTCGTCAAGAACAGACAAGCCATCATTAACTTGTAAATCATCCTCAATATGTTCAACCTCACGAAGATAAGATAACTCTCGGTCGGTATGGAGTGCAGCTAATTGACTGAGAACTTCTCTACGTGTATTGAAAACCGTTCTCGAATTGCTCATGTCCGGAAGGAGCTCTAAAGTCACAATATCGCAGACGTAATAGCACAAAAATTCAATCTTATCTTTCTCAACGCCTGCGTTTACTAATGCTTCTGGCATATCAACTATGGTCTTGCATTTGTGTAATTTTAATAATTCTTCAACTGCATACCTTTTGTGCGTTTTTGATTTTCGATCATCTATAATACGTAGATAGTGATCGAGTGCAATTGATAAATCAATTGAGTCTGCACATCGACGTAAAGTAGCCCACTTCACGCCTTGGAATAATTTCGCTAGCGGTAGCAGTGGAATAAGTTGATCATTGTTCATGCCAGCTTCAGCACATATATTTAGACATGACGGTATATCTCCATTTTCATAAAAGAAGTGAGCCAAAATTACTTGTTGAATGTCATTGGCAACTTGACCTAACTGAAGTTCTGTAGTTATGACTTTATCTGTCGACTGCAGCTCGCGTATTCTAATAATTAACTGCTGTAATTCTTTATTAGAATTAAAACTTGAACCTGTCAAAAGAGAATCAACTATTGATATTAGCGCATCATAAATAGTGTAAATTTTTGGCTTTTTAGCATGTTGAGTTAGGAAGACTGTAACAAAAACATCAGGTAAGCTCGGCACAGATGTGATTTCGCCTAATTCGATGGCTAAAGGAAGCCAACTAAAATTTAATAGAGTTTTTGCAAGCTCCTCAGCGATTACTTTATCGCTTCTAGTAGATAGGATAGAAGCTAAACCGTTAATGACTAAAGTTTCATAATTATTCTCAGTGGAAAGCGGTTCTTCATATAAATTAAGACATGCCTGAATTGAATTGTGTGCGATATGGGCTAATGATGAAGCACTTTGACCTTTTGGCGGCAATTCACTTTCCCAGCTGTCATCCTGTCCGTAAGCAGTAATTCCAAGTGCTGAAATTATCGGTGCCAAGGTATTTAATGTTTCTTTTGCTGCATTAATAATGTAATTTGAAAATGCAAATTGTTGCCCAAGAATTATTCTCGTTACCTTTATTACGGTAAACAAGAGATCGACAGTTGTTGTTAGTTGATCATATGCAAGTACATGTGCTAATTTAACTTGATCGATCTCAAGAGCTCCATAAAGTCTATATTTGGAATATGTACGCAATTGATCAGAAAAATTTGACTCATCAATTTTTCTCTTTAAGTTTGCCTTATATCGTGAGGTAGTCTGAGCAGGTTCATTTCGCATTCCGATGTAGTAAAGAAAAAACTTATTTAGTCCTGTTGTACCAATCGACATTCTGTTGATTTTCGATTTGACAGTATCTAAACCTGAACTTGCATGCATCAAAGCTATTTCAGTCTCCACGGCCCAATATGAGTATCCGTGGCGTTTGTATATAGTTTCAAGTATGGATGCTCCATAAATAAATTCTTGATTAGTGATTGCAGCCGCTAATCTACTGGCATCCTTGGCAAAAACCATAAGCTCAGAATGCTGTCTCAGCAATCGATCAACGCTCAAAGTAAGCTCAGTAACAACATCCTGGGGTTGAACTTCAGGTAATAAGCCTAGAGAAGTGAGATGTGTGCCGATTAGTCGGGCTGAGTTGTTTTGTTCACGCACTGTGTCAGCAACCCAATTTTCAAACTCAGCAAGCTGTCTGCGACCTAATTTCTTTTTTGCTATAGCAAGCGCTCGGTTAATCTGTTGCTGCGCTAGTTGTTCCTGTTTCCAAGAATCCCGAAGAGCATCCGGTGTACTGGATGCTCGTAATAAAGAGAGAGCTCCACGGACAAGATTTTGGCTCTTCCGTATTTTGCGGAGAAACCACTACATGTAGTGCTATAGTCTTTGCCTGCCACAGTGAGTTTTGCTAAGGTCGACAATTTAACGCTGGAGTATCGTGATGACACAGTCGCTACTTCAAATACCGCTGGATATACCTGATGTTTGTATCGAAAAAGTTGAAACCACCGCCAAAGGCGAGTTCATCATCACGGTCAGTAGTACGTTAACCAGTGCAACCTGCCATCAATGCGGCCAGAGGATCGATAAGTTTTATGGCTATGGCAGAGAAATCACCTTGCGTCATTTGTCGATTTTCGATCGGCCGGTTTGGATCAAGCTAACCCCCAAGCGCTATCGATGCCCTGACTGCCCCAAAGGTCCGACGACCACGCAACAATGTGGCTGGTATAACTGGAAAAGCCCCCATACCAAAGCGTATGAGCAGTGGATATTGCGTGAATTGATCAACAGCAGCGTGACCGACATGGACGTGAAGCACGGCATCAGCGCCGAAGCGGCGGAAGGGATTATCAATCGGCACGTGGCCCAACAAGTTGATTGGTCTGCCATCCAAGGCATTCGCTTGCTGGGACTGGATGAAATCGCTTTGAAAAAAGGGCATCAAGATTTTGTGGTCATCGTGTCGGCTATCGATACCGAGGACCATAAGCGGATTCTGGCGGTGCTGCCCGACCGCAAAAAAGAAACGGTTAAAGCCTTTTTGCAGAATATTCCCGAGGCACAGCAACACGCGTTACAACGCGTCTGCGTGGACATGTATGAAGGGTATCGCAACGCCGTCTATGAGACATTGCCCGGCGTCGAGGTGGTGGTTGATCGCTTCCATGTCGCCAAGCATTATCGAGACGGCGCCGACCAGGTCCGCAAGGCGGAAATGAAAAAACTCAAGAATACCCTGTCTGCCGAGGATTATGCCAAGCTGAAAGGCGCGATGTGGGCTTTTCGGAAGCGCTGGATGGAACTCTCTGCCGATCAGCAAACCGTTTTGCTTTTTCTATTCCAGCAAGCCCCCATTTTGCGAGAAGTCTATATCCAACGGGAGCTTTTGACGGGTATTTTTGAGCGCCGACTCAATAAGGCTGAGGCCGAAAAAGCCTTGGATCGCTGGATGGAGCATATCAAAGTCTTGAAGTTGAAGGGCTTTGATGCGTTTGTCAAAACCTATCAAAACTGGCGAAATGAAATCACCAACTATTTCATTCGCCGGGAAACCAGTGGCTTTGTTGAAGGGCTTAACAACAAAATCAAAAGCATCAAACGACGCTGCTTTGGCATTTACAATACCGTCCGCCTGTTTCAGCATATCTGGCTTGATATCGAAGGGAGACGGTTGTTCGGTTATGCATAACCCTATATGTCGGGGCTACTCCGCGAAATACGGAAGAGCCAAGATTTTTCGCGCGCTTTAAATCATCGCTAAGCTGTTTTGACGCCATTCCGATTTTTCTCCTTCACAAAAAACATATTCCCCAAATTAACGGGTAGCGTTGTGATTAATTAAACTTGTCTAATTTACTGAACCCCCAACGCCTTATAAACCGCATCCACCGGATCAGCAAAAAAACTGATCTGAAACTTCGAGAATATTTCGGCCGGTACCGTCGGAATATCCGATGCCGATGCCATTGGTAACAACACTCGCTTGCCGCCGCTATCTAACGCTAATTGCAGGCTTCCAGCCAAATCCTCAACCGGATTGACCACGCCGCCCAAGGTCATATCGCCTAGAACGACCATTTGTTCCTGGATCGGCTTGTTCATCAAGATTGAGCAAAAAGCGATCAATGATGCCAGGCTAATTTTGTTGCTTGGTCCGGTGTTGTGCAGTTCGATGGCATGAAGGTGATATTCATGATCGGAGAACTTAGCGGTTGCGCTAATACGGTTGAGGTTGCCTTTGAAGTAATCAAATCCCACGCGTACCGACTCTTTGGCAGACGTGTTGGAGCCAAACCCCGATGCCGAGTGTTTGCCATTGCCTGCGGTCATTTGGGTTTCAAAGCGATAAAGTCCTAACTGCCCAGTAACGCCTTTAGTAACCAGATGAACCACGCCTGGTTTCGGCAAGCCTTCGGGAATCAAATTGCTGCCACCTTGTTCCGGTACATTGACGAAAAACTCTTCCAGAGTTTCGTTATCGATGTAGCTGAAATGCACATCAAAAAACTCCATGCCGCCCAGTTTCTTTAACTGCTCCTTGATACGGCGGCGGGCTTCCAAAGCGTAGGTCAGACAGGCTCGAACATGATCTTTTTCGTATTGCCCATGTGGATACAGCAATTTCAGCAAGCCGGATACCGTGCGACGCACGGCGATCACATCGCGCTGGTTTAGGTTATTGCCGAGCTTAAAGTATTTGTCGATGGCATCCGCAAAATTTCGTTTGCGCATTTCCCGCATGAACTCGGCCAGATAGTCGGTAATCAAGCCGTAGCGATCGGTAAAGAACTCAGGCCGCATCTTCGGGATTTCCCAGCCAGGAATATAGGAGTGGAAGCGATCGAAGAACGCCGTGTCGATCATGGCTTCTGGGAATGGAGCCAGCAAGTGGCTGGTTTTGACCAAGGTCTCGACGCTGTGATTGATATTGCCTATAAATACCATCGACGCTTTTCCCTCAATCGAATCACGCCCGCGCGAAAACGATCCAGAGGCCATATAGTCCTTCATGATCTGCACGCCATCCTTATCCTTGAAGGTAATGCCCGCGACCTCGTCAAACGCCACCACATCCCACATGCCGACCAGACCGACCTGGCGCGAACTCATGTTGTAAAACAGATTGGCAACCGTGGTTTGGCCACCTGAAACCAGCAAACTGTTTGGCGAGCATTCCTTGTAGACATGGCTTTTACCAGTGCCGCGAGGACCCAGTTCGCAGACGTTGTAATTGTTCTCCACAAACGGGACCATGCGGTTAATCAAGTGCCATTTGGCCCGCGTTTCCAGATTAGTGGGTTCCATACCCACGGAACGCAACAATGCATCCATCCACTGATCAACGCTAAAATTCTGCCGTGCGCTAAACACCTCATCCATGTTCATGGAAGGCATTTGAATTGGCTTGAGCGTATTGATCGAAAACGGCGAAGTTTTTTGGCCTTCTTCAAAGAAGTAATTCACCGTGATGATGCACCAGATGCCACCGGTCAATAGTTTTTCGTTTTCCTTGACTAAATTGGTTGAGATCAAGGCATCCTTGATACCCAAATTGGATAAGACAGCCTCATATACGTCCTTTTTTTGGTTCAACTTTACTGTAACTTTATCGATAATCCGATAATTGCCACGCTCGCGAATCAGGGATTTGATCTTTTCCGATTCGTCGGGCCGAACGTAATTCTCGGTCAAGATACGTTTGACGTTTTCCAGTCCCGTGCTGACCACTTCATCATCATCGGACGCACAATACATCCCAAGTAGATACTCCAGTACGTAAACCGGTACATTTGCGCCTTCCTTAAGTTGCTTGGTCAAATCCTTACGCACCACGCGACCGGCAAAATGCTTGTTCAACAGGCTATCCAAGTCTTCGCTACGCAATTCATTTACTTCGGTCTGAATCGGATCAACGGCGCTATCGTCTATGTCGGTAAAGTCATTCATGCTGGGCTCTGCTAGAAAAAGTCATCCTGAAATGCGAGATCGATGGTCACCGCATATTGTTGATATTGGGTTTTGGTTTCGCTGTCTTCCAGGATCAGCGAATACGCTGCCAGCCGATCGAACGACGAACCGACCAGTTTGATGCGGGCTTCCCGCGTGCGTTGATCCATCACTGTCGAGCTGCTATCAAAATTTAATGTTTCGCGGCTGGATGCCAGTTGGTTTTGGCTATCGACGATATAGACATCCAACTGCCTTGGGAGAAATTGTTCGCCAACTGGATCGGTTTGAATAAAGCGAACCTTATCGATATTGTTGACCAGCTTGATCGGCAAACCAGCAGCGACTACGCCGACGCGCTGTTTTTCCAATTTGGCCGCCTGTTCTTTTTGCAGAACTTTGATGTGCAGCACCGGCACGCAAATCTCTTGCAGCATTGCGCCGCCATGAACAAATTTGGCGCCGCCAACGAAATGAAAGCGTTGCACGCCTTTGGGTAACATGAACTCCATAGAGCTATTGGCCATGGCCGAATCGCTGACTTTACCTTTCCAGTAGTGGTCGTCGCTCAGCAAGTTCTCGCCGAGGATGTAGCGTTTCTTGGCTTCAACCGCGCCGCTGGGTTTCATCGTTAGCTCGGTTTTATCCAGCTTTTCCAATGGCTTTTGTTGATAGAGAAAACCGTGATCCGCCGTCACCAACACATGGCTGGCATTTAAACGATTGATCACGCGACTGATCAAATCTTTCAACTCGATGATGGCATCCCGACACACTTGCGGGGTGCGATCTTCACCGGCTTGTTTGTCGCAAATGGCGTCGATGGTGTCATGGTAGATGTAGACTACTTGGCAATCTTTAACGGCATCGCGTCCATCTTGATTGCTCCAGGTCATCAATTCCTTCGCGCTGACAGCCAGACCGTTCACCCGCTCCAGAATCGTCTTGCGGTTCTCCAATCCCGCCGACGATTGACCATCTACCAATACGACAGGGTTACCGGATTGAACTTGATATTCCAAGGATTTATGCGGCAACAACGCAGCCATTCCCAACTGGGTATAACTCGGTAACACACCCAATTGGGACGACAGCTCGGCGCTGAAACGCTTTTCGCCATTAATCACTTCAGTCAGTTCATCGGCGATCTCATAACGAAGTGCATCGGAGACAATCACGAAAATGCGTTTGGCTTGAGTCGATTTCAGCCGCTCGCGCACTTGTTCTTCGTAGAAACGGTATTGATTGCGGATGCCAGGCATTTGCCATTGCTGTAACCGCTGTTCATTAACTAACAATTTCTCCCAAGCCATGCTCAATTCGTACAAGTACCAATCGGTGTACAGGCTCTCGATGGCATCGTCGAGCTGCCGGAGAATTTCCGCACCCTTGCTTGCCACCGTTAACGCGTGTTCGTTGAAGAGCCGATACGCTTGGTCGAATTGATACAACTCTTGAGTGTAAGCCTGATACATGGCCTTGCAGGAGTCGTAATGAAAGCCATCGACAAATTGCTGCCGCAGGTGCATGAGCAATTCTGCATTGCGTAAGGCTTCATAGATGGCCGCGTATTCCTTGCGTGACAGACACCAGTGGCCCAGCAAGCGACGGGACAATAAGCTCTCGAATTGCGCTCGATCTACGCCTTTGTTATTGCCGGTTAAATCGCTGACCAAGCCGCGAATAATGGCTTGCTCGACAGCCTCAAAGCCCTTGCATTCGGCCAGTTGCTGCGGCAAATGCTTGGTGCACTTCTGGGCGATTTCCAGCTTCTGTGCCAATAACGCGGACAAGCTGTCGTGATAGTCGGCATAACTGCGGCTATCCCGCCAACCCGCCATAAACGCCACCGCAGTGGCTCGGCCAGACGGTGTTTTCAGAACGTTGTTCAACAGCCAGTCGCGGTCGCCGCCTTCGATCTGGCTCCAAAGCTCGGTGCAAAACAGCTTTAACACAAAATCCGCCAAGCTCGGCTCTTGGGTGTCATAGCTAAAGGTTTCAGCTAGGCCTTGCCACAAGGCTTCAGTCAGTTCGAATTTGTTCAGGCTTTCCATTAGTGCCGATTCGCCGCTGTCGGTTTCCAGGCTCAACGCATAGTCTTTCAGCAAGCTCAGTACGCTATCGGTCAATGCCGCAGAATCCGCTTTGACGACGATAGCCAGCAGTTTGCGATCCAGCGAGGTTTCGTCCTCGTTTTCGGTGACAAAGCGTTTTAAAGCCGCCACCCGCTGCTTGCTGGCAAAGAACGCTTGCCGCTTACGGATGTGCCCACGCAAAGCCATTTGGTTGATACCTAACTCATTCAGCAACATCGAGCTGGCATCGGCAAAAAACTGTTCGCTATAAAGCCGTATATCCAAAAACCAATCGTTATCCGGCGCGGGTTCGGCGTAAGGGAAATACAGCAAGAACCGCGTTTGCGGCTCATCCAGTTCGATGCGCTTTTTAGTTTCGAAAATGGATACGCCCGTCATGTCCAGTACAGCGACATCCGGCAAATCCAGTTCGGCGATGGCTTCTTTAAAACTCTGTTCAGGGTCATACCAAAACAGCAAACGGCAGGCTTTATCCGTGCCGGTGCCAAATTTGGCGGCTATGCCTTGTTGTAACTGCGTTATATCCATTAATCGTCTTCTCTTTTTAGCCGGTATTTTTGCCGTGAACTGGTGGGTTTATCGGGTATGGTGGCTTCCACCAAGCCTAAATCGATCAACGGGGTCACAACTTGTTGCCGGAACTTGGTGCGGTCTTTGCGGTTTAGTAACGCCATCAGCTCGACCAAACTCATTTCGCCTTCTATCTGCTCGAACACAGCTAACTGATCCGCACTCAATTTTAACTTAGTGCCGACTTGATGCCTACTTGGTGCCGACGATTCACTTTCTGGAGTTGCCAAGACCACTTCCTGCATTGCAGCTAATAAGGCTTGCAACATGAATTCGACAAATTCAGTGGCATCACTGGCTTGATCGGCGGCGCTCAGGGCAGCGTAGTATTCGGATTGTTGATTGCGAATCACCGTTTCCACCGGCAAATAAGCTAATGCCGGTTTCCACGTCGACAGAATCAAGGTCTGCCATAAGCGTCCCATGCGGCCATTGCCATCGCTAAATGGATGAATGAATTCAAACTCATAATGAAACACACAACTGGCAACCAAGGGATGCACGGTGCTTTGTTTCAGCCAGGCCAGTAAGTCCGCCATCAAGCGTTGCACTTGGCTGGCGGGTGGTGCCATAAGCACCAGTTGCTGTTCCTGATAAATGCCCACGCCGGAATGTCGCCAACGACCAGCGTCGTCGACCAAACCCTGCATCAGTAAGCCATGCGCGGCCAATAAGTGATTGGGGTTATGTGGTTGCCATTGCGGTAATTGCTCGTAAGCGGCAAAGGCGTTGCGGACTTCCTGAATTTCACGCGGCAGCCCCAACACCCGTTTACCTTCCAGAACCGCCGTAACCTGTTCCACGGTCAAACTGTTGTGTTCAATCGCCAGTGACGCCTGAATGGTACGAATGCGGTTGCCACGACGAAGTTGTGGCGACAGGCCTTCATCGCCTTCGCCCAGGTTTGCACTCCAGCGGCCCAGTTGCTCGCTGATCTCGGCGACCAGCGCTAATACGCTGGGAGTAATTTTAAATGGGGGTTGATAACTTGGCATTTAATCTCTTATCAAGATATGACGACCAATAGTGCTAGCTAAATTCATTAGGCGATCAACCCCATCTTTTGCCATAACAAATCTAAATCATTTGGAACAGGTAAGTGTCGAAAAATAGAAATTTTTCTATCTGTTGCTTTTTTCTGACCCAGCAACCTATCAAACATTGGGTGAATTACTAATAAATAAAAATCCTTGGCATATAGCCTCTGCGTATAGAAAGTAAAATTTGTTTCCCCATAAAACTCATTAATTAACGCATCCAATTCTAGAGCTTTCTGATTCGGCGTTAGAGTGATATGCCACTCAGATAACTTCGTTTTAAAATCTTCATTACTAGGTATGTTATTAGGATCAAGTAATGTTTTCTTGATGCCAAATCCCGATGAACGCAGTTCTCGCCAAAGCGGATTGACAATATGCCATAGCGCGGCATGCCGTAACCAATTATCCTTATTCCCATCAATAATATCTGAAAATTCAGCAAATCCATTTTGGAATTTGATACGTTGCTTCTCAGGCAAGGCAGACCATAACTCATTAGGCTCGACTAAATAACTTTCCAAGCAAAACCGAGGTAATACCAGTAGATTATTTAAAACATCTGTTTTTTCTTTGATTTCACTTGCAGTCCATTCATCTTTATCAATTAATCCAACCCAATCATTTTCACTTCTTAATAGATCAATAACTTGTTTCTTGTTGCCTGCGGCTTCTAAAATCCACTTTTGTTCCCATTCAGGATATTTGGTTGTCAAAAAAATTGAAATCGCATCTTTGTCGGATTCTCCTTCAACCAATAAAACACGTTTGTTACTATCACCAACTTTTTCTGTTCGAATTTGCGAAATCCGCTCGCTAGCTTTGCTCATATGCGGGCACCCAACTCAATTCGTTTTCCAAAGTTCTCATAGCGACGCCAAATTTCTGGCTGATGAGACGTGATAATGAGTTGACCATTAAAATCGCTCACTAATTTTTCCAGTGTGGATAGCAAGCCATTAACCAGAGAGGGATGTAAATATAAATCTGGCTCATCTATTAGGACAATTGCACCTTGTTGCGCCCAACGAGACAACAAATAAATCAAAATTAAAACCTGATGCTCACCAGCGCTTAGGTCATCCAGTGAATGCGTCTGACCTCGCTGGTTTTTAATTTTTACTCTTAAGCGATTTTCTCCTTGCTTAATATCAGGATCAATTTCTTTCCCAGATAAAAAAGCGTTCATATCTCGAATTAGATCGTGATACGCATGTAACTGTGTGGTTTTCAACGTAATCAAGGACGACTCAAGCTGTCCTCGCCAATCTTCAGTGGCAATATAACGTGGTAACCAACGTAAAGCGGGTTGCTCAGCTAAGTGTTCCCCTACATTTCTTCGGGGCGAAACCCAGCGGCGTTCTTCTGCATCCAAAAAAACAACATTAGGCAAATCGACTTTATCAAAAGATAAAATCAGTTTCTTTCGCAGTTCAGACCACTTATCTACCCAACCGGACGTAGAAACAAACATTTCTCGCTTTGGATTTCCTACTTTGCCGGTTCGTGCAACTCCCTCACCAATCCAGGCAACATCGGAGTGTTTAATTTGGATTTTTTCACACCATTCTATTTCGCCAAAAATCAAGCCAATAGACTGCTCAGAGTGGGTGGCCTCGTTAAATACAATTGCACAGCCCCCCCATCGTTGTAACCATTCCCTAGCAATATGGTTTCTGGGTAATGGCTTTCTGTGATCAAGCCAATAACCTAATGCATCCCAAAGCATTGAAATAGCGCGTAGTACCGTTGATTTTCCTGAGCCATTTGTACCGCTTAGCAATACTTTGCTTTCTGTGGTGTCATCCCAATCGTTAACTAAATTAATTTCAGAGTTGGTAATTGCTCCAACCTCATAAAAATGTATGGTCTGAATTTTCATTATGCTGCGTCTCCGCCTGTAATTTGTTTTACCTCAGCCAACAGATCACCGAATTTACCGTAGTTGACTTTAACACCGTCGTCCAAATCGAGCTTGATTCGCATATCGGCGTAGTGTTTGAGTTTGTCATCGAATTGGCGGAGTTCGGTTTGTTTTTTCTCCAGGGCTAGCATGTCTTTTTTGATGCGGGTGGCCTCGCTGCTGCTGGCGTCTTGCAGTTGTTGGTTTAACTGGTCGGCGTAGGCGCTGTATTTACCCAGCAAGGGCGTGACGTATTCAGTACGCATTCTGGCCAGGGTGCTTTCGTTGTAGCGGTGCAGGTAGACCAGACATTCAAAGGCTTTTTGCTTGCCGGAGCTGAACAGCCAGTAGATCGGACGCTTTTTATAAGTTTGCAGGTGGTCTTTGTAAAACTGATTGGATAGATAACGGCGCACGGTATCCAGGCTGGTTTCACCTTTTTTGGGTTTGAAGCTGCTTAGGCCCAAGCTTTCGGCGACGAACTCTAGGTTTTGCTGCAAGGAGTCTTCGCCCCACACATCTACCAAGAACTCGCGGAAGCGGTTGGTCGCGTCATCCTTAAACCATTCCTGATCGGTCAGCGGCAAAATGCCGTCCTCGTCGGCGGGAAAGGTTTGGTAACGGGACGGATCGAAATCGACATTACCGGCATGGGCGTAGATCAAGCCAGGCTCATCCAGGCTATAACGGCCCATCATGCAGCCGATGGCATAGGAAATCAGGCGTTGGATGTCTTTTTCCTGGTCGGCGCGGGTTAGCGTGATTTGCTCTTCGGGGACTTCGGGCGTGAGTTCGTCTTGCAGGCCATAGGCTTCGATGAATAGTCGGTTATTTTCTTCTTCGAGGCGTTGCATTTCGGCAAACGCCACTTGGCTATCTGTTTGCCATTGATTAAAGGCTGCGGCTAAATTGCAGTGTTTCATCTCTACAAAAGAGTTACCTAAAAAACCCCATGAGGTTTCGTGTCTTCTCCAATCTGTTTCGGAGATACTTAGACATCTACCAACATTTTTCAATATTGTTTCATTATTAACACCACAGGATAAAAATGGTAGATTTTCTACGTCTTCGACCAAGCAATTTAAAGTTGGATTAGTTGCATTTAGTAGAAAAGACGAAATCTTTGAGTTTAGAACAGCTAGGCCAAAGTTAATATCATCTACATTGCTTGATATTAATGTTGGAGCCGCCTTATTGAAACTCTCTTCTGATTTTACTTTTCGAAATGAAGGTATCGATGAAGTAATTGTTGACCAAGTAATGCCTTCTAAGTCCCAGAGCTCTTTTTTCGGTACACGAGCAGTTTTATCTTTTCTATAAAATTCTTGATCGTCTTTGCTCCAGGCTACTACCCAATCTACGTTCCCGTACCACCGACGAAAGTCACCGCCTTTGTGGTGCAATTTCCAGTTATTATTTTCACCAACTTTTGAAGCCTCTATCTCCCAAATGCGACGTAAAAATCTTTCATTGTTACCAGTAAGTATTTGTCCATCAGACTTTAGGTAACTACCAGTTTTTTTATTATCAAATAATGACCTCATTTTTTTGCTTATCCAATAAGCAAACGGATTACCTGGAATTTTTTTGAAATCATCCGGCTTGGCATTGTATAGCCAGCCGCAATTAGGATTTTTAACTGCTTCTAATGTTTTTTTAGGTTGTACATCAGAACCATAAAAATTAGTTAAACGAATAAAAGAACTTTCATAATTTTTGAAATGCGTTGCGCTTACTGTAAAACAACAAATAGAAACAAAAGCCGAATCAAAAAAAGCATGAAGTTCCGGCTGTATAAGTGATGTTATAGTTGCCTCATCAATAAATTTATTTCTTAAATTCACATACGACGAAATGAACATCCAAACAAATGGCGACATAAAACCAAGTTGTCCAGTTTTTTTTGCAAATAAATAATTTCGAATCATAAAAGCTGAAAATAGGTCTTTTTCAAATCCTTTATAATTATTTTTTAAATATTCTTTTACCAGCGTATTAAGATATTTATTTCCCATATAAGGCGGATTGGCCACCACCGCATCATATTGCTCCGCCAATAACCAAGCCTGCTGCACACAAGGTAATAATGTGGCTCTTCCGTATTTCGCGGAGTAGCCCCGACATATAGGGTTATGCATAACCGAACAACCGTCTCCCTTCGATATCAAGCCAGATATGCTGAAACAGGCGGACGGTATTGTAAATGCCAAAGCAGCGTCGTTTGATGCTTTTGATTTTGTTGTTAAGCCCTTCAACAAAGCCACTGGTTTCCCGGCGAATGAAATAGTTGGTGATTTCATTTCGCCAGTTTTGATAGGTTTTGACAAACGCATCAAAGCCCTTCAACTTCAAGACTTTGATATGCTCCATCCAGCGATCCAAGGCTTTTTCGGCCTCAGCCTTATTGAGTCGGCGCTCAAAAATACCCGTCAAAAGCTCCCGTTGGATATAGACTTCTCGCAAAATGGGGGCTTGCTGGAATAGAAAAAGCAAAACGGTTTGCTGATCGGCAGAGAGTTCCATCCAGCGCTTCCGAAAAGCCCACATCGCGCCTTTCAGCTTGGCATAATCCTCGGCAGACAGGGTATTCTTGAGTTTTTTCATTTCCGCCTTGCGGACCTGGTCGGCGCCGTCTCGATAATGCTTGGCGACATGGAAGCGATCAACCACCACCTCGACGCCGGGCAATGTCTCATAGACGGCGTTGCGATACCCTTCATACATGTCCACGCAGACGCGTTGTAACGCGTGTTGCTGTGCCTCGGGAATATTCTGCAAAAAGGCTTTAACCGTTTCTTTTTTGCGGTCGGGCAGCACCGCCAGAATCCGCTTATGGTCCTCGGTATCGATAGCCGACACGATGACCACAAAATCTTGATGCCCTTTTTTCAAAGCGATTTCATCCAGTCCCAGCAAGCGAATGCCTTGGATGGCAGACCAATCAACTTGTTGGGCCACGTGCCGATTGATAATCCCTTCCGCCGCTTCGGCGCTGATGCCGTGCTTCACGTCCATGTCGGTCACGCTGCTGTTGATCAATTCACGCAATATCCACTGCTCATACGCTTTGGTATGGGGGCTTTTCCAGTTATACCAGCCACATTGTTGCGTGGTCGTCGGACCTTTGGGGCAGTCAGGGCATCGATAGCGCTTGGGGGTTAGCTTGATCCAAACCGGCCGATCGAAAATCGACAAATGACGCAAGGTGATTTCTCTGCCATAGCCATAAAACTTATCGATCCTCTGGCCGCATTGATGGCAGGTTGCACTGGTTAACGTACTACTGACCGTGATGATGAACTCGCCTTTGGCGGTGGTTTCAACTTTTTCGATACAAACATCAGGTATATCCAGCGGTATTTGAAGTAGCGACTGTGTCATCACGATACTCCAGCGTTAAATTGTCGACCTTAGCAAAACTCACTGTGGCAGGCAAAGACTATAGCACTACATGTAGTGGTTTCTCCGCAAAATACGGAAGAGCCAATAATGTCATTGCCGCCGGTTTCTGCATCGAGTCACCTTGCTCGCTCAACTCTTGCAAGCGGCTGGTCAAATTCCGCAAATACTCGGCCTGCTCGTGTGGCACTTGAATCAACGAGCCCAAAGTTTTCGCCTGCTCGAACAAGGCCAAGATAGACCGAAGTTGCTTGAACTCGATGTCGTCCACCGTATCGGCCAGATTGCTTTGCACGTCGTCGAAGATGGATTCCATACTGCCGCGTTTAGCATCCTGGTTTAATGCCAGTTTGCGCCACAGGTCGGGCAGATCAAGGTTTTGGGTGGATTGAATCGCCAGCACGTTGAGCTTGATGTCGCGAGTGAAAATGCGACGGTCGTCTTCGAGGGCTTTCATCATTAAGGCAAATCCGGCAAGTTGTGCTGCGCGGTCGTCGATGTCCAGACCGTACAGGTTCTTTTCCAGAATCAGTTTGGGAATGTCGCGGACACGGTAGCCGCGTTCTTCGTAAATGGCTTTGAGGATGTCGTAAGCTTCGACCAGAATATGACCGGAACCGCAGGCGGGATCGAGCACTTTGAGGGTTTCGGGGTCGATGCAGGTCGGGGTGATGGCAGCCAGTGCATCGACCACCGACGGTTCCTGTTCGGCGGGTTCGATATAGTATTCCATCTGCGCTTTCAGACCGGAATCGGGATAGGTCATCAACCATTGCCGACCGACCGAGTTTTGCACCAGGTATTTGACAATCCAGTTAGGGGTGAATAACTGGGTGGCGGCGGGGATGTCTTCGCTTTTGACCACGCTGCCAATGACTTGGTCTTTCTTTTCCGAGATATAAAACTGGTACAGCCAGCCGATGATTTCGACCTGTTGCCAGTCGTCTTCTGGGATGCTGTCCACCAGGCCGCGCAGGATCGAATCGGTGCGAGTCAGGTTGTCGGGCAGCAGCAGTTCGGTTTCGTCGTCCAGGGCTTCGAACAAAAACGGCATGGCTTGATGCAGTTGATGGCATTGGCCCAACAGCAAGGTGCGGTAGAGTTCTTCGTCTTTGTTGCCAGCCAGTTTGAGTTCGACGATATGGTTGCGATCCAGACCCAGATCGGCGGCGACATCCTGGGCGTGATCCAAAATTTCAAAACTATTGGCTTTCTCTGGATGCGACAGTACCCGCAGGTTGTGATCCAAATAGCCGTGTAACTCCATAAAGCGAATGGCTGATAGCCGGTTGAACCAGGTGTAAGCCATTTGTTCCACCAAAGCTTCAAAGCCCATTTGTTCGGCACGCAGAACCAGCTTTTCGCGAGCACGCACTAATCCTGCATCGAAGCTTAAGCCTTCGATCTGCATCACCGAACCGGAAACAACCGGCGTGCTGATGGTGAGTTTGCCTTTGCCGTCTGCGTGAATGCCAAACTGGTTAAGCCGGTGGCTGACGGCGGCCATGAAGTCGCGGCGGGCTTGAGGAGCGTATTTTTTGAGATTGTTGGTGTTCATTATTTGTTGCTGCCGTTTATTTTTATTCGGTTAAGCCGCAATGGTGCGGATGCTGCTGCCATTTTTTGAGCTAATCACGTCGAGCCGCAAGGCCATTTGTTCTTTTAGTTCGGAGACGTGGGAGATGATGCCGATCATGCGGCCACTGGCTTGCAGGTCGATTAGGGTGCGGATGGCCAAGTCCAAGGATTCAGGATCGAGACTGCCGAAACCTTCATCGATAAACAGGGTATCGAGCTTGATGCCGCCTGCATAAGACTGGACGACATCGGACAAACCCAAGGCCAAGGACAAAGCGGCCATAAACGATTCGCCGCCGGATAAAGTAGCCACAGGGCGATTTTTGCCGGTATAACCGTCCTCGACTTCCAGATCGAGCCCTGATGCTCTGTTGCCTCTGGTTCTATCTTCTTTACGGACTAACTGGTATCGGCCATTGCTCATAATATGTAGCCGTTGCGAGGCTTGAATCAGTACGTCATCCAACAACACGCTGAGGACAAAGCGTTGCAGGCTGATGCGGTTGCCGGTTTGTCCGTTGGCGACATCGCTTAAGGTGCCGTAAATCCGGTATTGTGCTTCCAGTTCCGCGTTCTTTTCATGGGCTTTGGCGAGCTTGGTTTTTACACCTTGTAATTGGTTATGGCGTTCTTGCAGTTTGCGCCAGGTCGCGTCACAGACATTGAAGGCGTTGGTTTTGTCGGTTAGCTCCAATTCGAGTTTTTCCAAATCAGGAATCAACTGGCCGGTTAAATCCGCCTGGAGTTGCTCGACCGCGCCTTGCAAATTGGCGAGTTCGGTTAGGTGGATTTCTATTTGATTTTTTAGGGATTGCTGATCCTCGTCGCGGAGTAACGCAAGTCGGAAAACTTCAAGGTTTTCGAAAGCACTGTGGGTTAGCGCATCCTGCCAAGCTTCCTCGGATTGACTGTATTCGCGTTGCACGGCATCGTGTTGCTGGCCTAATGTTTCAAGGCTGGATAGAGCGCTGGCCAGTGCGTTGGATTTCTCGGTAAAGGCGGTCTGTGCGTTGCTGACGGCATCGGTCAGCGTTTTGATTTTGGCAGCCAGATCGCTGATGGCTTTGCTTAATATCTGGGCATCGCGATAGGCTTCCGGTACCAGTTTTTCCAGTTGTTCTTTGGTGGCACGGGCTGTGAGCACTTGGTCACTATCGGATTTTGCCTGGACTTCCAACGCCGAAAAGGTTTCCGCCAGTTCAGCCAGTTGCTGGTTCAATTCGGCATTGCTCTGGGTAAGCTGTTTTTGTTGGGTTTGCTGCTGAAGCAAGCACTGAACTTCGGAATGCCTGGTTTGGTAGGTTTGTTCAACCTCGCTTAAGGCTTGCTGGGCAATGTCTGCCAATTGTGCGATCAATTGGTTCACTTCCTTGATAACACCAGCCGTTTCCAGATGGGCGGTGTCGTACTTAACCTTTGCAGTATCCATGGTTTTGCGTGCCTGATCTTCCTGCGCTCTAGCCGTTTCCACTTGCTGCTTGGTAACTAATTCGGCATCGTTGACGGCATGAGCCGGTGCTGGATGCTCCTTGCTACCGCACACAGGGCAAGGCTCATCTATCTTGAGTTCTTGAGCGAGTAATGCGGCTTGGCCGGTATGCCAAGCCAATTCAGTTTGACGGGCTTTTTGCTGAGCCGTTTCAAATTCGCTTTGTTTGCTTTGGGAAGCAGCCAGCAATTGACCTTCGTGCTGTTCTAATTCGGTTTGTTTACCGCGCTGTTGTTCGAGCAATTTGCGTTGTTCGAACTGCACCCGATAGGCTTCCAACTCAATCTGCTTAGATGCCAAGCCTTCCAAGGCCTCAGCGATTTGATCGATTTGGGCAGTGTTGGTTTTCAGCGTATTGGATAAGGAGTCTCTGGCTTTTAATTGCCTATCCAGATTGCCTTGGCTGGTTTTGAGTTGTTGTTCGGCCGTCGTCAAACTGACCTTGGCTTGAACCAGTTCCGTAACCCTTGTTTTGTATTGGTTAAGTTCGGCTTGCTGATTATTAAGCTGTTCGACTTCAGCAAATGCAATTTTGGCAGCCTGTAATTGCTGTTCTGCTGTGTTCCTTGCGTCAGTCGCCTGTTCCAGTATTTTTTCGCTGCTGGCAATTTGGGAAACCAGCTTTTGTAGTGCCGACGATTTTTCCTGGAACGACTGGTAAACAGGCTGAATTTTCTGGGCACTCAGTGCTCGACTCAGTTGGATTTGTTTGGCATCGATTTGCGGCTGCTGGGCTTTTTTCTGATGGAGCTCGGTTTGTTTGTTAGCCAGTGCATCAAATCTCTGTTTGAGCGACATAGCTTGATCTTTGACTTTAGTCGCTTGTAACTGGATTTGCTGGGCTTGCTCTTTATCCTGAGATGCGGTTTTCAGCTCTGGCTCAAGCTGGGCCAGCTCATTGTCAATGTCCGCTTCGGAATGAACATCCACACTTTGCAAGATGCCCTTGATCTGGTTTTGATGCTGATCGACGGCTTGTTTAATACCGGCAGCCTGAGCTTTCAGTTGATCTTCGATGCGCTTGTAGATTTGAGTTTGAAACAGCTGACTGAAGATTTTTTCCCGTTCGCTGGAGCCCGCCATCAATAGTTCGCGAAACTTACCTTGTGGCAATACCATGACCTGGCGGAATTGTTCGACATCCAGACCTATGCGTTTACGAATTTCATCGGTGGCATCGCCGACGTTTTTTGCGACGATTAATGAGCCGTCCTCAGTACCATCGAGCAGCCATAATTGCGCTTCGGTTTGTTGGGTCGTGGTGCCTTCTCCGCGACTTTTTGGGCGCTCCTGAGTCGGAATACGACGCACACGATAACCGGTTACGCCTAATTGAAAGTCGAGTATGACTTCCGTCAGGAGATTGGGATCGGCGTGGTCACAACGCATTTGTGCAGGTTCGCGTTCTGCACCGGTGGTTTGTCCATAGAGGGCAAAACAGATAGCATCCAAGATTGAGCTTTTACCGGCACCAGTAGGCCCGTTAATCAGAAACAAAGGGTTTGAGCCCAGTTGTGTAAAGTCTATGGATTCCCGACCGGAAAATGGGCCGAATGCCTGAAGGCTGAGGTTTAATGGTTTCATGCCAATTCCCCCTCAAGCTTTTGAATTTGCGAGATGATTTCTTTTATCGCTTCGTCTTGTTCAGGTAATAAGGCTTGCCCATGGACCTGCTCGAAAAAATCACGGAACATCTCCAATTCGCCGCGTTTTAACTTGTCCCGATTAATGGCCTGATCAGACATATCCAGCATGCCTGGTTTTTCGATGTGTAACACGTTGGGATAGACCTGACGTAATTTGCCCATGGGATCGAGCAACGCGTGTTTATCGGTCAGGCGAACCAGCAGGTAATCATCGTTATGAGGATCGGTTTTGCCTTGTTCGAGCAGCGTATTCAGTTCGCCTTCCAGAATGCGCATGTCGCGTAGCGGATGCAGTGGCAAATGGGTGGCGGATTTCATACCGTTGGCAGCCATTTCAACCAGTGTGATACCTTTGCGTTGCTTTTGCTCGGAGAAGCTGTATTTCAAAATCGAGCCTGAATAACGAATATGGGATTCGCCTTTATGCTGCGGACTGTGCAGATGGCCCAGAGCGACATAATCAAATGCCGTGAATGCTTCATAATTGATTCTATCGGCGCCACCAATTGACAACGGACGCTCCGAATCCGATTCGTCCCAACCATCGATAAAGCAATGACTGATCAAAATACTGGGCGATTCATCGGGTTTGGCACTGATGATTTGTTCGACCAGATAGCGATGGGCTTCGTCGTGGGTGGAAACGTTGACACCAAAATGATTTCGAACTAATTCGGGATCGTTGTACGGAATACCGTAAAAACAGACCTCGATTGAAGCTCCGCGAATTTTCACCGGTTGGTTAATCTGACTTAACTCGCCGATGATATGCAGGCCAGCTTGTCGTAGTTGCCTGGAAGCGAAACGCAGCCTTTCAGCGCTATCGTGGTTGCCTGGGATAAGCAATACGGGGACGCCAAGCTCGGCACAGATTTTATTGAGCACATCATCCAACAGCTCTACCGCTGCCGCTGGTGGAACCGAGCGATCGTAAATGTCACCGGCAATCACAACGGCATCGACGGCCTCGCGTTCAATATGCTCGATCAACTGATTCAGAACATGCCGCTGATCTTCCAGCAGAGAAACATTGTGAAATTGCCGCCCGATATGCCAATCCGAGGTGTGGATGAACTTCATGCTGTGTCCTTACCTTATTCTGACCCGATCACCGGCGTTAACCGCTTTGGCCAAGCGCTCTCGAAGGGCAGTCAGATAAAGATCAATATCACTTTCCGTTTCAATAAAACCCTTAGGCGATACGGTATTGAGAATATCGCTTTGGCTGATGGTAATGGTTCGCTTAGGCGCTGGTTCAGCCACTTTGTTTTCGCCTGGAGTTGGCGAAACCGGTTTTTGCGTATCCTTTTGGCGAAGTATTTCAATATGTCGATTAATCAGGTCGTAGGCATCCTCTTCGTAATTGGCTGCTTCGGTATGATCGCTGACGATTTGCGGAATCGACTCGTTACTGCTGATCCGTTGCTTACAGAGTTGCAGCGGACGTAATGCTTTGTTCTGGACATCATCGGGCGCCGCCGCTTGTTTTAATGCGGCTTGAACGCGTTCAATCCGTTGCTCGACTTCAGTTTCGACGATTTGCCGCCGTTCCAGAATCAACTGCTGATTGATGATGTGTAGTTTTTCAATCAATGGATTGATATGGCGTAATTGATCGTACGGCGATGGCATGCCATAGATTCGATCGAGGTCATCCAATGCTTGCTTCGCCGTTGGGTCTTTTTCCAAAAACGGGCGGTTGGCTTTGAATTGGTCGTTCAGCGCTTTGGTTAGGTTCTGCCAAGTCTGGAATTGACTGTTGTAAAAGTCGTCGAGGTCTTCGAAGTCCTCGGCAAAATCTTCTAAAGCGTTATTTTGTTCAAGGCAGCGCTCGATTAAATTGAAGCTGTTGGACTGTTGCAGCACATCAGCCAACAGAATCAAACCCTGTTCGATTTTTTGCTTACCAGGGAAATGGCCGGTTTGGGCTTTGCTATTGAAGGACTTCAGGTTTTCGTGCCAAGTTTTGATTTCCTGTATCAGCAGTTCTGCCAGTTCCTTTTCACTGGTGCCGGTGAAGGTTTTATTGAACAGGTTTTTGACTAGTGTTGCGGCGTTTTTAAGCTGACGTTCGTCGTGCTGGCGAACCTTTTGAATGCGGATTTCGCCATATTTGCGCACGCTGGTAAATGGTTCGTAAGCCTTTTTCAGCGGTAGCTCACTGGCCCCCATGGTAAAGCTGATTTTGCCTGCCAGTCCTAGTCTTGCGACCAATAGCAGGATTTCATTAACCGGCCATCCATAGGGGCGGCGGGTAAATCGGTTAACGAGATCGCGCAAGTACACCGCTTCGTTACGCTCGATTTTTAAGGTAATGAACATCTCAACTTCGCGCGTGGCCTCTGGATTGCACTCCATGGCTTCCATATCGATGCCCAGTTGCACAACGTCATCAGCAACCATGATCGAATGCAATTCCCTTAGTACCTCACCAGGCGTGAGGCGTAGCATGTTGAGCTTGGCAAAGGTGTTTTCGATGACATACCGATAAGCTTCTTCCAGCATTGCTGAGGGTGAAGCCGTTTTGGGCGTTAGTTTGGCACCGATAGCAAACAGTTGGGCTTCGGCGAACAGTTGCTCCAGATCGTGACGCAGGCGTTTTTCGCGCTCGATGTTTTCAAGCTGTTTTTCCCGCAGCAGGTGCTCTTGTTCGGGACGCTGACCGGAGTTTTGTTTGAGAAAACGATCAGTTTTCAGGAAGCGAGCCAGGTCACCTTCGAGCCCTTTATGTCCGAATAGTAGTTGATGATCCGGTAACTTAACGAGTATGCAACCATTGCCTTCCAGAGTATGGTTTAAACAATGTTGTTCGTGGATAAAGGCTTCGTAATGGCTGTCGAGTGGCGATGTCACTTTGATCACCAAGTCTTCCAGCGAGGAACCGTCGCGGGGATGTCCGTTGCAGAAACGACTGATGTTAAAGTCTTGCTTGTTGACCGGATAACGGTAGACGTTTTGCCGCGACAACAGTCCGTCGAAGATCAGATTGGAAAGCTTGTTGGTCAATTCCGATGGCTCGACATCGGTGTGCAGGATTTCGTTTTCGATTTCCTTTTCTTCATTTGTCAGGAATACAAATTCGTCGCCGTTACGGGCAATCAGCATTTGCCGTTCCAGACGGTTCAAGCTTTCTTCGATCTGTTTACGCAGGGCGATTTTGTCGGCGTCGATTTGATCTATGCAGAGCGTGACCAGGTTATCGAGCGTGCTTTTCAAGACATCGACGTAACGGATCAGGAACAGGGTTTTCAGCAGTTTGCCATCGAAAGCGGTCAGCACATCGAGTTCGCAGGCTTGATCTATCGTGCGCTTGACGGCAGGTTCCAGGAAACTTTCGATCGGGCTGTAGAAACAATAAAAGGGAATTAAGGCACCAATGTCTTCATCCTTGACTTGTTTGGCCGCCGACTGAAACGCATCCAGCAGCGAGCGTTCGCCCATGGCCAAATGTTTGCCGGTAGCACCTTTGGTACGAATCGATTCAAAGACTTTTTGTACCAGTGGGTAGTGATAAGGAACAAAAGGATAATTATCGACAAATGAAGGCGCATCGCTATAGCCATTGAGTGCAGCCGTGGTAGTTTTGTCGAAGGCTAATTGGTTGCGCAGGATGTCGCCTTGTTCTGCAAAGACATTGGCTAAGGCTTCGGCAGCCGGTTCGGTTTTTTCCAATAGCCGTTTTTGAATGACTTCCGAGGTGTTGGAACTGGACAGTTGCAGGCGGGTGTAGAAGCGGCCCTGAATTTTGGAAAAGTCATCGCCACTGGTTTTTTTCAGTTGGCCTATGGCGGCTTCAATATCGGCTTGAGAAGTGACGATGACCCAAGCGCGTCCATTACAGAAGGTGCCTAAGTCTTCCGTGATGGTTTGCAGCTTGAGCATCATCTGGGTGTTCTGACCGATGAACTGGCCAACCTCGTCGACGAGGAACAGAATATTGCGGTCGCCGTGACTTTCTAGGTAGTCATTCACCCATTTGCAGAAATTGCGAATATCAAGCGGAAAGTTGTTTTCCAGTTGCTCAACCCATTGGCGGGTTGATTCCAAGGTTTGATTACTGGCGGCGGCCAAACTTTGTGAAAGTTCGTCACGATAAAAATCGTAGGCATCGCGCTGGGATTCCCAATCGGACCCCGTGAGTTCAGCAAACTTGTCTTTAAAGGCTTGGTATTGGTTGCGCTTGTCCAGTTCGCGCTCAAGATGGGCGATATGCGGAAAGTCCGCGCAGTAACCGACGCGCTCGTTAAACACTTTTAGGAAAACTTTCAGGATGGCGTTGTCGCCGTCATCCGTGTTCGCGCGCGAATCAATGTTGAATAGAATGACATCGGTCGGTTTGGAAACCGCGCTATGAATATCGCCGAACAGCATCGCATCATTGATTTTGTCTTTGAAAAAGTCGATGGCGAGACGGCTTTGACCATCTTTTTCGACTGAGCGGTTTTCCAATAGGTATGACAGAATTTTGATGAAATGCGATTTACCGGAACCGAAGAAACCCGAAACCCAAACCCCGATTTTTCCAGCCACCGCAGGATTGCGGTTCTTGATGGCAGGGACATAGGTTTCGAAAAAATGGCGGAAATGCCGATCCAATTCCTTGGTGATCACGTATTCGTCTAGCTCAACAAACACGCACTCGTTATCGAGCTGTTCGGCTTTGACGACGCCGTTAATGTCTCGGACGAGTGGCTTGGAAAAAATCTGCTCGATATTCACGAGTGGCTCCCTGCGGACTTATTTTTTAAAGGTTTCTGGGACGAGCTTGAAGGCTCGATAGTAGTTTTTGGAATCGATCAAACCGAATGGATGTAAATCCTGACCACTGTATTCGCCTGGATAGAACAACACCAGTGGGGTTTTACCCATCACATCTTGAAGCGCGCTCAGTAACTCGTGACCACGAACTAACGGCCAAGCATTACCCAGTCCGGTCAACAAGACGAAATCCAAAGTATCCGGTTGAATTTGGCTGGCAATGAATTCGGCCACTTTCTTCTGGCTGAGGGGGCCAGCCAATGTAGTTTTTATCGCTTCTACGCCGACCTGCTTTTCACGAGCAAATGTACGTTCCAACAATCCGCGCGAATTGAGCATGTCGATCAAAATTTGAAAGATGTTGACGTTCTTGAATTTGAAGCCGCGCTTTTCCAACTTCTCTGTCAGGTGCGTCACATGGTCTCTAACGATGAGCTCGTGTTTGGCGGGATAGTCGAAAATCCAAAAGCCAATTTCATTGCCCAACCCGTCATTTTTCAGAAACTGTGGGTTATCGATACGATCCAAAATGAGATCAAGGCGGTTTTGTAGGGCTTTCATAAGGTGCATTCCATGACCGGTTCGAGGTCTTCGCGATTAAGTTGCTGCAACCAGAACTTCGTCTCTGGGAGCAAATAAACAGGCTGTAAACGACGGCTTTTGTTGTTGTCCAGATAACCGGCTTCAACTAAAGCTCGAATGACATTGGTGCCGGTTTTTTTTAGAGTTGAATCGGATAAGTCATAAAGCCCTGGTAATGTGCGGCTGCGGTCATGCAGAAATACATCCCATGCATCCGATGCTAAATTTGGCTTATAGACGCGCTTGGTTTCCGCAACGACATGAGTCATGAAGTCGGCAACGACCGGCGTATAAGTCAGTAAGGCCAACATTAAAAGTTAAGTGTATAGAGGATCGGTTGCGTCTATAACGGTATGCATGAATGGCTTACCTAACGGTTCCAAACGTCGTTTTATCGTGCGCGCATAGCGAATCGCAGTGTTAGGAGATTTTTTCCGTAGCACGTTATCTTGGGTAATGATTTGTACCCATTCGTCCTCTGTGTGATCCAGCAATAAGCTTTGGGCAACAGCTTTGCTTTCAGCAACAAACAGACTGCCGCTGACTAAGTCGCGGATATAGTGTTTGGCTTTGTCGAATTCTGTTTTGCTCAAGGCCTTACGCCCGTATTGATTGTGGAATAGCCAGGTGCCAAAACCAGATTGTCTATTTCGGTTAGCGCTTGGCGATTTTTGAGCCAGAGGTGGTATTCATGCCCTACGAGCGCATGATTTTCTGAACAGTCGACATTCCAACGCCGAAGCACGTATCCAGCAACAGCGGCACGAACCGAAAGCGTCAGTTCACCATTCTGTAAGCCGTATTCATGTGCGATGGTTTCGGGATAGTGCAATGAAGGATGAGGTGCCAACTGAAGCTCGACGAATTGATTCCATTGCTGATCAGCAGCTTTCGATTCTGTATCCAAAATGGCTCGACTTTCGATCAACTGAGGTTGCTCGATACGGTTAATCACAAAGTCCGAAAATTGCTGCTTCAATCGATCGAAAGCCCTGACATGCCAACGCAAGCCGCTATCGATCAATGAGTGCGGAACAATTTCACGTTGTGTCAAGCCGCTGGAAAGTGATCGATAACTGATCGAGATAGCTTGCTTGCAGTAGATGGCACGAGTAACAAAAGCCAAGACATCGCATGCCGGAAAATGCAATTGGGTTGGGGCTTCAGCAGCGTCGAAGGTGTTACTGCTGGATACAAAGTCATCGCCGTAACCATGCAGCAACGCTGCTAACGCTTGATGACTGGAATAACTGAATAATGGTGAAAAGCCTTCGCGCTGGATGTAGGTTTTAGCCTTGGTGTCGTATTCGAGATTTTTGGGTGCCAATTCTTTGTAGAGCGTGATATCTCTAGTTGCAGCTGCCTCTTTGATGCCAAACCGAGCAACTAAGTCAGTGCGATTGACCGCCCCCAAAAAATACAGACGAAAGTCAATGTGGAACAGACGCTCTTGTTGAGTCTGACTGATGGCTTCTAGTAACTGATTGTGCATAACTCGCTAAAATTGAGGCCAAAAGACGGCAAGCAACATGGTCATCAATTATATGACCACCGTCAAAACAGATCAATAGCGTTCATGCAAAGAAGATAAGAAATTTCCAATGATGCGAAGTAATGAGTCAAAAAGAAAAATCAGAGACCTTTATTAATTTTATGCGATTTGTGCAATATCCTTCATAACTTGTAAAGTCGCCAGGCAATCACCCAACGCGGAATGTGCATTCATATTCTTCGAATTCCCGCCAGCCGCTATGAAGGCATTCAGTAGCGAGATCGTGCCGTAGCTATTGGTGGCACCATAGGCCTTGGCCGCCGAATACATCGCGCAATGTGTTTCTATTTTGTCTAAAAACCTTGAATCTAATCCAAAGGCTTTAAATGTGCTGTGCAAAATTTTGATGTCGTATTTAGCGTTAAAAATAACTACTAGTTTATTTTCGAGTAAAGCCTTAACCGATTCGGCATCTCGTTCAAATGTTGGTTTATTTACTAATGCTTCAGCAGTTATTCCATGAACGTTAGCGGCACCTGATGAGATAGCTACTGTAGGTTGATATCTTTCATTGTGCAAAACATTTCCAGATTCATCAATGACGGCAAGTTCAATTAATTGATCATTATCGCCTAACCCCGTAGTTTCCGTGTCCAAAATAATAAAACCATGCGAAAACAACTCGCGTATTATTTTACTAATGGGCGATAGTTGTGCATCAGAATATTCAGAAAAAGAAGAGCTATCTAATGTATTTAAGCAAGAATCGTTCTTTGGATTATTGCTACTATTTGTATAGTATTGATAATTCATTATATTGAGGCAGTAATGGATTTATATTAGTATTATAACAACCAAGTTAATAGTTGTTAATGCTAAAAACAATTATTGTCGACAGTGTGATTTAAATATAGAGCATCCTGCTGAATATTATTAAATTAATGGAGTGTTGAGTCATTGTCCTGCCAACGCTGAATCCATGGCTTTTTAGTGCTACTTTTCATTTTGACTTTTTTTTCTGATTTTATATCCTTTATTAAGAAGCTGCCGTCACTCGTGCGATATGCGCTTGAATAGTGATTTTGAGAGGCATCAGTGCAATGCCCCAAAGCCATCGAAATAGATTCCGTGTCAAGCCCTAAGTTATGTAGAGTTCCAGAAAATCGATGACGGAAGCAATAGGCTGTTGCCGCACCTTTCAACTGAGGCATACATTTTTTGCTTAGATATGTGACTTTATCGCAAACAGCCCCTGCATTTGCTTGAACAACCATCTTTCCGTTGCTCATTTTCAACCGATCAATTAGATACTTGAATTCGTTGGAATCAGAATACACTGAAAATCTACGCCATTCTTGGCCATAAACACCGCCATTAGTTTTTGCTCCATTAATTAATGCTTCAATCGATCCATCTTCAGTAAGTAAGAGAGTTACCCCAAACCCGACTTCTTGTGGGCGACAACCAGTAATCGACATCAAAGCAATAGCATCAGTAAAGGGGGTATTACTATCAATAGCCGCTTGAAAAATTCTTGATGTCCAATTTTTTGGCAGTGTTTTTAAGCGTTTTGCTTTTGAATTTTTTCTGCCTGATATATGATTTTTTTTACTCCATGTTGATTCGTAATTTCCACTTATCGTTTTGTTCAGCCTGAATCCGTGACTCCACATATTGCCAGACCTTTTATTCGTCATACTCTTCCAAAATTCGCTGAATTTAAAAGTGTGGTCCAGGCAATCGAGTTTAACGGCTAGAAATGCAGCGTATTATCTGGAATATTTTCCCTGCATGATTCAATTTGATGGACTTTAGGCGCAGGATTCCCAAGCCACTGTGAATTTGCGGCGTTGTGCTATCGATGGCAGAGCGATCAGTCGCTAGCCGGCGGCGAGTTTGGCGTAGGTGGATTCAAAAGCGATGAAACCGGGACAGCTCTGTGAAAAGCGCAGCTTCAGCCGGTGCCCGCTACGGATGAGTCGCGCGGCCAGATACATCAGTTCCTGGATCACGGTTTTGATACGCCGCCGCTTGGCAGGATGCCTGACCGGGCTTTGTTCGCCCAGCAAGCCGATCAGGCCTATCCAGCGCAGGATGTTGTAGCTATAGGCGCTGAGGCTCATGATCAGGTCGTTGGTGGCAAACTTGCCGGATGGCAGGCGCTCGATATCCAGATCGGTCTTGAATTCGCTGTGGAATTGTTCAGCGGTGGCATGGTCGCGATAGAGGGCAATAACCATGGCATCGTCGTAATCGGCCACCGGCAGACTGGTCCACCAGCCTTCGATTTCGATATCCGGTAGCACGAGGGCTTGGCCTTGAGCCGTGATGGTGCGCTCGGTGATTTGCATGACCCTGCGACAGGTATAGGTTTTACCGTTGCGAGTGTGTTGCTCCATGACACTGAACAAGGCCACGCGTTTGCCTTCGCGCGGTGTGGTCCACTGGCCGTGTTGTTCGGCGTAGGCCAGCCAGGCGTCGGCATCTTGTTTACGCGGGTTCCATTTGATGATGAAATCGACCTGATCGGCTTCGTGTAAGTCGATGCGATTGTCGAGCGCGTCGTGACCGCCATCCAGCCGGACCAACAAAGGCAAAGTCGTCAAACGTTTCGCGGCGGCGAGTCCGCGCTCCAGCGCATAGCGGAATTCGTATTGGCAATGCTGCTTGCCTTCGCGCAGTTCATTACCAATACACCAGCCCTCTTTACCCAGATAGAGGGCAATCGGGGCGTAGCCGTCAAAACCTTTGTAGGTTCGGGAGACGCCTTCTTTGCAGGTTTTTTCGTTGTTCATGGGGTAAACATCGATATCCAACGCGACATGGCCTGTGGCTAACGGCGTTACCGGCACCTGGGCGTGAGCCAGAAAATCGAGGTTGCTTTGATAAATGATCGGTAATAAGGCGTCAGCGTGTTCATCCAGCCGCTGTCTGAGGCGAGCGCTGGAGGGTACTTGATGAATGGCGAGCGCGGCTTTGAAATAGTCGTCGTCGCGATGGTTTTCGATGGCTTCGAAGTCGCTTTTGCCCAGGCTAAGGGTGCCTATATAGCTTTTGATAATATCGGCGTGAGCAATACCGTGCCGTAGCGGAATACCTTTTTCCAGCGCCTGATTGAGCTGGCCATATTGATTCAAACATAAACCGACCAAGGCTAATCCAGAATGGCTGGTATAAAATTCAGTTTCAGATTGCTCCAGGATAAACCGCTTCATGAATCACTCGCCGGGTGAATGGAAGAATAGCGGTATTATCCCAGAATAAGCGTTTTAAATCATTGCGTTGCGGCCGTGGATGACCTTTTAAGTCACGGATTCAGGTTCAGGTTTGATTTGTTAACATCAATTCCAATCGCATCGATCAACTCAAGATATTGAGCCAGTTTTTTGGTCTCTCTAACCCATTCTTCGATGTTCAATTTTTTGGCTCTTCCGTATTTTGCGGAGAAACCACTACATGTAGTGCTATAGTCTTTGCCTGCCACAGTGAGTTTTGCTAAGGTCGACAATTTAACGCTGGAGTATCGTGATGACACAGTCGCTACTTCAAATACCGCTGGATATACCTGATGTTTGTATCGAAAAAGTTGAAACCACCGCCAAAGGCGAGTTCATCATCACGGTCAGTAGTACGTTAACCAGTGCAACCTGCCATCAATGCGGCCAGAGGATCGATAAGTTTTATGGCTATGGCAGAGAAATCACCTTGCGTCATTTGTCGATTTTCGATCGGCCGGTTTGGATCAAGCTAACCCCCAAGCGCTATCGATGCCCTGACTGCCCCAAAGGTCCGACGACCACGCAACAATGTGGCTGGTATAACTGGAAAAGCCCCCATACCAAAGCGTATGAGCAGTGGATATTGCGTGAATTGATCAACAGCAGCGTGACCGACATGGACGTGAAGCACGGCATCAGCGCCGAAGCGGCGGAAGGGATTATCAATCGGCACGTGGCCCAACAAGTTGATTGGTCTGCCATCCAAGGCATTCGCTTGCTGGGACTGGATGAAATCGCTTTGAAAAAAGGGCATCAAGATTTTGTGGTCATCGTGTCGGCTATCGATACCGAGGACCATAAGCGGATTCTGGCGGTGCTGCCCGACCGCAAAAAAGAAACGGTTAAAGCCTTTTTGCAGAATATTCCCGAGGCACAGCAACACGCGTTACAACGCGTCTGCGTGGACATGTATGAAGGGTATCGCAACGCCGTCTATGAGACATTGCCCGGCGTCGAGGTGGTGGTTGATCGCTTCCATGTCGCCAAGCATTATCGAGACGGCGCCGACCAGGTCCGCAAGGCGGAAATGAAAAAACTCAAGAATACCCTGTCTGCCGAGGATTATGCCAAGCTGAAAGGCGCGATGTGGGCTTTTCGGAAGCGCTGGATGGAACTCTCTGCCGATCAGCAAACCGTTTTGCTTTTTCTATTCCAGCAAGCCCCCATTTTGCGAGAAGTCTATATCCAACGGGAGCTTTTGACGGGTATTTTTGAGCGCCGACTCAATAAGGCTGAGGCCGAAAAAGCCTTGGATCGCTGGATGGAGCATATCAAAGTCTTGAAGTTGAAGGGCTTTGATGCGTTTGTCAAAACCTATCAAAACTGGCGAAATGAAATCACCAACTATTTCATTCGCCGGGAAACCAGTGGCTTTGTTGAAGGGCTTAACAACAAAATCAAAAGCATCAAACGACGCTGCTTTGGCATTTACAATACCGTCCGCCTGTTTCAGCATATCTGGCTTGATATCGAAGGGAGACGGTTGTTCGGTTATGCATAACCCTATATGTCGGGGCTACTCCGCGAAATACGGAAGAGCCAATTTTTTTAGCTTATCAAGTCCCGGAACGACTTCGCTAATCTTATCTAGCAAAAAAGATATAAATGCGGCTTTATAAACATAATAGCTAGACTTCGAAACCTGACAATTGATCGACAGACATTTATCCAGGAAAATAAGTCTTTCTGCAATTTTGTTATAAGTTTGCCTTGTTTTGCCAGATACATTTCGCGAATTATTATATTTATGGTATTCACGGGCTTTTGCAATAATATTGTATTGTGCCTTTAAATCTAGGTTATTGTCATCCATGACTTTTGTTTTTTGTTTGACCTTTTATAAGTATTACATGAATTTTATTTTTGGCAAACATAGAATCTAGTGCTCTGCTTCGCATTCGCGCTGTATTTTTTGGTTCATTGCATTCACCATCTGACGGAGTATGCCGCTAACGCTACATTGCATACTCACATATTATTCCGATCACAAATCAGAATAATACCTGAATCCGTGACTTAAAAGGCCATCCACGGCCGCAACGCAATGATTTAAAACGCTTATTCTGGGATAATACCGCTATTCTTCCATTCACCCGGCGAGTGATTCATGAAGCGGTTTATCCTGGAGCAATCTGAAACTGAATTTTATACCAGCCATTCTGGATTAGCCTTGGTCGGTTTATGTTTGAATCAATATGGCCAGCTCAATCAGGCGCTGGAAAAAGGTATTCCGCTACGGCACGGTATTGCTCACGCCGATATTATCAAAAGCTATATAGGCACCCTTAGCCTGGGCAAAAGCGACTTCGAAGCCATCGAAAACCATCGCGACGACGACTATTTCAAAGCCGCGCTCGCCATTCATCAAGTACCCTCCAGCGCCCGCCTCAGACAGCGACTGGATGAACACGCCGACGCCTTATTACCGATCATTTATCAAAGCAACCTCGATTTTCTGGCTCACGCCCAGGTGCCGGTAACGCCGTTAGCCACAGGCCATGTCGCGTTGGATATCGATGTTTACCCCATGAACAACGAAAAAACCTGCAAAGAAGGCGTCTCCCGAACCTACAAAGGTTTTGACGGCTACGCCCCGATTGCCCTCTATCTGGGTAAAGAGGGCTGGTGTATTGGTAATGAACTGCGCGAAGGCAAGCAGCATTGCCAATACGAATTCCGCTATGCGCTGGAGCGCGGACTCGCCGCCGCGAAACGTTTGACGACTTTGCCTTTGTTGGTCCGGCTGGATGGCGGTCACGACGCGCTCGACAATCGCATCGACTTACACGAAGCCGATCAGGTCGATTTCATCATCAAATGGAACCCGCGTAAACAAGATGCCGACGCCTGGCTGGCCTACGCCGAACAACACGGCCAGTGGACCACACCGCGCGAAGGCAAACGCGTGGCCTTGTTCAGTGTCATGGAGCAACACACTCGCAACGGTAAAACCTATACCTGTCGCAGGGTCATGCAAATCACCGAGCGCACCATCACGGCTCAAGGCCAAGCCCTCGTGCTACCGGATATCGAAATCGAAGGCTGGTGGACCAGTCTGCCGGTGGCCGATTACGACGATGCCATGGTTATTGCCCTCTATCGCGACCATGCCACCGCTGAACAATTCCACAGCGAATTCAAGACCGATCTGGATATCGAGCGCCTGCCATCCGGCAAGTTTGCCACCAACGACCTGATCATGAGCCTCAGCGCCTATAGCTACAACATCCTGCGCTGGATAGGCCTGATCGGCTTGCTGGGCGAACAAAGCCCGGTCAGGCATCCTGCCAAGCGGCGGCGTATCAAAACCGTGATCCAGGAACTGATGTATCTGGCCGCGCGACTCATCCGTAGCGGGCACCGGCTGAAGCTGCGCTTTTCACAGAGCTGTCCCGGTTTCATCGCTTTTGAATCCACCTACGCCAAACTCGCCGCCGGCTAGCGACTGATCGCTCTGCCATCGATAGCACAACGCCGCAAATTCACAGTGGCTTGGGAATCCTGCGCCTAAAGTCCATCAAATTGAATCATGCAGGGAAAATATTCCAGATAATACGCTGCATTTCTAGCCGTTAAACTCGATTGCCCGGACCACACTTTTAAATTCAGCGAATTTTGGAAGAGTATGACGAATAAAAGGTCTGGCAATATGTGGAGTCACGGATTCAGGTAATGAGTTAGCGGATCGAATATCGATTGGGAAAGATGAGCGCAAATTTTACGGCTCGCTACTGCCTGAGCATTCGACAAAACCACTCGTCGAGCCCACACAAGCTACTTTTGATCGTTTTCAACAGCTTTTTCTTGATTATCCAAACGCTGAAGAACTACTGAGTTATATTCAAGACTTTCTGCATCTACGGAGCATATCAACCCAACGCCCCATGTATTTCCCCGCTGTGTTAATTAGCGGACCAGCCGGTATCGGCAAGACGGCAGTCATTCAAGCGATCTGTCGTGCTCTTGATATCGATTACGGATTTTATGATTTTAGTAGTGCTAGCAGCTCTTGGGGGCTATGTGGCCAAGACAGTGGCTGGAATGGCAGTCATATCGGACTAGTGCTTAAAAAACTGTTATATGGAACATGTGCAAATCCCGTCATTCATTTGGATGAGCTCGATAAAGGGCTGATTAACCATAATTTAGACCCGTACCTCGCATTACATACTCTTTTAGAGCGGCCTCAGATGCGTCAATATTGCGATGCCTATGCTCAAAATTTGCCGGTAGATGCATCATACGTCAGTTTTTTTGCAACAGCCAATAATATTCAAGCGATATCGCGCGTCATCTTGTCTCGCTTTAGAGTAATAGAACTTCAGCCGCCATCGCCAAAGCAAATGCGACGTATTGTATTAAATATGTATCGTTCTAAATTAAAAGAAGAAGGTGTTGAACAAGTATTTAAAGCTGATTTAAATGAGTCAGTTATTGATTTTCTTGCTAAAAAGACACCGCGTGAAACCGGTTTAATTATTGCGCGAGCTATTGCAGCGGCTTCCGCTCAGAAACCGACATCTGGCGAATTGCATGAGCTGCAACTGGACCACTTATCAGAGTGTCAAGCCCAAGACACTCATGGGCGTAAAATGGGGTTTCTATGGTGAAAAACAGCGAACCAGCGAAGCTTTCGGATTATCAGCACGCAGAAATGCTTATTCAAATCATGCGTGAGATTTGGGATAAGGCCAAATTTCTTATAGCAAATATGGATACGCATACGCAATTTCTAGTCGAGAAAACTAATCTGTACATATGCCAAATGAACAGAAGAAATGCTAAGTCAACGGCAAAAGACAAAAAATGCTTTATTGATTTAATTGAATCTATAAACCATTACTCAGTCCTGATTTATAAATATCATGACTTATTAAATAGCCATGAATGTTCTTATCAAGTGCCTTTAGCGTTTTATAAAAAGTTACGGCATGAGCTCGTCGTTCAGATCGTGATTGATATTCGACGCATTACAATGCTAATTGATGCAATGTCGGCATTGGCAACGTGTGATTTTGTGTTTAAGCGATGGCGATACGAATTGTCGAGATTTGTCGTTTTAGATTTTGAACTGCAAGGCTATTAAAAGGATATGAAATCGATGAAAGTAGAAAACTTAAACAGTAGCGTTTTTCGACCTCTACAGCAAAATGCTCTTGGAGATAACAGCATAGATGATGACACAATGATTTTATGCCGAAAAATCGAGTTTATGCTGAATGCTATGGCTATCCATATTAGCCATTTTTTTTCTATCACTGAAAACTACGTTAGTCAGTTAGCAAACGTCGAAACCTTAAATGTTTCTAATAAGCGCGATTTATTTCGCCTGATTAGTGTTAAAGATGACTATGCGTACTGCGTAAATTCAATTAGAACACTACTTCGGAATGATGGAAATGATTTAGTTAAATCAATACCTGGCTGCCTGATGGATTGTTATAAACACGAGTTAAGTTTGAAGGTTGCACGTGATATAAATTCAGCAAAAAAGTATTTGAAATTGCTTGAAATGTATTCAGCACCAAGTAGAAAATACTTGATAGCAAAAAAATGGCGTCATGCAATGAATGAACTCAAAAACCTAGATTATTTAGTTAGCGTTTGACCGAGGTGGCGTTTGGTTTTGCGCGTGGTCTGTTTATCTGATTTTCACGGTAGAAAAATCCGCTTTTCCATACCGTCGGGCAATGTGTTAGTAGTCGCTGGTGATATTTGCAATCGCGGCAATCTAGAGGAAATTGAGCGCTTTGATCGGTTTTTAGCCGATCTGCCTCATGAGCACAAGCTAGTTGTAGCGGGGAATCACGATTGGCCTTTTGCTAAGTTACCCGTCGAGAACGCCAGCTCTTTGTTAAGAAATGGCATTTATCTTCAAGATAGCAGTGTAACCATTGATGGAGTAAAGTTTTGGGGAAGTCCATGGCAGCGAAAATATTTTGACGGGGCTTTCGATCTGAATCGTCAGCAGGATTTGGTTGAAAAATGGAATAAAATTCCCAAGGACACAGATGTTTTGATTACCCACACTCCGCCGTACGGAACTTTGGATAAAACTCGACGTGGCAATCACGCTGGTTGCAGGGATTTAGCAAAGATTGTTCAAACAATCAACCTTAAAGCCCACATCTTTGGCCACATTCATGAGCATGCTGGTAAGCAGCGCGTGTCAGGGTGTATTTTTGTCAACGCGTCTATTGCCAAACATTATCACAACAAAGCTTACGCGCTCACGACTATCGATATCGATTGATTGATGAAGGCGCAGTTCGCGGCGTAAAAGAAACGTCTTGTTTTTGTGTCCCTACACATCCGAATTATCCGAAATCTTTAAAGATTTCGGATAATTCGGATGTGTAGGCGATAAATAAATCCGGTTCTCACCTATAAGGTCGCGTCCTGCTTTGCGCCAAGATTATTTTGGCCTTGAATAATGAATCAAAGCTCTCTATTTATCATTAAAGAACAGAGTTTACATTCATATCGACCTTAATGCGTTCTAATAATTGATAGCAGGTACACCTTATTTAGCACTATAATACCCGTGTATGCATCTACGTAGATACCTTTGATTCTTTATAAAATATACAAGTCTCGTATGAATAAGTTGTTAATTTCCGACAGAGATGCTCAGTTTATACGTGATTATGAGGAAAGAATCTGGTTCTTAAAGATGGCCGTTCTACATACCTGTCCATTGAGTCTTTTCTGTTCAAATCGGAACTGTTTTTATCACTGCCACAAGGAAATAGGACACCCGAAATGGGTTGAGTTGTTTGATAAATATGATCAATTTCTCGATATATTCAGCCAAGAAGGAAAAAATATAAAATCAAGTTTAATGCCCCATAACTGGCACACATTAGAAGCAAAGGTAATTTACTTTTTATTAAAGAACAAACATAAGGCAAAAAAGATAAAGGAAGCAGGGCGTCTATTTTCAATAAAAACTACCCAAGTAGACAGAATACATTCTTTTTATAGCAGCCAAAAAAAAGACTACCTTGCGCTATCTAACTCCGAGAGAAATCTAGACGGTTACTCCAATTACAAAACAATTTCAACACAATGTGAAGCCTTGTTAAATGAAAAAATATCCATAGAAACTAACAAGGACAAGGAAAATTTTTCAAATCACAAACAATCAGCATACAAGATCAATGAAAAACATCCATTATGTCCATTTTATTATGAATTTGGTTGGATAGAAACAGGGCGCGATTATTCTTTTATTGACGGATTTAAAAACCGGGTTAGCATTTTTCGTTCAAACTGAACACTATGCTGATACACAGATACTTTTTTATCACGGTAGCATGTTATTTTCGCAGGCTTATATTCACGGCATTAGTGATTAAGAGAATACGAGGGCATTATCGTCATACATTCAAAAAACGAAGCAATCCCTGATTTGTTTGGTTATAGAGAATGCATACTCAAAGAGTACCGTTGTTAGAGGTTTCATCAGGAGTTGTTTTTAACCGTGTTTCGGGGTTTTATGGCCCGATTTCAAAATATTCCCTTCATTAAACAAAATGTACGCAATAAAACATAAAGCGGCATGACGCTCAAACAACTCCTTTTTTCTAGCATGATATCCGCATAAAAAATAATCTGATCTTAACTCTTCGAATACATTATATTTTCCAGATAACTCCTTAACCAAGGCCACCATGCTTTTTATTGTGGTTTGGTTATGGCTTGAATTGTATACCATATTCGATAGCCAGTATCCTGTTGGTGCAATCTCTGTCAATGGCCACTCGATTAGTAAAAATCTGTCCTCACTGAAAATTTTATTTTCAGTCCAAACCCTCACCTTTTGCATACAAAAGTACGAGCTTTGGCTATCTTGACTCCAACTCACTTTTTCGAATTTCTTATTCTTTGGATTTTTAAATTGCGCGTCATTAACAAGCAACTCAGTCGCTATCTCTAATACTGCCCTTTGTTTGCTCTCATCACGCAATGAATCCTTTAAATCTTCTGACAATGCTAGCTTGAAATATTCGGCTATTTCGAGAACATAATCAAGCTCGACATTTTCTTTCTTTGCCAATTTATCAATAAATGTAACGTCTACATCAAAATCAGAATCCATATAAAGAGTAACTGATCTTTTATCGATCACATCAATGGTTTTTTTCATTCCGCAATTGAGAAATAAATCTGCCTTCGACAAAGCATAATTACCTGAGCTATTTTCTGCAATGACATACCCTATAGGAAATGTTTTATTTCCTGTTATATATGACCAAGTTATTACCGTCTGGCAATTAACTGTTCGCCCTGTTGTTGAAGATTTATTTTTAGTTACCGCATAAGCGTCATCGCGCCTACGCGGTATCTTAAATGTTTTTGCTATCAAATACCCAGATGTATTTGGCGGTACACACTCTGACATAATCGCCTTGAAAACATCGTTGTAGTCCCAGTCTTGCAAATATATTTTTTTGATTATTTGATCATACGCTATCTTGCTATCAAAAAGCGCTTCAGAAATCTTAGGGTATTTTTCATTGTCACCACACCTCTGACCATTATTGCTTTTTCGGGCTCGAATTTTTTGACCGGTTGTACCAAGCAACAAGCAGTATTCTTGAATTCTCAGCCATAGTCTTAGATTTTTATCTTCATCTGCCTTTGAAGTTTTTGTCGCAGATTTTTTTCTTAGACTTCTCACTGCCTCGATAAAGGGATGAACACTTGGTTTTTCAGGCATATTTTCCATATTTGTTATAAGAATTCATTTAACAGCACCTATTCTCGGCAATCGAAAGGAGCAAGATAGTGTCCACTTATATTAGGTGGACAATTTCGCGTAGAAAATTCATCATCATGATCGCCTGTAATTGAGCGAATGAAAGAAATTTGCGCATAAGGTTGGGTTCAAAAGTGAAGTGCTACATTTCGATTTTAATGGGTGAAGAATGAGTGCTACAAGCTGCTCATGTGCAATTCTTCATAAACAGCGAGCGGGCAGCACACCCCACGCGCGTATTAATTTCATTGGCAATGGCATCCATTGCTACTGAGTGTTGCCGGAAAAGTATTGCCATCAAAGATAAATGCCTTTGGGCAAATATAGGCGTACCAAAACCATTCCTGTTTTGTTAGAGCCACGCCACCAAGAACTAAAGATTCTTGATCTTCAGAGTAGAGGGACCGCTATTGTCACAGCAATCTGGTGTCCAGCGTTGGAGTAGGAAATTCTGTATATCGCAAATAATAATCCATCGACATGCAGTTCGGATGGGGTGGTTCTCGTCGTCGCTGCTTACATTGCAGGCTGTTGCAGTCAATTGTCGAATACCAGTAATTATGCGGACTGTTGGTCGTGGCGTTAAATTTGCGGTCTGTGCCTTGGCCGCCTTCAAGCTAGAGTTGACTGTGCTTTTGCTTCAACCACGCATAGTAACTGCAAGCCGGGTCTAGCAAGACTAGCTGTCCATCAATTTCTTGTTCATGCAAGTATCTCTCTATAGTCGTGAATCAGCTCGTAAGCTTTGGCACATTCGAGATCGAGATTCACGCATTTCATTGATAAAAATTCATGTTAGCGAGACGCATAAAAGGAAGTAACGGTAAAAAACTCTTTTTGGACATCGCTCAATTTAGTTAGTTGCTTCTAGATGAGCCAAGCCTTCCAATCATCCCTATGTGCTTTCATATAAACGAAAGCACACTTTCAATTTTAGACTGTCTTTTTTTTCATGGCTATATAAATCATTGTTTCATAAGATTTTTTCAGGCGAGCAAGAGTTCATTGGCTTTCCATTAACCATTAAAAGGAAAAATTTATGCAAAATTCGAAATTGATTGAAACGGCTGAAATCACGCTTATAGGCGAACTTATGAAAGGTGGCCGTGGGCATCTTATGGAGCAACCTGAGATTCAAACATTGCTGCCAGAAGACTTTCTTGATTTCAATAGAGGAAAGATTTTTGGGGGAATTCGCAAAATTATCGAAGATGGGTTCGAACCCGATTTAATTGTTCTTGAAGCCTTTGGCTACACCACAATCGCCGAAGGCGGCAAGATAATCATTGATATGCCATGTTGTGCTAATCCAGAGTTCTATGCACAACAAATTAAGAGTGCTTCTAATATCAGACGGGCTTCTCATTACGCGGCTAAAAGTAAAAAACGTTGGGATGACATTGAAAGCGGGTCGACGCAAGAAATCGAGCCAGTTCTAGATGACATTCGACGGTATTTAGATGAGTTTTCCGCTGTCGTTCAGTCTAGTACAAGTAAAACTTCAAAGTTTCCATTTTCAGCATTCGGTGAAATGGAAACCAAAGAACTCAATTGGCTGATTAAAAATTATCTTGAGATTGGCTCCTTGGTTGGCTTCATAGGAGCTCCCGAAGCGGGCAAAAGCTTATTGGCCGTGGATATAGCTCTTTGCTGCGCAAGCGGAACACCTTTTTGTGGCGAATATGCGGTGAAAAGTGGTCCAGTCTTCTATATCAACGGAGAAGGACACAACGGCCTGACACGTCGAATAAAGGGATTATGCTTTGATCGAGGTATCGACAACAGGGTTGATCTATATATCAGTCACCAACCGGCTTCATTGCTCAACGAAGATTCTTTAGCGGCTGTAATCGCAGGAATTGACGCCAGTATTGAAAAAACTGGGCAAAAGCCGGTCCTCATTGTTATCGATACCTTAGCTCGTAACTATGGTCCAGGTAATGAAAACAGCACTGAAGATATGACTCGTTTCATTGGCAGCCTGGATCGTTTGTTGAATCGTTACGGTGCCACCATTTTGCTCGTACATCACACCGGACATGGTGATCAGGAACGAGGCCGTGGGTCAAGCGTGTTAAAGGCTGCTCTTGATGCGGAATATAAGGTTCACAAAAAAGGGGACCAAATCACGTTTTCCTGCACAAAAATGAAGGATGCCGCTCATCCGCAGCCATTGTGCTTCAGCCTCAAAGAGATTGAGTTTAAAGCGGACGATGATTCATTGATAACCAGCGTTGTCCTTGAGAAACAAAATGACTTAACGTTTGAAGAAAGCAAGCCCAAAAAAATGGGCAAAAACCAACAGCTAGCGCTTGACAGGCTGGAAGAATTATTTTTTGAGGCACGGCCTTACAAGCAAGAAGGCGGTCAAAACCCGGACAACGCAAAGGTTTCTATTGAATTGTGGCGAAAGCGCTGTGATCTCCCGATTAATCGGTTTGAAGAAGCTAAAAAGGGCTTGGTGGAAAAAAACCTTGTCAGTTTAGACAGTCAATTTGTTGAGTTGCTGTAAATCATTTAATCATAACGAATGACGATGCAACCTAGGGTGATCCGATATTCTGATGCGCTTGAATACTGCGGCATGGGCAAAACTTTGTTTAACAGCAGTATTCGTCCACTCATTGAAGTTGAAATCCAGTACGGTCAAAATTTTGTTGCATATGACCGACGGGATTTGGATGAAGCGATTGATGAATTTAAAAGGCAATACGGAAAATCTAAGGGGGCAACCACAAATTTAAAGCAAATACAGGAACTAATACCATGTCAAAAAAATACACAGGATTGCAATTCGATAAAAAAACAGGTCAATGGAGCATCGATAAAACCATCAATGGAAAAAGAATCCGTCAGCGGCTATCGGCAAGCTCTCAAGAAGAAGCAGAAATGATGTTCCGTCAGGCCATTGAGCAATTCATTGGTTTGATTAAGCAAAACCAAGCGAGTACGCTGACTTTTAGGGAAGCGGGGATGAGATATGTTCAAAATTATCAAGATGAAAAGGACAGTATAGAGCGCGATATCACCTCGTTGGAAAAGCTTGATCCGTTTATTGGCGATCTGCCATTGGCTCATGTTCATGATCTCACGTTAAAGCCATTCATTGATCATGAGCAAGCCAGAAGGATCAAAAGTGGTACAGTCAAGCGCGACCTTGCGGTTGTAAGGCGCATTTTGAATTTGGCCTGTAAATCGTGGCGAAATGAAGCAGGCCAAGCTTACCTTCTAACTCCGCCAATGCTGAAAATTCCTAACTGGAAAGATGCTAGCAAACCTTACCCGCTAGAATGGGATGAACAACGTAAATTATTACGTCTGCTTCCTCAGCATCTCAGATTGATGTCTCTTTTTGCGGTGAATACCGGACTACGTGATCAGAGCGTTTGTAAATTACGCTGGGATTGGGAAAAGAAAATCCCTGAATTGAAAACGAGCGTCTTTCAAATTCCTTTTCAGGATGAAGATAGTGCTAATAACGTTGAAACCAGCGAAAAAAATGACTTAGATCAGCTAGTCGTATTAAATCGCGTGGCAAAAAAAGTTATCGAAATTCAGCGTGCACGTCGCGAACCAGGCTGTCCTTGGGTATTTCCAGTGGATGGTAAGCCCCTTACCAAAATGGGGGCTTACGATTGGCAAAAGGCTTGGAGAAAAGCGGGGCTTCCTGTTGAAAAACACATCGCTCGTGGGCCGCACAATTTAAAACACACTTTTGGGCGCCGCCTAATTGCAGAAGGTGTTCCCAAGGATATTCGTCGAGAGCTTTTACATCATAAAATTGAGGATGTTACCGATATTTACTCTGTAGCTGACATACAAAAAATGGTTGAATGTGCCGATAAAGTAGTCAAACCCAATGCTTACATATTGTTGCGTCGCGTCAAGTCGAAATCTAGTTAAATGATCACGAGGCATGGGCATTCTGTCGTAATCAGGATGCCCAGAAATTCATCGTGGACATTATTCATGCCACTTGATTCCAATCAAAAAATCTTCCACCATATTACCTGCAACAGCAAGACACGAATCATCCAACCAAAGGAGCATTCGATGTCTAAAAATTTACCTGGACTGCAATACGATAGAGCGACCGACGCTTGGAGTATCGACAAGCGCATCAAAGGACACGGTCGTATACGGCAGCGATTAGCTGCCAAAACCCCAGAAGAGGCCGAAAAGCAGTTTTTCCAAACAATTGCCCAAATTCAAGGCGAGGTTAATCGCCGCGAAGAAGGCATTATGACGTTTCGGGAAGCTACAGATCGTTACCTTGAGGAAGCCCAGAAGCGTAGCCTGGATCGTGATCGCGACTCTCTAAGGTTCGTGGCCCCATATATCGGTGATTTGCCGCTGGCCAATGTCCATATGGGCACCTTACAGGGCTTTATAAATGATCGACGGAAAGCGGGAATAGCCAGTAGCACGGTGACGCGTGATCTAACGATCGTTCGACGTGTGTTAACGCTGGCTGCAAGGGCTTGGCGCAATCAAGATGGAAAACCTTATCTTAGTTGTCCGCCGATGTTTGAGATGCCCGATTGGGAAGATGCGGCAAATCCCTATCCGCTGGATTTTGAGGAAATGGAGCGTTTGCTTAAGGCTTTACCGCCGCATTTACGCGCTATGTCTATCTTCGCTGCAAATACTGGTCTGCGTGAGCAGGGGGTGTGTTGGCTGCGTTGGGATTGGGAAGTTGCAGTACCGGAACTGGGTACCAGCATCTTCATCACGCCCTGGCGAAAAGGCATATATGCGGATGGCGTGTGGCCAGGAGAGAAAAACAAGGAAGATCAATTGGTGGTTTTGAATTCGACGGCGAAAGCCATCATCGAGACGCAACGCCAAAATCGCCAAAATGGTTGCCCTTATGTTTTCCCCTACCGTGGCAAACGGATTACGCGGTTAAATAACTCGGCTTGGAAAAAAGCGTGGCGAAAAGCGGGGCTACCTGTTTGTGATGAGTACACGCGAGGTCCGCATAATCTTAAGCATACTTTTGGTCATCGACTGCGGGTTGCCGGGGTATCGCTGGAAACGCGCAAGAAACTGTTGCATCACACCAATGGCGATATCACCACGCATTATTCACCAGCGAGCGTGGTAGAACTGCTGGAAGCGGTTGAAAAGATCGTTAACCTGAAACCGGTGTCGATCTTGAGACGAGTGATTTAAGTGAGGCTTGGAAAAGTTACCACAACAGCTCTAACGGGCAGGCGTGGCACTGAAAAAAGTTACCACAAGAATTACCCAGAAACTGACAGACATAAAAAAACCACTTACCCAGCTAGAGTAAAGTGGTTGATTTATAAAGCGTTTGATGGTGGGTCGTGTGCGATTCGAACGCACGACCATCGCATTAAAAGTGCCTTCGCTGTTTTTTATTTCCTTGTTTATCAACAATATAGCTTAAGGCTTTTCGTTCGCAAACCTAATAAAGCCAAACAGAGCCTACATTGAAATCGTCAAAATATCGCCAGCACTCAGCTCACTGATACGTGAATCGTACAGTTGTAGCTTAATGCTCTTATCGGGTTGCATAGCTATATAAGTAGGCGATTTTTAAGTGGGTTGGTTTGCGTAGTTTGTTGAATGTGGAGCTATACCTACAATCACAAGGACCCAAACATGGCACGAATCACTGACATCAACCCTAATCCTATCAAGCTTGGAACATCTATTGAAGAATACAACGCCTTCATCCATGGACCCAAATCATGGTACGGGGAAGATCCAAAGCGCCTTGAACAACAGGAGAAATTGCAAAGGGCACGAGAAGCCAACAAATTGCCGCTGCAGCAAGCCTCATCAATCAATGCCCAAGCAGTCATATGGGCATACGACAATTGGCTGCCTCAGGGGGAATTGACTATTCTGGCCGGTGCTCCAAATACGGGTAAGACGGCTTTTGCATGTACTTTAGCGGCGGGTATTACTAACGGGAACGGCTACCAACTGCATCCCGATTTTAAAGCCAATGGATTTGGCCACGTCATAATCGTGAACAACGAGGATAGCGTGAGCAATACCCTGCTGCCTAGATTGATTACAGCGGGCGCGAATTTGGATCGAGTTCATATCATTGACACCAAGAGAAGTACTAACAATGAAACCCCATTTTCGTTTAATAACGACCGCGATATAAACCGGCTGTTGGGCCTGAATGAAAAACTGAACCATAATATTGGGTTGATCATCATTGATCCCATTTACCTTACCGTAGATGGTGACCACGGGAATAACTCTAAAGCACGTCAAGCTTTCGAGCGTTTAGCGCAGCTAGCAAAACAACTGCAATGCGCAATTCTTGGCATTGCCCATACCGTCAGGAATCCTTCTGGCAAAGAACCTCTCGCCAGAGTAGCTGGAACACCCGCATTACGGGAAGTACCCCGTGTAATTATTCTACTCAGCAAAATTGCTAGTGGACCAACAGTCAACGGTGGAACCCATGTCCTCGTCCACGCAAAAAACAGCTTAGGTCCTATTGATGGCGGCTTTGAATATTGCCTTAAAGAAGTTGAGCTTGCTGATCAAAATGCCAACCCGAATACCCTAGGAAAGGGATTGCAATTTACAATCACAGATGTGAAATCTGGTTCTGCGGAAGAGATTCTGGCAGAAGCAGATCGACCAAAACCAGTCGAAACTTTGACGAAAACTAAACGGGCAGAGGAGTTTTTGCAAACTATCCTAAACGATGGCCCGATGCTATTTGTTGATATTGAAGAAATGGCTCTGAAAGAAAATGTAGCCATTGGCACATTAAAACTCGCTAAATCCAATCTGAAGATCAAAACCAAGAAACAAGATGGGGATGGTCGTTCAGTTTGGTCGTTGCCGGATTATCCAATTGAGAACACCATTGTTGAGCCCGTTTCTGACAATGAGACGCAACCCACATAATGCAACCGAATCCGTGACTCCACTTGGTGGTTCGAATGTGCATCCAGTATTCGGCCGAAAAGTCATAAAAAGCCAACGACGAGTCACGATCTTTTCCAAATTTAAATGCTTGGTGGTACTTGACTTAACTTTATGGAAATACGGCAGCACCAACATCTACTGACAAGAAACTCTGGCTTTGGATCGTTCGATAAAATGTAGATAGTATGGAGTTGTGCACTAACTTGGCATATATCGTCAGTTTTGTTTTTACTTGAAATCCTGAATACTCTGTAACTATTGAATCAGGATTCCCAGTGTCTTTTGTGGCAGGGTAGTTTTGGAGTTTATGTTATTATTAATATTAATAACTCATTCAAGACAAGACTAGCCCTGTCCGCTTCCGTCTATCTCTGCTAGTAACCCTCAAACCCTAACAGATGCTTAGGGACGTGTGATGGTTTACTTCAAATAAACCATCACTCACGATCATTTAAATACATATCCCCTATTGCCGACGATAGACAGCCTAGTCGTAAGTAATGTACTCCATACTATTACGACTATCCGTTACTGCCATAACTCCATCGATGTTTTTCAATTTACTTAAAACGAAGAGGCAGTTATGAACGCATATGCATACAAAGCAAACAACTATCTACTGAACCAAATCATCAATAGCATCCAGCTAAAGGAGCATCAGCAACATCCGATCCATGCCTTGAATCACATCAAGAATCTAATGCCGATCATCCAACAACAAACAGATGACTGTTTGTTTGTCGACACTACGGGTGATGACGATATTAAACAAATTACCCCGACACTGCTTGCATACGCAGTGATGCTGACCTTAGCTCACTGCATGGAACAGGTCGCCAGTTACTACCCGATCTACACGTTTAACCCTTATATCGACATCTTTGTTAGAAATGCAGAGAACGGTGGCTTGATCGAAAAGGTAAGGCGTCACGAAGCCTTAAATATCCAGGACAGCGCTTATAAAAACGATCACGAATACAAGATCTTCGACTATATGGCAATGGGCATTGATGATTTTATCAACCAAATCAGGCATGAGATGCGCAGTCCTTGGTTTAAAAGGCTGGTCTATAACGCTCAACGAGTATCAAGCGATAACTATGATCGTTTGCTGGAGTACATCAACGCTTTATTCGAGCGATACGCTCGACTACTGGTGTTGAGGGTGGATTTCAGCTATCAGTGGGATGACGTTTGGCTAGAACAAGATTGGCAGATGAAATACTACGAAGCCAAAAGAGATCTTAAACGCTTCCTAGATAATATGGATTCAAACAAACTGTTTCAGCATGTGGTGGGTTATGTTTGGAAACTCGAGTGTGGTCCCGATAAGGGTTGGCATTACCACGTACTCTTCTTTTGCGACGGCTCACAGGTACGTGAAGATGTAACCCTGGCCATGCGCATCGGTGAATACTGGAAGAAGCTTACCCTGGACAGAGGGCTTTACTTCAACTGCAATGCTCACAAACCTCAATACGAAACCGTTTGCATCGGCATGATTAACCACGATGACCTACATCTGATAGACCCCCTGAAAAGTGCGGTCAAGTACCTCACCAAGATTGATCACATTGCTAGAGCGTTAGTACCGGGTAATGGCAGAACCTTCGGTCGTAAAGAAATGCCCGAACCCAAAGCGGGTAATACAGGCCGGCCAAGATCGTTCGATCCGGAATTGATGTTTTATATCCGTTAGACTTACGGCAAGTCGACAGAAAAAAACCATGCACTGGCTATAACTGATGCATGGTTTGCCTTACTTACGGAAAATTTCAAGCTAGTTGTCGCCTCAATGTAAAAACTTATGCGGTTATTTTGTTTTGGTTAGAGGGCTCCTGGTTCGAGTTGTTTTGGGCTTCGGCATGATCGGGATTGAGATGAACGGTATGGATTCTGTTCCAGTTACGAGTATTTTTACTCCAGCGCTGCGGATTTTGGCGGCGGGCGTTTTCATAGAGCGCGGTGCGTTTCGCCAATAGGGCTAAGTCCAAGCCGGCATGGCGTTGCGCCGGGGTCACAAATCCAATGGCGCTATGGCGGTGTTCGTGGTTGTACCACTGCACCAGATCGGCCACCCATTGCCGGGCAACCGTCAGGTCGGCAAACGGTTTCAACGGGTATTGCGGGCGATATTTCAAGGTTTTGAACAGCGATTCCGAATAAGGGTTGTCGTTGCTCACGGCCGGGCGGCTAAACGAAGGGACGACGCCGAGCCGCTGCAAGGTCGCGAGCATGGTAGCCCCCTTCATAGGACTGCCGTTGTCGGAATGCAGGATGATCTGCCCAGGCCGCAGGCCTTCGCGTTGAACAATATCCTGCATCAGTTCGCTGGCCCATTGGCTGCTTTCTTCCTCAAATACCTGCCAACCCACAATTTGACGGCTAAAGATGTCGAGGAACAAGTAGAGATAGTAAAACTGGCCTTTGATCGCCGTCGGCAGATAGGTAATATCCCAACTATAAATCTGGTTCGGCGCGGTAGCAGTCAGCGCGCGGGGTTTGCTGCGCGGCTGACGGGGGCGTTCGCTACGGCGGTGTTTCAGCTGCTGGGCGGCTTTCAGAATGCGATAGATCGTCGATTCGGACGCCAGATAAATGCCTTGATCGGCCAGGCGAGGCACGATCTGGCTGGGCGGACAATCCGCAAATTCATCGGAATTGGCCACACTCAGGATGTGGGCGCGCTCGGCCTCGGTGAGCGCATGCGGCGGCGTGTATTGGCGTTGCGGTCGACGATCGGCTTTCACCGGTTCATCGTCACCGGCTTGCCAGCGCTGCAAGGTGCGCGGGCTCAGACCCAGTACAGCACAGGCTTGGTCTTGGCGGGCACCGGCGGCCATCGCCTCGGCAACGGATTCGATCAGGTTTTGGCGCTGCTGAAGAGACGTCATTCGACCTCGCCCCCCAACAGCGCCCGGACCTTTTTTTGCAGGATCAACAAAGCGGCGGCTTCGGCCAGGGCTTTTTCCTTGCGAGCCAACTCGCGTTCCAGGCGTTGGTTTTCGGCTTTTAGGCTGCGTAGCGTCTGGCTGTCTTTGCGGTCGTTATCGCTGCTACCGGCTGTGCAGAAATCGGTCTTCCATTGTTGCAATTGATGGGCAAATAACCCACGTTCGCGACACCAGGCATTCAAGGCCTCGCCCGACAATGTGTGGGTTTCCTGAAGTGCCTGCAAGCGCTGTTCCGGTGACCAATCTTGAGGGCGTTTTGCTGGGCTTTTTGCCCGGTTCTTATCGTTGAGTGCTGTGTGGCTCATCCAGGTTTTTAAGGTGTGCACGCTGAGATTCAATTCATCAGCGATGGCTTGTATGCTGCGATTGCCTCGGCTATAGACTTTGGCCAAGGCTTGTTCTTTGAATTCATCAGAATAACGGGTTTTTGAATACTTCATGTTTAAATCTCAAATTTCATACAGTCTGAAAATTTGAGGCGACAACTATTCTGACGCAGGGGGCTTATCCGAAATAAACGGACAGTTCATCGACTTCGAAGTAAAATGCGACGCTTAAAATTTTGGCCCGCTGGAGTTCGAAAAGCTAACGGTGACATGTAGCTGAATTACACCAAATTCTAATATTGCTGGATGGGGCAACGGAACTGAACAATGTGGATTATTAAGGTAATTGTGAACGCCCCATGACCTATCTCTACCAAGCTTTATCTGACAAAGTCGATGCTTGGCGCTCCGCCAATTACCCCTGTAACGACTATCCCGCAATCGGTGAAATTCTAGAGTTTGCTACAGAAGACTTGGAAACCGCCCAGCTTCGCTATCTGAGACGCGCTCAATTCCGGGCGTTGGAAACTTACTGGTATTTGAGACTGGTACTCGGCACACCAAAAATACCCGAGCTTTATGAAAAGCTGTTCCCGTCACCGAAGGACCGGCGTCAAGCCATGGGACTTACCCATCCGGATATTGTCGGCATCATCGCCGACGAAGGCATGGACGGCTGTCTCGATAAAGTCCTTACCGATAATGCCTTTGTACGCAAATATGCGTTGGAAAGCCTGCGCGAATCGTTAACACTCGATTACGCTAGCTACATCTTGGCCTTAGCCATGGGTGCCGGCAAGACTATACTGATGGGCTCCATCGTAGCCACCGAATTTGCCATGGCCCTGGAATACCCAGAAGGCCCGTTTGTAGAGAACGCCCTAATTTTCGCTCCTGGCAAAACCATACTCAGCGCCTTGCGCGAACTGGCTGACGTACCTTACGACCGCATCCTGCCACCACGGCTCTACAAATCCTTTGCAGCCAGCCTGAAATTGACCTTTACCCGCGATGGCGACAAACAAATCCCCATTACCTGGGGCAGCAGTTTTAACATCATTGTCACCAACACTGAGAAGATTCGTATCCAGAAACCCACGGCGCGAGGCAACCCTAACCAGCTGTCATTGTTGACCAGCACCAAAGCCGAAGAAGCCACGGAATTAGCCAATCTGCGATTACAAGCCGTTGCGTCACTACCACATTTGGCGGTGTTTTCGGACGAGGCTCACCACACTTATGGACAGAAACTGCTCGGCAAGTGGGAAAAAGACAAGGAAAGCGGTGAATTGTTGTTCAAAGCCGACGGTATCAAGAAAGTCCGCCGCACCATCGACTATCTGGCACAAGAAACCAATCTGATCGTGGTAATTAATGCCACTGGAACGCCGTACTTCGAACGACAACCGTTACGCGATGTTGTCGTCTGGTATGGATTGGGCGAAGGCATCCGCGACGGCGTCTTGAAGGAACTAGCCAACAATATCAAGGTATTCGACCTTGGCGATGGCGAAGCCGATACCCTAGTGGAAGCTGTTGTAGACGATTTTGTTCGCGCCTACTGGCATATCAGTCTACCCAACGGTGCGCCGGCGCGGCTGGCAATGTATTTTCCCAACTTGGAAACGCGCGACGAGCTACGCGGTGCGATTGAATCGGCGTTGGCCTTGCACGGCATCGGCAGCGACCAATTGCTGGCAGTTGATGGCAAATCCTCGGAAGCCATCAAGCAAGCCTTTTATGCCACCGGCTCGGATCCTAGCGCTCCGCAGCGAATCCTGTTACTGGTCAACATGGGTCAAGAGGGCTGGAATTGCCCTAGCTTGTTTGCCACTGCTTTGATACGCAAGCTGGCCAACAGTAATAACTTCGTGCTGCAAGCAGCCACGCGTTGTCTACGTCAGGTTCCCGGTAACAGCCATCCGGCTCGCGTCTATCTGACCAACAGCAATAAGAAAACGCTGGAAGCCCAATTGGCCGAAACCTACGGCACTAGTTTAAAAGACTTGGACGCCCAGCAGTCCGAACGCGTCGAAAAGGAAATCGTGTTGCGCAAACCACATTTGCCGCCACTGCTGATTAAAAAGCGCGTACTGCGTTACCGCCGCAAAGCTTTCGATGCCACGGCCATACCACTGACCTTCACCATTCCCGACCTGACTGCACCACAAGGAACGACGGTACAAACCCTGGAGATTGTGGAAACGGCATCCGGTAAAACCACCTTGCAACGCGTCGATGCTGGCGATGACCTACTGCCCAACGCGCCGCCAGAATGGGACACCTATGCGGCGGCGGCAGAGCTTGCCGCCAATTATCATTTACCTATGCGCGAAGTTTTAGCGGCTTTACGCCAGACGTATGGCACAGACGCGGAGATTCCCGATTATCATTTGCCCGCTATAGGTCGGCAGATCGAAGCGCAACGCGCTCAATATGAAGAGTACTTCGAAGAAATCGACGTAGCGGTGGCGCTAGTAAAAGCTGATGGTTTCGATAAACGCCCAGCGACCAAAAACGATCCAGACGGTGGTGTGATTTACACGGCGCGAATTAGCTTCGCCAAGCAACGCGAGGCGCTTTACAAAACCGCACAAGATACCGTGAATGCCAAACTGGCATTGGAGAGTAGTTTTCATTACGAGGGCTACAACTTCGATTCAGGCCCGGAAGCAGACTTTCTGGACTGGGCGCTAGGATTGCTCGGCAAGGAAACACACCAAATCGAAGGGCTTTGGTTTACCGGCGGCCTGACCGATCCGGCCAAGACCGACCTCTGCGCCGAATATCTGGGTGACGATGGCCGCTGGCACCGCTATACCCCCGACTTTGTGTTACGTCGAGCCGACGGCAAACATTTAGTAATAGAAATCAAGAAAGATGCCTTTAGCCCGGATATTGCCGCAGACTTGCAACGCTTTAACAAAGGTGAACAACCGCAAACTCTGGAAGGCCGCAAAGCCGTAGCGCTAAAACGCTGGGAGGTTTTGAACCCTGACAAGCTGGCCTATCACGTGATGTTCGCGGACACGCAATTAGCCGATGCGGGTAAAAAACAGGTCCGCGACTTTATCTTGGGCACCTAATGACAACGAATCGAAAACGACTCCATGGCAGAAAACACTAAGAAACCCCGCGACGTGACCGTCGCCAAAGCCAAAGGCCGGCCCATGCTCACCTGGGTGGGTAAAAAGCCGCTGGCACGGGTCACTGCCTATCCGTCGCAAGCCATCGAGCGCTTCGATGCCACAGCTGAACAAAACGTTGCGTTGCAAAATGCCGACTGGAGTGACTGGCCGAAAGATTTGCCGCAAGGCGGCCTGCTCTATCATGGGGACAACAAGGATGTATTGGCGCATTTGCTCGCCAACGGCTTTCGCGGCAAGGTCAAACTGATCTACATCGACCCGCCATTCGATAGCGGCGCCGACTATGTGCGCAAGGTGCAACTGCGCGGCGCTAAGGGCACGGTGAAAATCGACGGCGAAGATTACGCGCTAGGCGAGCAGATCCAGTACAGCGACATCTGGGCAAACGACAACTATTTGCAGTTTATGTATGAGCGGTTGTTGATGCTTAAAGAGCTTCTATCAAATGATGGAAGTATTTATTTGCACTGCGACCAACGCAAATCGCACCACCTAAAAATCGTTGCTGACGAAGTATTCGGACCTGAAAATTTTAGGAATGAAATATCTTGGAAAAGAACTTCATCTCACAATGATACGACCGACCGTTTCAGTAAAGTCAAAGATACAATTTTATTTTATTCAAAGGGTGATCAAACCTCTTTCAATACCACATATCTCCCCTACACTCAGGAGTACATTGATTCGGAATGGAATGAGCTAGCCTCTGGTAGATACTATAAATGTGAGAATATGCTTGATCCGCAGGGGAAAATGCAGATGTTTGATTTTCATGGAACCCAGGCTCGTTGGAGAACAAGTCATGAAAAAATGGAGGCTCTTTGGAATGCTCCTCAAGCAGAAGTTCCTAATAGTCATGGATTGATAAAACTTGGCAAAAATGGGAAACCCATAAAGAGGTGCAAAATTGTATTCATGGATGAATTGCCAGGTGTTCAGCTGAGTGATGTTTGGGATGACATTTCCTATATTGCCGGTAGAGCGCAAGAAGCTGAAAACTATCCAACGCAAAAGCCCAAAAAGCTATTAGAAAGGATTGTCTTTTCGTCCAGCAATCCGGGCGACTTAGTTCTTGATTGCTTTGTTGGTTCAGGAACAACTGTCGCAGTTTCCCAAGCATTAGGCCGCCGATGGATCGGCTGTGACATTAACAAAGGCGCGATTCAAACCACCGCCAAGCGCTTGCAAACCCTGATGCAAGCACAGCAAGCTGCCAATCGCCAGGGTCAATTGTTTAGTGACGACAATTCAGTACCACAGCCTTGCCAACTCGGTTTCTCCACTTGGCGAGTCAACGACTATGATCTACAAATCCAGCACAACGAAGCCGTAGATCTGGCTTGCCAATATCTCGGCGTTACCCGCAGCCGTACCGATGCCTTTTTCGACGGCACCCAAGGCGGACGACTAGTGAAAATCGTGCCGTTCAACCATCCACTAACGCCGCTGGATTTAGAAGCCCTGCGCACTGAGCTGAAAAATCGCCCCGATGAAGAACGCGACGTACTAATGGTCAGCCTCGGCGTTCAGCATGATGCCCGTCAGTGGTTGGATGACTACAACCGTAATCGGCCAGTCAATAGATTACATCTGATTGAACTGCGCACCGATCGCAAATACGGCGGCATCATCAAACACGAACCGTTGACGGCCGATGTGTCTGTCTCGCGTGATGGCGATAAGTTGCTGGTGGAAATTCACGATGTGTTGTCGCCCACCATCATCCATCGATTGAACCTGGAACAAGGTGTATTTAAGGCACAAATCACCGATTGGCGGGCAGTGGTGGATTGCGTGCTAATTGATACTCAACACGATGATCAGATTTTCAATGTCGTGCTGTCCGATGTACCGGAGCGCAAGCAAGATTTGGTTGTCGGTCGCTACGAGCTATCTGCCCCGCCAGTCGGAAGCGTTGTCGCAGTGAAGCTGATCGACATGCTCGGCGAAGAACTGATACTGCGTTTTGACGTATGAGCGAATCCATCCAAGCGCCTTCAGGAGAATTCCTGCTTTACGAAACCGAGGACGGCCGTACTCGAGTTGAATGCCGATTCATTGACGATACACTATGGCTGACTCAGGCGCTGATGGCGGAGTTGTTTCAGAAAGATGTTCGCACGATCAACGAACACCTGCGAAACATCTATGATGAGGGCGAGCTAGAGCCTGTGGCAACTATCCGGAAATTCCGGATAGTTCGTCAGGAAGGGAGTCGCCAAATCAACCGCAATATTGATCACTACAATCTGGATACCATCCTGGCCGTGGGTTATCGAGTACGTTCAGCCCGTGGCACACAGTTTCGACGCTGGGCTACGGAGCGACTACGTGAGTATTTAGTCAAGGGCTTTACACTTGATGACGAGCGCCTGAAAAATCCGCCTGTTGCCGGTGCCGGCGCACTGGATCGTTTTGATGAGCTGTTAGAACGCATCCGCGACATCCGAGCCAGTGAGCGGCGGATGTACCTGCGCGTTCGTGAGATTTTTGCCATGGCGGCGGATTATTCACCGTCCCTAGCCGAAACCACGCAGTTTTTCCGAGTGATCCAAAACAAACTGCACTTCGCTGTGGCTGGCAAAACGGCAGCCGAACTGATCCATGAACGGGCCGATAGTACTCTCCCCAACATGGGCTTGACGACCTGGAAGTCGAGCAATGTACAGAAAGCGGATGTTACGATTGCCAAAAACTATCTTTACGAATCCGAGATTAACGAACTCAACCGTATCGTCGTGATGTGGTTGGATTTCGCCGAGGATCAGGCGCGCCGGCGTAAGGAAATTTTCCTGAAGGACTGGGAGGAAAAACTCAATGCTTTCCTGAAGTTCAATGATCGCAATGTACTACCCAATGCAGGAAGTGTGTCCAAGAAGCAAGCCGATGGTCACGCTGAAGAAGAATACGCTCGATACGCAACTCAACGCCGTGCGCTATTGGAGGCGGAAGGTGAAAACTTCAACATTAAAACGCTGGAAGCCGCAGCCAAGGAACTGCCGAATGCCAATAAAAAGGCAGATTGAGGGGTGATTGGGCATTCGGTATTGGTGCACAAACTAACTAATACGTAGTGGTTTTAAGCGCACTTATAAGGCCTCACACTGAACAACCAAATTAGAGAGATCCATGGCAAGAAGGAAAAAAACCAGTCCAATTGAAGATTTGTTCGAAATTACCGCAGCGCTACCTTGGTGGGTGGGAATAATACTTGCCATCATCGCTTACGTTGTTCTGCATCGATACGCCATTGCAGATGTGCAGACTAGTGCGGTGCCTGGTCAAATCGGTCAGATGGTTGTTGGTCAAGTGACAAAAATGTTGGCAGGTTACGGGCAGTATGTTTTCCCATTTCTGTTTATAGCCGGCGCAATAGCGTCGTTTTTTGGACGGCGTAAACGTGAAGAACTTGTCCGGATAGTTGGCAATGAAAGTTCTGGCAATGCATTGCGTACATTGAGCTGGCAGAATTTTGAATTATTGGTAGGTGAATCGTTTCGATTGAAGGGCTACTCAGTTGTCGAAACGGGTGGCGGCGGTGCAGACGGCGGCATCGACTTGGTATTGAAAAAAGGTGGGGAAGTTTTTCTGGTTCAATGTAAGCAATGGCGAGCTTTTAAAGTCTCAGTGAATATTGTGCGCGAATTGTTTGGCGTGATGGCAGCACAGGGTGCAACGGGGGGATTTGTTGTAACTTCGGGGATATTTACGGCGGATGCCAAATCCTTTGCAAAAGGGCGAAATATCGAGTTGATCGATGGCTCAGAACTTACCTGGATGATTGATAACGCGAAAGCGGCGCGATCAATACGAGCACAAACCGAAACACCACCAGTGCCAGCATTTGTTACCAAGCCCGACATCACTGCAACTAGCCCGTCCTACCCCAATTGTGGTGGTGCCATGGTGAAACGTACGGCAAAACAAGGCGCCAATGCTGGCGGCACATTTTGGGGATGTGCAGCGTTTCCAAAATGTCGTGGCGTGAGGAATTTCGGGTAAAACAGGGCTATTTACATTTCGCTAGCAGGGGTTGCTAATGTTTGAAGAAGGAAAAATACCAAATGACCAACATTCATTCGGTGGTTCGTGGACATGCATCAAACTTGAAGCACTAGAAAAATATCTGGCTGCATTTAACACCGCTTTGAGTAAGCAATCTTTTACTCGGATTTACATCGATGGATTTGCCGGTACTGGACGTTGTGATATCACGATGAATGGCGAGAAAACTAGCGTGGATGGCTCGGCTAGAAGGGCTTTGGCGGTTAATCCACCGTTCAATAAATTTTGCTTTATCGAATTAGATGCAAAAAAAATGGCCGCTCTAAAATCTCTTCAGGCCGAATATCCAGAAAAATCTATCGATATCATCCAGGATGATGCCAATGCAGCTCTAAAAGAGATTTGTAAAAACTATAACTGGAAAAACACCCGTGCAGTACTTTTCCTTGATCCATATGGACTGCATGTAGAGTGGTCAACTCTTGAAGCCATTGCTGCAACCAAGGCGATCGATGTTTGGTATCTCTTCCCTTACTCTGGTTTGTACCGACAAACCGCTAAGAATGCCAATGCGCTAGATGCCGACAAAGAGAATTCAATTACTCGCATCCTGGGCACCGATGAATGGCGAAAAGAGTTCTATAAGCCACAACGACAAGCTGATCTTTTCGGCGATGAAAGCGGCGACGAACGAGAGGCTAATCATCATGATATGCTGAATTATGTCTCAAAGCGCCTCAAGGGACTTTTTCCTGCGGTAACTGGGCCGAAAATCCTGTTTCAAGCTGGAGATTCAAAAAAACCGAGTGGAGCCCCTCTATTCGCTCTGTATTTTGCCGCATCCAATCCCAGCCCTAAAGCTTTCGGACTGGCAACAAAAATTGCAAAGGATGTGCTCAACGCGCTATAGCGCCTTCAATCTGTGGGTAAGCATCCCAGGTTCGGCCTCGAAAAACTCGACCATTGGCTTTTTTGTGTCGCTTTACACCATCCGCGCCCCAGCCGCCCCACTGCTTAAAGAAAAACGCGGCACCTGCATTATCGGCCTGCTGCTTAACATTCTCAACCCACTCGGGTTTCATTAATCGGGCTTTTGGCCCTGATTCACCGCCCACAATGACCCAATGAATTCCAGTTAAATCAATTTCGCCTAAATCATCTAACAATGGCTCCACTGACAGGAATCGAATGTTCGCATCGATTTGCCGTAAGTAATCAATGCGAGGCACACCATATTCGCGATCTTCGACCGATACCCCTAGCCATACGTTTTTTGGGCAGCTACGATTTTGGAAATATTCTGGTAATCGTTTGGCGCGCTTGGTGAGAATTTGATAAGTATGCTGCGGAGTTTGCTCAATCACCGAAAATACCTGATCAAGAAATTGGTCCGGTATGTCCTCATGAAAGAGGTCGCTCATTGAGTTTACAAAATAAACAGTTGGCTTCCTGCGTCGCATGGGTTGAGCTAACCGTTCTGGTAGAATCGCCAGTTTGAAACCATTCTCATAGCCGGGCGCACCCATGGCATGAAGTCGGCCGGCCATCACTTCAGCATAGCAATGTTTACAACCCGGTGAAATCTTGGTGCATCCAGTTGTAGGGTTCCATGTTTGTTCGGTCCATTCAATCTGTGATTGGGTCGCCATAATCAATCTCCATTGAAGTTTGAGTGCTGGCTCATATTGCCAGCCATGTTTTTCTCGGCCAATAGACCATCAATAAGCTTGGAAAGTGCGACACGCAGATGCGCCTGATCTTCACGCCCGAGTTGTATGCGCACCTTTTCCGCCAATTCATCTACAGACAATTCTTTATCCTGGCATTCCCAATGCACGAGATGCATACAGTGCTCGATGATATGTGCTTTCGGATTAGCTTCACCTTTTTCATATCGACTCAAAGTCCCCCTGCGTCAGAATAGTTGTCGCCTCAAATTTTCAGACTGTATGAAATTTGAGATTTAAACATGAAGTATTCAAAAACCCGTTATTCTGATGAATTCAAAGAACAAGCCTTGGCCAAAGTCTATAGCCGAGGCAATCGCAGCATACAAGCCATCGCTGATGAATTGAATCTCAGCGTGCACACCTTAAAAACCTGGATGAGCCACACAGCACTCAACGATAAGAACCGGGCAAAAAGCCCAGCAAAACGCCCTCAAGATTGGTCACCGGAACAGCGCTTGCAGGCACTTCAGGAAACCCACACATTGTCGGGCGAGGCCTTGAATGCCTGGTGTCGCGAACGTGGGTTATTTGCCCATCAATTGCAACAATGGAAGACCGATTTCTGCACAGCCGGTAGCAGCGATAACGACCGCAAAGACAGCCAGACGCTACGCAGCCTAAAAGCCGAAAACCAACGCCTGGAACGCGAGTTGGCTCGCAAGGAAAAAGCCCTGGCCGAAGCCGCCGCTTTGTTGATCCTGCAAAAAAAGGTCCGGGCGCTGTTGGGGGGCGAGGTCGAATGACGTCTCTTCAGCAGCGCCAAAACCTGATCGAATCCGTTGCCGAGGCGATGGCCGCCGGTGCCCGCCAAGACCAAGCCTGTGCTGTACTGGGTCTGAGCCCGCGCACCTTGCAGCGCTGGCAAGCCGGTGACGATGAACCGGTGAAAGCCGATCGTCGACCGCAACGCCAATACACGCCGCCGCATGCGCTCACCGAGGCCGAGCGCGCCCACATCCTGAGTGTGGCCAATTCCGATGAATTTGCGGATTGTCCGCCCAGCCAGATCGTGCCTCGCCTGGCCGATCAAGGCATTTATCTGGCGTCCGAATCGACGATCTATCGCATTCTGAAAGCCGCCCAGCAGCTGAAACACCGCCGTAGCGAACGCCCCCGTCAGCCGCGCAGCAAACCCCGCGCGCTGACTGCTACCGCGCCGAACCAGATTTATAGTTGGGATATTACCTATCTGCCGACGGCGATCAAAGGCCAGTTTTACTATCTCTACTTGTTCCTCGACATCTTTAGCCGTCAAATTGTGGGTTGGCAGGTATTTGAGGAAGAAAGCAGCCAATGGGCCAGCGAACTGATGCAGGATATTGTTCAACGCGAAGGCCTGCGGCCTGGGCAGATCATCCTGCATTCCGACAACGGCAGTCCTATGAAGGGGGCTACCATGCTCGCGACCTTGCAGCGGCTCGGCGTCGTCCCTTCGTTTAGCCGCCCGGCCGTGAGCAACGACAACCCTTATTCGGAATCGCTGTTCAAAACCTTGAAATATCGCCCGCAATACCCGTTGAAACCGTTTGCCGACCTGACGGTTGCCCGGCAATGGGTGGCCGATCTGGTGCAGTGGTACAACCACGAACACCGCCATAGCGCCATTGGATTTGTGACCCCGGCGCAACGCCATGCCGGCTTGGACTTAGCCCTATTGGCGAAACGCACCGCGCTCTATGAAAACGCCCGCCGCCAAAATCCGCAGCGCTGGAGTAAAAATACTCGTAACTGGAACAGAATCCATACCGTTCATCTCAATCCCGATCATGCCGAAGCCCAAAACAACTCGAACCAGGAGCCCTCTAACCAAAACAAAATAACCGCATAAGTTTTTACATTGAGGCGACAACTAGCTTGAAATTTTCCGAAGTAGACTGCTTCACACCAAGTTCAAGAGCAAATTCAGACTGACTGCGTCCATTGCGCGCCATCTTGACTAATTGAGGGATACTGGTGATTGCCATTCGAGGAGCCCAACACTAATGCATTAGATGCATTTTATACAAAAATAAATGCACTCGCTGCATTTTTATAACTAAAAACTATGTTCCAGAAAAGTCTGGCTCCTTGATTACACCTAATTAATGAGTTCAGATATTCAAACAGGCGATGCCGCAGCTGACGGTCAACGTGCGGGATGGCTCGTAGTAGTCGAAACTCACGAACGCAGCGCCCCGGCACGGCGGGCGTTCTCAGCTCGCCCAATGTTGGACCCACAGGAGGCGCAAACAGCCTAATTTGCCATTCGCACAAACAAATAAACACAACAAGGCACCGGCTGAAGCCGGTGCCTTGTGATAACGCATTGCAATTGACGTTATGTTGGTTTCTCAATGTACAGCTGGAATTCGTTGTACTGATTGCCATGCTGGCTTTTAGCTTTGCCCATCAACTGGATCAATACCAAATCGCCGGGCTGGGCATTTTGAAGTTCCATGCCGTTGGACACGTAGGCATTCATGAAAGCCGAGACGACCTCGCCGTTCTCCCGTTCCACGATGACCGTTTTCTGGGGACCGAATCGGTCATGATGAAATTCACTAAAGCCCTTGATCGTGCCAATCAAGGGTTTGTTGACTTCATGTTGCCAGGGTATTGGCTGTTGTGCTGACACTTCGCCAGCTGCAATCGCTTTTAATTTCGCAAATTTATCATTTGCGTTATTGGTTTCGTAGTTATCAAACATCTGGAGCTCCAAAAATTAAACTGAAACACATCGACGCTGTATGCTGCCCATCGATGCCAAGTTCGGAGTGTGCACACTCCAGATGATTAAGGTTTTGCACACCCGTCTCGATCATGAATGCGTCCTTTAAACTCGATTCGGTCTTGTCAAGATGGCTTGGTGGTACGGAATTGCAGGCATGTTAAGATTCTTGGGCCGCTAAGCTATGATCTGTCGCTCTTATGACTGGCACAACCGGCGCTATACGGATCAATCTAAGGATTTGTGACAGAAGGTATGAGATGATAAAACCCATGAGTTGGCACCGCATCACACTCTCTCGCCAGGAATACGAATCCGGTGAAATGGCCGTGCTCTTTGGCGCATTCAGGGCAGCCTATGTGGCTAAAAACGGGCCCGAGGGCATGGCAATGTTTGGCTGCTGGACTGATGATGAAACTTGCTATTTCGTTTATACCACGCCTAGATCGGCACGACATATCACGCCCCTATTGGACGCGTATTCAGCGCATCAGATCGATACACCAGATCCTTCCTGTTTGTCTTTGATCTATGGGGACGAATCTGGTCTTTCCTCGTTCGAGATCGGATTCGAGGCCTGACATCGTCGTTTGACAGAGAGGCTTTTCAAAACAGGGTTAAAACAAGGTGAATATCTATGTGCGGACGTTACGCTCTGACAGCAACACCGGAGGCCCTTATTGAACATTTCGAGATTCTGCGCCAAGTACACTTTCAGCCAAGCTACAACATTGCACCGGCACAGAAAATTCTCAACATCGTCGAACTAGACGATCAGTCGCGCAAGGCGGTGAATCTGTTCTGGGGCTTGGTGCCGTCTTGGGCTAAGGACAGTAAAAACAGTTCACATCTAATCAACGCCCGCATGGAAACCGTTCGTGAAAAACCGTCGTTTCGCTCAGCGTTCAATCATCGGCGCTGCTTAATTCCTGCCTCAAGTTTTTATGAATGGCAGAAACTCGAATCTGGCAAACAAGCATTTAACATCCATCATGCTGACCACCAATTGTTTGCCTTTGCGGGGCTGTGGGAGCAGTGGCAGCATGAAACCGAAACTCTGTACTCGTGTACAATCATCACAACCGCAGCGGCCGGACTGATGCAACCGATTCACGACAGAATGCCGGTGATCATCCCGTTAGAGCATTATCATCAGTGGCTGGATAAAACCACCGATGCAGATCAAGCATTCGAATTGCTCGATAATCATGCCTATTCGCAGATGATGGCAATACCAGTAAGCGACTGGGTCAATAATCCCAGGCACGATGACGAGCGTTGCATTCATGCGGTTTAGCTAGATTTTTTGATCAAAGAATGATTTTCGACAAAATCAACTAACACAAGCAATAAGCGGACTGTCAGAAACTAGATTTCGAAGTAACTCGACGGTGAACAAACGACCCAAACCCGTCTATCGAGCTTCTCCAAACCGGTCATTCAGTGAAATTCAGATTCTGCGAACTGGAGGGCTACAAAGCAGCCGTTGGTGACCTCACACAAACGGCCACTTTTCTGCCGCTGAATACCCTAATAATGATGGCTCTTCCGTATTTCGCGGAGTAGCCCCGACATATAGGGTTATGCATAACCGAACAACCGTCTCCCTTCGATATCAAGCCAGATATGCTGAAACAGGCGGACGGTATTGTAAATGCCAAAGCAGCGTCGTTTGATGCTTTTGATTTTGTTGTTAAGCCCTTCAACAAAGCCACTGGTTTCCCGGCGAATGAAATAGTTGGTGATTTCATTTCGCCAGTTTTGATAGGTTTTGACAAACGCATCAAAGCCCTTCAACTTCAAGACTTTGATATGCTCCATCCAGCGATCCAAGGCTTTTTCGGCCTCAGCCTTATTGAGTCGGCGCTCAAAAATACCCGTCAAAAGCTCCCGTTGGATATAGACTTCTCGCAAAATGGGGGCTTGCTGGAATAGAAAAAGCAAAACGGTTTGCTGATCGGCAGAGAGTTCCATCCAGCGCTTCCGAAAAGCCCACATCGCGCCTTTCAGCTTGGCATAATCCTCGGCAGACAGGGTATTCTTGAGTTTTTTCATTTCCGCCTTGCGGACCTGGTCGGCGCCGTCTCGATAATGCTTGGCGACATGGAAGCGATCAACCACCACCTCGACGCCGGGCAATGTCTCATAGACGGCGTTGCGATACCCTTCATACATGTCCACGCAGACGCGTTGTAACGCGTGTTGCTGTGCCTCGGGAATATTCTGCAAAAAGGCTTTAACCGTTTCTTTTTTGCGGTCGGGCAGCACCGCCAGAATCCGCTTATGGTCCTCGGTATCGATAGCCGACACGATGACCACAAAATCTTGATGCCCTTTTTTCAAAGCGATTTCATCCAGTCCCAGCAAGCGAATGCCTTGGATGGCAGACCAATCAACTTGTTGGGCCACGTGCCGATTGATAATCCCTTCCGCCGCTTCGGCGCTGATGCCGTGCTTCACGTCCATGTCGGTCACGCTGCTGTTGATCAATTCACGCAATATCCACTGCTCATACGCTTTGGTATGGGGGCTTTTCCAGTTATACCAGCCACATTGTTGCGTGGTCGTCGGACCTTTGGGGCAGTCAGGGCATCGATAGCGCTTGGGGGTTAGCTTGATCCAAACCGGCCGATCGAAAATCGACAAATGACGCAAGGTGATTTCTCTGCCATAGCCATAAAACTTATCGATCCTCTGGCCGCATTGATGGCAGGTTGCACTGGTTAACGTACTACTGACCGTGATGATGAACTCGCCTTTGGCGGTGGTTTCAACTTTTTCGATACAAACATCAGGTATATCCAGCGGTATTTGAAGTAGCGACTGTGTCATCACGATACTCCAGCGTTAAATTGTCGACCTTAGCAAAACTCACTGTGGCAGGCAAAGACTATAGCACTACATGTAGTGGTTTCTCCGCAAAATACGGAAGAGCCATAATGATTGAAATTGAATGCCCGTTATCTGCACAAAACCTGACACCGACTTTGTACCCTTAATAAAGAATTTTGTTTTATGCAATTCACAAATTAATTCAATAAATTATAAGTTTTTTAAGCTGGGAATGATATTGGCAAGGAACAAGGAGTTTGAGAATGGTTATCCTAATTGAGGTTGTAAGCCCTAACCCTTTTAAATGCCAAAATCGGACTTTTGATTTAGTTTTGTCTAACCTGTGATTTTTTAAAAACCCATCCGCAGACTTTTCAATACTTCTGCCACTTCGGGTTTTGCAGTCGATGTGGGTGGGAATATAGCGCAGATTGTGCGACGAATTTCCGGATCTGACAGATAACGAACTTGAATCTTATCTGCATTTTTGGTGATGGTGAATTCCGGCATTAGCGCAACACCGATTCCGGCGCGTACCATACTCAGTATCCACTCTTCGCTATTACTTCTATAGGCAGCATAAAGATTGACCTGCCGCCCCTGGCACACACTCCTCAGTGTTTCACGCAATTCACAGTTCAGGCGATCCAAGTAAGGTTCAGCTTGTATGGTCGCTAAATCAATTTGTTGCATTTGATTGAAACGGTGTTTGTCGTTGAAGACGACGACATAGCGTTCTTCGTACAGCTTTAAAGATTGGTAATGCCCTGCCGGTAAGGATGTTGGTGCGCTGATAACTAAATCCAGGCCATCTTCATCAAGTTGATTCAATAGATTGCATTCACTGTCGACGACTAATTCTAGTTCTACATGTGGTCGTTCTTGCTGAAAGTCAGCGAAGAATGGACTTAAATGGTGTGCGGCAATTGTCGTCATCACTCCGATGCGAAGTGGCACAGTATTTAAGCGGCTGAAACGCACAGCCTCAGCTTTGATAGCTTGCGTCTTGCGCACTATGTCGCGAATAGAAGGTTCGATCAAACGTCCTAAAGCCGTCAATCGACATCCGCCGCGGTCTCGGCTAAATAGCTCACCGCCAAGTTCATCTTCCAATTTCTTAATTGCTTGCGTCAGGGAGGGTTGGGCCACATAGGTTGCTTGTGCAGCGCGAGTAAACGAACCTTTATCGCAGACGGCCAGAAAATAGCGTATTTGTTGCATTTCCACTGCTTGCCTCCTTTTTGAATAGGTAAAACCTATTATTCCATAGAAAAATGGTATTTTACAATTGACCTAACTCATTATTTAATATAAACACCCAATCACATAAATATTCAATATTCCTATGAAAACTGCAAAATTAATCGTAATGTACCCTACGCCAATAGATTTAAAAACTTTTGAACGTCGTTATGCTGATGAGCATGTGCCGATGGCTGTCGAAAAGCTGGTCGGCAAAACACGATTTGTCGCCTCATTGATTCTTTCCAATACAGATAAATCTGCAGCGCCGTTTCATCGGATTGCCGAGGTTTATTTTCCATCACTCGCTGAATTAAAGGCTTGTCTGAATTCACCAGGCGGTCAAGAAACAGCTCAGCATGCCGTTGAGATTTCTAGCGGTGGTGAGCCGTTGTTTCTGATCTCCGAGGTGGAAACCTTTGATTTCTAAACCGACCATCGGATTTAACATAATCACAGAGGGAGCAAATCAATGTCTAACTCTATCAACACACTAAAAAAGGTGGCTTATAAACGCATTAGGTGGCTGAGTCTGCTGCCTGTTGTCTTTTTGGTCGGATTAATGCCGACTATTGTCCAAGCGCATCGCGGTGCGCCTGACGAGGCCGATGCTTGCTTTACGAGGGTTGGTTTTGAACGAGTCCATTTCACGGCCTATACCCCGACTCTGTCAGGGGATCGGGAATATTGCAGCATCATTCCCGAAATCGGCCCAACTAATTTGGTGTTCGACTACGAAGGTAAAAGTCTGCGCAATGTCAGCGTGGAATTCGAAATCACCAAAGAACCTGAAGGGCAAAGGGTTTTTTATCAGCAGCCGAAAAAAGTTAAAAACGGCACTTTCGATAGTATGGTCGATTTTAGTCAATATGGTGCTGGTAATTATTTGGCACACATCGCTATTGTCGACAAGGATAAGCGTCTTGATACTCATATTCCGTTCTCTGTTGGCCTGGAATCGGTTCCGGGAAAAGGCTATATGCCGCAGATTGTGATGATCGGAAGCTTGTTGTTGCTGGCTTATATAGTAATGAAGTTAGCGAATAAGGACGCGTCCAATCACTCATCTGAGGCATGATCGAATGGTACAGACGAGTCAAACGAACTTAGGGGGAATATGACTATGAATATGACTCAATTAAAGGTTTTTCTTTTAAGAACCAATTCTTGGCAGAAAGTGCTATTCGGGTTACCGATATTGGTGATGGTTGTCATGCTTTTGATGGATCATAGTGGCGACTCGGTAGAATTGGGGCAAGCCGTGTATCGGCCTGAGATGCGGCAACGTCTTTGCAAAGCTGATCAACTCAGTGGAGACGCTGGAGAGACTTATGGCGAAGAAACCGAAAACGGCATCAAATACAATGTCCGCACACCAGCCAATTATGATGCATCCGTTGCCCACCCACTATTATTGGTATTTTCTCCGGCGGGATCGAATCGGGCTAAAACCGAAAAAACAACTGGGTTCACTTTTCCTGCTACCCAAGCCGGTTTCATCGTGGCCTATGCGGATCACCCGGAATTATCGCCCAGCACTACCGTAGAATTAGGCACCATTCCCAGTTTAATGGCCAAAAAGTGGTGTATTGATGAAAAACAGGTCTATGTTACGGGACATTCCGATGGAGGAACTTCGGCAATGGCATTAGCGTTTATGACTGGCACACGACACATCCCACGTGCCATTGCGCCGAGCGCAGCAGGGGTTGCGTATGATGATTTACGCGACCGCAAATGCCCCGAGCCCTTGCCGGTTATGATCATGCACAGCAGCAAGGATCGCCTGTTTCCTGGTTATGGTCAGCAAGCGGTGGGTTGGTGGGCAGCTTGTAATAAATGTGATCCTATTCCGGATAAAATCGCAAATGGTTGCTCCTCTTATTCAGGGTGTGCCGGGGGCGTAAAAACGTTGTACTGTGAAGGTGATCAAATCCATTCACATTGGCCCGAGCGAAGTCAGGATATTGTCGAGTTTTTTGTGTCAGCGACTCAAGTTAGCCCACGGGCAAAGTGAAATTGGCTCCATATGAATCGTAATGGGTGCAAAGGTAAACCCGAAAGCAAACGGTCACCCGGATTCCTCTCGGGTCTGCCAGCTCCTTTTTGTGGCTGAACAGTTGGTTGACAACCGACCTGGACGTATTGAGCCTAGAGCCATCAAACGACGACCCAAAACGTAGCCGAATACCGGACAGCCGATTGGGTTACATGGTGCCTTAATTATTAAAATGGGATAGCTACTCCGAGCGGCGGGTTTTGGCCGTCAGGGGCCGATCGCTGACGACGTTCAACGTTGCGGTTCATTGTTCAGACAAATAAAAAACAAGGCACCAGCCGAAGCCAGTGCCCTGTCCTTTGTTTTACTGAGCTTTTTCAACTACAAGATTGAATTTGTTATACGTTGAACCATTGGGGCTTTTCTCCTTGCCTAGCAACTGAATCAATACCAGATCGTTTACCTCAGCATGCTTAATCTGCATCCCGTTGCTGAGGTAGTTGTTAAGGATTGCGGATACGAGCTCCCCGGATTCTAATTCAACAATGACAGTTTCTTGGTGGCCATAGCGATCATGTTCGAAGTTGCTAAATCCCTTGATGGTACCGATCAAGGGGTTATCGACCTCGTGCTTCCATATTTCTGGCAAGGATGACTCACCGGACTCACCGGCTGCAATGGCTTTAAGGTGGGCAAACTTATCTTTTTTATCAGACATTTGGAGATCTCCAAAAAATATTAATACAGGCATCGAAATGACATCCCAGTCTCGATACGGATACGACGATTACTCTCCCCATACTATTAGGACTTTTTTTCGACCGCCGAAGACTCCATACTGATGCAACCCGTTTTCATAAAGCCCAAGGTTCTGGATACACGGTGTCGACTCGGGAAACATCGCTACAGGTTGTTGGCTATGAAAACCACACTGACTGCCAACAACAAACTAACTAAAGAAAAAAATTGCCCTGTTTTTGTGCCGTTATCCGACACGAAACAGGGCTTTTACGAAAAACTTCTTGTTTAGTTAGTTGCAAAGCGGCAGACTGCGTATGACGTTGACTGGCGTTGCCTATTGATCGATACACGAAACACAACGGCTATCACAACAAACCGTGTTCGGCGAAGGAGTACACCGTTTCACCGACGATGAAGTGATCGAGCACGCGTATGTCAATCAAAGCCAAGGCCGATTTGAGTTTGTCGGTAATCACGCGGTCCGCCTGGCTGGGTTCGCTGATACCGGACGGATGATTGTGCGCCATGATCAGCGCCGACGCATTGTATTGCAGGGCAGTTTTGACCACTTCGCGCGGATAGACGCTAGCCCCATCGATCGTGCCTCGGAACAATTCCTCGCAGGCGATGACCTTATGCTGATTATCCAAAAACAGACATAGGAACACTTCGTATTCGAACGGCGCCAGTTTTAACTTGATGCAGTCCTTCGCTTTGTCCGGACTGGTCAAGGCTTCACCGCGACTGAAACAGCGGTTGTAGATTTGAATGGCCTCGAAGATCACATCGTCTTCATCAGCCACACGGTAACGATTATTAGCGCCTCGAAGGAATAACATGGGTTTTCTCCCGTGATTATGAAAACCGGAGAAACGTCAGCCCCTGCCGGGGTGGGATTTCCCCGGCAGGGTGATTAAAAAAGGGTGGCAGCGGCTATTGCAGGCAACGCAGCAGTCAGCCATCGTTAATTTGAAAACATGGCATCCGGCATGGGATTGTCGCTACCCCGACCCTGAGTGGAGTCATCGCTATCCAGCTGCCGGGTTTTCGCGTCCAGTTTTGCGGTTAACGGGGCCAGCGGCGTTGACTGGGTAGCGGAAGGCTCCGTGGGTTCCACCGGAAAAAACTCTTCCACCACCGCCGAGCCGTCGTCCTCATTGTCCTCAAACGCGCCATTAGCAAATCCCAGTCGTGCGGCCTGATCCAACGCGGCTTGATCGAAGCCTGATGCTTGACGCTCGTCATCCAAACGCTTGGCTTCCGCCAAGGCCTCTTCGATACTTTGATGGCCCCGTAAGGTAATATCGACATAGAAGATCGCCGTGCCATGGCTTTGGCGGGTGGATTTGCCGCGCAGTTTCAGTTCCAGCGGCATACAAGACAGCCGATTGCCGGAAATGGCCTTAAAGTATTCCAGGCGGGCCGCCAAGGTTCGAATGCTATTGAAGCCGGTGGTGCGGAAAATGAAACTGCCCAGCGGATCTTCGTCACCGATCAGCACATTTAAGCGGCCATAGGGTTTGCAGGCACCATTCTGTGCCAGGGTGCAACCCTCCGGTGCTGGACACGGCAGGCTGCTTAGACCGTCCTTGGAACGGCGTTTACAGCTTTCGCCATTGCCGACACATAAAGGCCGGCCAGTGCTTCGATCGAACAAGCTGTATTCCGCCCGAAAGTTTAAATCAGGATCATTGAACATTAGCCGAATCGGAATACTGCGAATCTTGCCGTTTTGGGCTTTACGCAAGCCTTCATCATACGGATGAGCTAACCAGCCGTCCTTGTTTTGCAATTGGCTGGTGATGGTGAATTGGTCGTCTTTCTCCGGTAAGCGTTTACCGTTCTTTTCGACGACCTTGCCGATAGAAATTCGCCCAAGTACTGGCGGCGTGATAGCTAGACCTTTTAACATGGTGTGCTCCTGTGAACTGAAATATGGGAATGGTTGAAACATGCGGCCCTGACCAGTTTGCGCGTCTGACTGGCAGGGCTTTAGGGGGATTGGCTTGAATTACTGAATCAGGAATCGACGACTGCCGGTTCTGGTGGTGGCATACTGCTGTAACAGATCGGGCTGATCCTGGAGTAAACGCTTGGTATCTAGCGCCACGCTATCCTTGGCTTTCTTCCAGGTGACTTCGCCGGTTTCAAAGGTGGCTTTGCTGGCATCACCCATGGCTTGCTGAATCGTTTGTTTGAACTGAGCTTCCTGTTTTTCCAAATCCGCCAGGCTTTGCCGCACGTTGACCAGATCGGCGAATGTGGCTGATAACTGTCTGTCCTGACTGAAATCCAAGGTCTCGCCACAATCAGCGGGATACAAACAGCGCAAAGCCAATTCAGCGGATTCGGAACCGTCTGCCGGTGGCGGCGTATCCGTTTCCACGTAACGCCAGAAGGCTTGCTCAAGCTGAATCAAGCGACCAATCAACGCTTCGTCGCGCGAAATTCGATGAATCTCCAGATGCTGACCACCCAATAGAACAGCCACATCGGCAGCCACCTTACCGGTGACCGCTAACTGATGCTGGACCTGTAACTGAACATATTCCGGCACGCCTTCCTTCCACAGACGAGCACCATTGATACCGGCGGTTTTGCATTCCAGAATCTGCACATCATCAGCGCCGATGACTTCCCGGTCGATATTAGCCAACATCCAGGACAGACCAGGATGCGGATGTTGCAGCACGGCATTGATGCGCCGCACCTTGTTGCCGGTACGACGGCTGTAATGCGCAGCCACAATCGGTTCCAAAATGTTGCCCCAGTAAGCTGGACTGTCTTCGTCCTGCGGATCGGTCTTTGGCAAGTTTTCATCACGACCGGTTTTCTCCAGCCACAGTTCCAACTGGGATTTATAGGGATTCAAACCCACGGCAGCGGCGGCATCCGAACTGCCAATGCCGCGTTTTCTGACTTCAAGCCAGTCTTCGCGCGGCAAGTCTTTGGTACCAACCAAGCGTAAGGCGGGACGGGGCTTGGTTGAGGTGGATCGTTGTAAGGCGGTTTTGGCCATCATGACCTCCTGAGATTCATAAAGTGAAATGGGATTAAGGAAACCCCAGACACAAAAACGCCCGGTCAGCCCAAAGCTGACCAGGCGTTTTGTGGTGTTGTGTCGTTGTGCTAGTAAAGGGGTGTTGTAGATAAACTCGGCATGACCGGTTTAAGCCGCGAGTTGCAGTGCGGCATCCAAGGCTCGCTGTTTGATAGTCGCACCTTGCCCAAACCAGGCCGAATCCATCCGACTCTCGGTACTGCGGGCTCGCTTCTCGTGATCGACATACTCGGTGACAGCGTTCAGCAGTCCCCAGGCCGTGCCTTTCGCCGAATCAAGTTCAGCCCCCCGGCCTTGGCCGTCATACAGGCTCTGCACTTTCTTCAAGGCGCGTTCGTTGCTCAATGCTACCGGTTCACCATTGGCTGGCTGCACGTCGCACAGTACCCGCAGAAAGTAGTTCATCGCCTCATGCGATTTCACCTTGCGTTCCGACAACATGCGCATGCGGTACATGAAGGCATCCCACTGCGATACCGCCACACCGAGCTGTTGCTTGACCGCCTGCGCATCAAAACGGGTGCTATGCGGCACCTTGATGGCTTGGGTGGCGCCGTTGACGGCAATGGTCAGGGTGTTATTGCAGACCACCCGGATCGTGGTGGGCGTTGCCGTGGTTGCTAACGTGCCGTCGCAGGAGGAGGCCAATAGCAGATAGCCATTGACCAGATCGTTGCCCTTTAGCGACGTCGATTGACCGGTTTTCGCCAAGGCCCAGAACTTTTTGCCGCCTTTCAAGACACCGGCGGTTTCCAGTTCATAGCCGGCAATCTCGGTCAGATCGCGATAAAACTCCAATACCTCGCGCGGTTGCACGACTTGATAGCGTTGGGAAACCACCGACAAAGCCTGCTTGGTGTCTGAACGGTACAACACCTTTTGGTCCGCAAAGGTATGAATTGTCCCTAGGTGACCGACCTGATCGGCCATGAAGCGAACCTCGGATTCCTGGATCTGCCAATCCATCCCGGCTTGTTTGGCCCAGACTTCTATGGGCTGTTTGGGGGCGAGTGGATTGCCCAGGCCATGCCAGGGCGTTTGGCCAACATAGGCCATTTGTTCGAGTAAATGTGCCATAAATGACTCCTAAAGATAAGTTAAACAGGGAAACAGCCAGCGAGATAGCTGATAGCTGATACCTTTGCGCGGTTGTTGAAACGATGAACACACAAAAACTAAATAGTCTGATCTAGTCTGGCATAGTGGCTAAAAGACAAGCCGCAGTCTTGGCAGACGTAGTTATCCAGCACACGCTGATCGATGACTTCGCCCAGCTTGGCCCCAGTGACGCCACCCGTGGCCGCACCAATCAGTGCACCGAAAATCGCCCCTGCAACACTGCCCATGGTGCTACCAACTGGCCCGGCTATCAGACCGACGGTTAAACCGACTTCCGCGCCGGTAGCCGCACCGGTCATGGCACCAGCCACACCGCTCGCGGCACCGCCCACCGTACCGATCACGCCACCGATTTTTTTGCCTCGATCCAAGCTGATGACCTGATGGGAACGACAAATGGGACATTGCATACTCATTATTGATACTCCTTAAGAAAATGCCGGATGCAATCTTGGATTTCCACACGCCATAGTGCATCAAACATCCAGGATTACAATCCGGCAGAACAAAGACTAACGTCTACGCCAGGCGTCACGCGTTAAAAGACAATTGAAAAGCAAGCGTACTCATCCGCGATTAGGCGTGATGTCTAGTACGGATTAAGTAAGCTCAGGGTAGGTATATGTGACTGGGATTTTTTAAAAGCGGGATGACAAATTTTTATCTTCCACATTAGCGCACAATATATTTCTGAAGTTACAATCACCAAAGATTTTAGTCTAGGGTTTCAGTCACTCTAATGACTTTATTCCTGCGAACGTGTGCGAAGAAAATGCATTCAGGTAAAGAGGGAAAGTAGATGGGATTATTAACTATCGATAGTGCTGAGTCGATTTTAAATAAAATAAATAATGCCAAGCGAATAGTTGCCGAAAATTCTAAGTCGGCCGACATGTGCGCTAATACGTTCTGTGCATATGAATTTTCTTACGACTCAGTTCATAAAGATCAAGTGCGTCATATTGCGCTTGTACAGCTAGAGAATGAAGAAGGAGTTTTGGTCTACGTCAACCAATTATCGATACATAAATTTTCGTATTTTGATTTTTTTGACAATGAAGCTTGGGTAGAAAAAAAGTACGCCGAAGGAAGTAATACAACTTTTCATTGTCAATTTTCTGGACCATTTTTAGGAAAACTCTCGTCTATACGGCCAATAAATAATAATGTTTTGTTGCTAAGACTAAAAACGACAAATGATTTTAGAATGTTACTTTCATGGTACGTTGGACTTTGTTATACCCAGTATGAGATACATAAAATACTTTTAAATAAAGCTGATATTTTTCCTAAATCTCGTAATGAGCTTTCTTGTCCTAAAGCAATTGACGAAATTAATTTGTCGCGAAAAAAATTACTGAACTATTTTTTATCCGTATTTGACATTAAAGACAAACCTTTTTTTCACAGAAAAACGGTAGCTAAAATCATAGGAAACGAACTCGAAAAATACTTTTTTGATAATGAGAAGTCTAATTATTTTAAGGTATTGAGTTTGTTTAGTTTCTTGTCTATCGCTAAAAACGGTTGGCATGAACTCATGCTGAATGACACGAAGTTTCCTTCAATGTCCAATAACCCTGTGGCAACCGAGTTTGATGGATTCCAAGATCAAGAGTCGATTCATACAAACGATAACAAACGTCTCAATGACGCCATCCTACGGTTTTATTACCAGGAATTAATACAGTCGGTTTTGAATGAACGCCCTGATTTAAACCACCTGCTGCTATCAAAAAATGAATGTGCAACCAACTTTGATCAACAACTCGCAAGATTCGATGATTATCTACAAAAACTATTTAATCTGTGCTGGGAAAGATGGACAAGTGTTCATAATAGAGATTGGTCTACTTCCTTAGACCAAACCTATTTAGATGTGCAAAAGTATGTTGATGAGCATTTAAAGCGATTTAGTGCTCAGTTTGGCTTAATCGAAAAAGATAATCTCATGCTGACGTTAATAAAACATTCATCTCTAAATAGAGCCAAACAAGATTATGATTTTTTTCTAGACATGTATCCGGATTTGAGCAATGAAATTCCGGATAGAATTTATTTGATGAAGCTAGTTAACTCTACTTCTGAAATTATTAATGTACTACAAGGAATGTTTGATATAAAGAAAAATGAAATTCCGGACGATTTGCTTGAATGCGCAACGATAGTGATTGAAATGTACGTAAGATTTTATAATCTTGAAGCAACACCTGACGAACGATATGAATTTAAACGTAAAATGTTTCGTTATCCTTATATTGGAGCCTCCGCTGCGCTACTTCTGAATGGATATATTAAAAATAATAAGCTTCGATCAAGAACAAAAATCAATAAAGAATATACTAATCGGATTAAAGGCGGGACTAATAATCAAATTAATGTTTATAATTGGCTGTCAAAAATAAACGAAAGTTATATCAAAAAAGAAAAGAGTTTGAGTGCATTATTGTATTGTATGCCAGATAGTTTGTATAAGTTTTTAACCATTCGACATGATTTAGTCGTTTCCATCATTGAAGACCATCGTCTAGTACAAATAATAGTTAATGATGCATTACAACTAAAGAAGAGAAAAGCTGAATTTCGGAAAGAAGTTATTGAAAAAATGGAGCTGTACAGCATTGAGTATATAAACGGCTTTATTGAATATTTCATAGATACATTTAATACATTTGAACGTTTCGTTAATATTCCTGGATTATCAAACCTGTGGCGCAATCCGTAAGATAAAGAAGCAAGATATAACTCAGTGACCGAGGGCTTAGGCTTGCGGCTATTCATCAGATAAAACTATTTCTAATAGGCCAAGGCAGTAACTCTACTGGAATGCCCGCGTTCAGATGTTCAAGTAGTTGCTGCTAAAATCCTCAATATAGCTCGCGGCACCCAATCGTAGTGCCTGCTTCTTTCAAGTGTCCATCCACAGTGCCTCTTTGAAACAAATAAGGCATGTTCCAAATATCCATTTTTTTGCTGATTTAACCTGTAGGCTCTTAATCAACAATGAACCGGAGATCCGAGTTATGCGGCATGAGGAAGAGATGCAGTCAAGGTTTTTTCGACAAAAGAACGCACACAAATATCTAAGTATGAGCGAACCAGTTTTCAATAAATTGGTTCGACCATACTTAACTGAAATCAGAGTTGGTAGAGCTGTTTTTTATGATCGACTTGACTTAGATGCATGGGCTGATACATTCAAAGCTGCGAACGGAGAGCCGGGTAAGCCAATGGAGGAATTAACATGGCAAAATCAACCCCCGGCCTTAGAAAGAAAGGCCAAATCTGGCACATCGACAAAACCGTTGCGGGCATCAAGCTTCGCGAAAGCACTGGAGAAACGGAACTCGAAGCCGCTGAACGCTACTTAGCAAAGCGGATACAAGAGATCCGGAGCGTAGTGGTTTATGGTGAACGTCGAGATCGAATCTTTGATGAAGCGGCCGCTCGCTTCACTGAGGAGAATGAACACAAACGGTCTTTAGACCGGGATATTGATACTTTAAGGGCGGTGATGCCCTATATTGGTGACCTGGCTTTAAAGAAAATCCATTCTGCGTCTTTGGATCGGTATATTCGAGACAGAAAAGCAAACGGAATTTCGGCAGGAACCTTGAAGCGGGATATGGCGGTGCTACGCAGAGTATTCAATCTCTGCGTAGCCATGTGGCGTGACGAACAGGGCCGACCCTGGCTTGACACTGCGCCGCTGTTACCAAGCATACAGGGAGCAAAGCGAAAGCCTCGTCCTATATCGGTTGCAGAGCAAGAAAGACTGATTAAGAGCATGCCGCCGTATTTGGCGGATATGGTGTTATTCGCGCTGCATACCGGTTTGAGAGATCAGGAAATCTGTGGTCTCAAATGGGAGCACGAAGCTAAGATTTCCGGGACTGATGAATCAGTATTTATCGTCACGGAAGAGCGTGCAAAAAATAGCCATGAACGTATCGTGCCACTGAATGCTGTAGCACGATCGATTGTGGATCGTTATCGGGGTCAATCAGAGTACGTATTTCACCTGAAAGGCAACCGATTAGAAAGGATGAACAACAGAGCTTGGCGAAAAGCCCGTGAAGCGGTTAATCTGGCTGATGTACGGGTGCATGATTTGAGGCATACGTTTGGCATGCGGTTACGCGCTGCCGGTGTGAGCCTTGAAGATCGTCAGGACTTGTTGGGTCATCACGCGGGGCATATCACGACGCATTACAGTAAGGCGGAAATTGCTCGTCTCATTGAGTGTGTTGAATTGCTTTGCGACGGCAAGCAACAACCCGAGCTGACATTGATTCGGGCGGCTTAATCGTCAAAAAATCGGAAATGAAAAATGACAGGCACAAAAAAAGCAGTCGCCCGTGAAAGCTAACTGCTTGATTCGTATATCGAATTGATGGTGGGTCGTGTGCGATTCGAACGCACGACCATCGCATTAAAAGACCGTTGCTATAATACGCAACAACACATAAAGACCTGAAATTAAAGCAATTTCTTAAATTAAAAAGGTCTTTATGTGTTGTTGTGGTGTGTCTGGATGGAAAGAAAAAGGAAAGCTATCTATTCGCAGTGCATTTGCCAAACGTTGTCTATTTTTGTCGGTTTGCATACTGGCTCTGGTTTTTGCGGTTTAGAATTTTGCTGTTTTGGAAATGTCTTCTTTATATACCTCGTGCTTTCTCTTTGTATGTTTTCCATTTCTTTCTTGAATTGTTCGCTGGCTATTTTCAAATCTCTTTCTAATGCTTGGCGCTCAAGATAGTCCCAATATAACTTAAAGCCTCCAATGACGGCGGCCGCTGTTACGATTGCTAAAAATATCGGTAAAAATAGCTTGTTCTCGTCAAAGTATCTTTCCTTTCTCTTTGGTGTGCTCTTTTCTCTTGGTTTGATCGGTTCGTGTATGTCTTGAATTTTGAATTTTTCATTTTTATCTTTTATTGTTCTTCTTTCGTTGTTCCAGTCTATTTTTCTGTACCTGTCCATTTTCCCCTTACCCTCTCCGCTATTGTGTACCCGTTTTTAGATTTCGTCTGATTTCTTCAAGCTCTGGGCTGATCTGACCGCTCTCTGCCATTGTTTCACCGAATACAAGCCAATATTTGTATTCTGGCCATAGTTTTGCTAGTGCTTCTATGTGGTCTTCATTTGCTTTTTGCCTTCCTATCTCTACTGATTGCCAAGTGTAGTCAGTTATTCCGGTAAGTTCTTCTAACTTCCTTCTGCTTAACTTCTTGAATTTTCTTAGTTTTTCTATTCTTTCGCCTAGCATTATGCAAATATTACTAAAAAATATTGACCTAGCACTAATAACTTAGTACTATTTTCTAAAAATTGAAAACCCACAACGACCCACAACCAGCCGAATGAGGCTAAGGGGCTAACAATGGAACAGCACGAAAAAGAAGTCAAGCAAATCACGGTACAGGTTCAAAGCTTTGTTCCTGTTATGACAATGACCCAGTTCGGAGAACTCGCCGGTATGACTTATGACAGCGTTAAAAGCCAAGTCATCAATGGCAATTTGCCAAGTATCAAGATCGGCAAAAAGAGAATGGTTAATGTTGTTGCATTAACTGAAATGGCTAAATTGGCTATTGCGTAAGGGGGTGGGTATGTCTACTCAAATAACGTTTGAACAACAACGGATATTTAAAGATGCCATCTATGAAATACAAGGTCATATTTCTTGTATTTCATATGGTTTATCTATTAATGATGTTAATCATCAACGACGTAACTATGAAATCGTTATAGATTTATCTTCTTCTTTTTCTCGGGTCTTTAATTCGATTCCTTTTTTTAAAGCTCGTTTTAATGCCTTGTTTGATGTATTCAACAGATCGCGTCAATTTTGTTTTATCGATAATAATATCGATTTATTTTTATCTAAAATTGAGTCTATTACTGCTTCTTGGCTTGATTCATTAATAACACCACTGCCTTGTTCTACTGGCGAAATTGCTCAAGGTCGTGAAGACGGGGCGGCTGATTACATTCCTAATAAGCCAGATCCTTTAGTTTCTGCTCCTGAAGGTTTAAGTGGTTTTCCTGTTTCTGGCTATATTTTTAAGGCTTTAACTGTTTATCGATTACATTCTTTAAAGATTTATTCATTTGATGAGCTTTATCAGTTTTCTCAACGTGATCTTTTTGCGGTTTTGATGTCTGATTTGATGCTTGGTTCACGGGCTTGTTACAGGACTATTTCTGATATTAATGATTCGCTTAGTCTTCGTGGTTTTCCAACGTTATCTATATGTTAATTCCTTTCTTGTATAGGTTTAATAATGAACATTCCTTTTAATGAATTCCTTGAAGACGAAGCTTCTTTACCTCCACGGATGGAGAATAAAGCGGCTTTATCCAAGGAACGTAACTTTCGAACTGCTTTGAGTGCTGCAAATTATATGCTTCTTGAAAAAGAAGCTACTCAACGTGGCATTAAACCCTTCACTTTAACTAAATCGGTGATGACTCTTTATATTCATCGTCAACTAATCTACATCAAAGAACTTCCTAAAGAACTGCAAGACGCTATTACGTTGCATTACTCCAATGTCGATCGCTTAAATCTGGCTGAAGACCTATAGGGAAGGATTATGGAAGTTGCTAACCAGCTTATAAATGCCGGACGGAGCCGCGGTATGGGGTTTAGCCGACTGAGCCGGCATACCGTGAAGGCGCAAGGGCGCTTAGCGTTCACTTTACCCTTGCGCCTTCGCGGTTGTCGGCTACTGTCGAGCGCCCCATACAGCGGATTCTTTCGGTTTATATGCTGGATGGTGAGCGGGAGGGGCTTCTATCTAGGAGTTAAGCGGCACGCTTCTTGGTCTTTTAAACTTAAACCCTTATTCATAACTATGGAATTTTTACTTACTTTGGCGGCTTTGTTTATTTATGACGGCATTAATTTTTTTCTTCGTAACATTCGGGATTATTTAAAGAAATAACCAGCTGAGCAACTGGCTAATCTGCTCATTTTTTTAACATTCAAACAAGGTATTTACTATGTCTGCTTATGATCAAGCCTTAATGGAAACCATGAGAACTACCGTTATTGGTAATGTCGAATCTGTTACTCGTTATTCTATCGATGCAGATTCTAAAGGCGGTGCAATCTGGGTTACTAAACCTAATACGGGAAAGAATTCTAATGTTTTGGGCAATGAAATTATTAAAGTTAAAATGCCTTTCGATATGTTTCCTCAAATTCAAGCCATGCAGGAATCAGGCGATATTACTTTACCTCAGGTAATGGAAATTCTTTGTGATGTTGATATGGGTGGTCAAAATAAGGCCGTTCTTTCTGCCGTATCGATTAGAAAATACATTCCTGAAACTAATACTAAACCAGCGGACAAAAAACCTGCTGTAAATGAATCTAAGCCTTTGGCTTAAAACATCTTCACGCTGTGAAGTCGGCTTAAAATTATGACTGAACAATTATTAACTGACATTCTGAACTTTATGATGGTGTTTTCTTATGCCTTCATGTGGGTTGTTGGTTTTATCTCGGGTATCAAATTAGCATCACTTTTGCCCTATTGATATGACTGCATCTGATTTTCAAGAATTGATAGGTTACTTAATTGTTGCTTTCAGTACAGGATTTAAAGCCGGTTATCTCTTGGCGGCTTTTAAAATGGCTGCCAAGGCAATTTTTCCACCACGTTAAAAAGGTGATTTTATGAAAAACTCTTTGAAAAATGGCGGCTTGGTTGTCGCTGGTTCTTTGGCTGGTGTAAGTGCTGCTTCTGCTGCTTTGCCAGCTGCGGCTGAAACTGCCTTTACCAATCTTTCAGCTGATGCTCTTGACTTGGTTGATTTGGCCTGGACGGCGGCTATTCCTATCACGGTTGCTTTCATCATCTTGCGCATGTTCAAGCGTGCTGCTTCTTCTGCCACTTAATAACTAGGGGCTTTGCTGGCCATGATTCGGTATTTAGTATTTTTCTATTTGCTGGTCATGGCTGGCAATTCTTTTGCTGGTACAACTTGGTATTCTTCTGACTCACAAGCTTTTGCTGCTGCTGGTTGCTCTGTTAAAACTGGTGAATCTAGCGGCGCAAGCATGTGTATTAATGGTTGGTATAATCGTTATATATGTGGTGGTAATTATTATGCCTACTGCCTTGCTGGTTATATTCAATGTTCTGTTTCTGGCCAAACTCGCGATATAAATGGAATTTGTTCATGTCCTACTGGTAAAGAAGTTTACTTAAATCAGTGTGTTGATGTTTGTCCTTCTGGTTCTTCACGTCTTTCTGATGGTACTTGTTCTGTTCCAATTCCTAGTTGCACTTCTTTGGGTGTAAATGTTAATGATTTTATTCCCAAATGTTCTGAAATGATTGATGGTTCTCCATCTGTTTGTTTAAATTCGGATGGTGGCCAATTTTCTATTGCCGGTTGTCCGTCTATTCAATGTGAAGACGGTTCTTCTGTAATTTATCCTGCTACTTGTCCAGTTTCCCAATGTGCTGAAGGTTTTGAATTGGTTGATATAGGTCAAGGCTATGGTAAAACCTGCGTTAAACCTCTTCCATCTGATGAAGAAAATAAGTTTTGTACTGTGACGCCTGGTGGTTCACAACCTCTTTGTGCTTCTGATGATCAGCCTTTTAAATGTCTTTTTGAAAATGGTTCGTTTGTTTGCTTAAGGCAAGAAGACTCTCCTCAACCTGGTCAAACTTGCTATACCTCTGGAACTAAGTATTTTTGTGTTTCTAATCAGCCTCAAATAGAAACAACTAAACAAATTGAAACTCAGCAAGATGGAACTGTAAAAGAAACTGAAATTATTCAGCCGAATATAGATGGGGTTCCGCCTGTTACACGTGAAACTATTACTAATCCTGATGGTTCTCAAACCATAAAAAGCAATCATCCTGGTGATGCTTTTGCGGTTATGTCTTTAAATAAACTACAGCCTAAAATTGATCTTTCAAAAGTCGAGAAAAACACTCTTGATACAGCTGATAATACTAAATCTATTTCAGATAAATTAAATGAATTATTTGATAAAGTTTCTGAATTTATAGGTGATGAATCTGATTATGATAAATCAGATATAGAATTTGACGGGTTAGATGATAAATTGAATCAAGATCGTGCTTCTTTTGAGGCTTTTGTTAATCAATCAAATCCTGCTTATTCTCTTGCGAATCAATATAGTCTAAGTTCTGCTTTTTCTTCTTTGTTGCCTTCTGATTCTTCTTGTTCTGGTGGTATCAATACGACTATTTTTGGTAAAGAATTTATATTCGAGCCTTGTGAAAAATTAGCGCCTTTGCGTGAAATATTGGCTTGGTTTTTTTCTGTTTGGTCGGCTTGGATTATTTTAAATATGATTTCTAAATCAATTGTGAGGTTCTAATGCCTGCTTTATTTAATGCTTTACGTTGGTTTTTTCAAGGTATTATTGGTTCGGCTATTTATCAAATACTCTATAAATATGGTCCGGCTATTATTGCTTTAGGTTTTATTATTGCGGGAATTATTACAGTATTAACGCTTTATTTATCCTCTATGTTTTCTATAGTTCAAGGTATTTATCAGACTATTCCTTCTTTGGCTCTCGATGTTTGGGGTTGGGTCATGCCGTCCAATGCTGTGCCTTGTCTTTTGGCTATTCTTTCGGCTCGTGTTTGGTCTTGGTTGACTAAAATTGGGTATGACGTATTGAAAATTAAATCTAAGGCGGTTTAATCATGCCGGGCTGGATTATCCAAGGTGTTCGTGGGGAAGGTAAAAGCCTTTGTGCTGTTGCCAAAATGCGGGAATATCTTTCTCGCGGTTGTCCAGTTGCTACTAATCTCGATTTATATTTAGAAAATCTCTTACCTGAAGATAATAACTCAATTGCTTATCGTCTTCCTGATCGTCCTCGTTATGAGGATTTTTTGGCTTTACCTCCTGCTTATGACCCGAAATATAAAAATGAGGATAAAAACGGTTTAATTGTTTTGGATGAATTGGCCTTATGGCTTAATAGTCGATCTTGGAAAGAAAAGGGTAGAAAAGAAATTATTGAATGGCTTTTATTATCTAGAAAAGACCATTGGGATTTAATACTTTTAACTCAAGATCATGAGTTAATTGATAAGCAAATTAAAAATACTCTTTGTGATTATCTTGTACAGGCTTCGCGTTCTGATCGTCGCAAGATACCTTACTTGGGGCCTTTTCTCGAATTTATATTTCTTGATGGCTATATGCCTAAATTTCATCTTTACGATGTTTACTATGGGATGAATTTCAATGATTCTAGAGTTGAGCAATGGCGTTATCGGGGAACCGATATTTATAATGGGTATGATACTAACCAGCGTTTTAATGATGGTAATGAAATCTTAGGTAAACGTGTTGTTGATATGCGGGCTATTTATACTTATTTGCCGCCATGTTATTTAACCAAACGTGTTTATATTGATCGTTTGCAGGCGCAAATAGATGACATAAATAATATTCAAACTATATCTGAAGAGGATGATGAAATGGCAAGAAAAAAGGTACATACAGCCGATGGTGCAAAGGTCAAAATCGTTTTGATGTCGGTATTCTTGGTCGGTTTCTTGGTCTGGCGTATTGGCTTTGGTGACTTCAATTTACCTGGGTCGAAAGATGTTGTTAAAAACGTTGCGTCTGTTTCACCTTCTCCGGTTCCTCCTGAAGAAAAGAAATCGCCTGAAAAATCGAATTTCGTTTCGGTGGGTGGCGGTGGTGCTGCTTTCGTTGAAAATCTGGTAACTCGTTTTCGCCCTAGGCTCGCGGCTTTGATTACCGGAAAAGACCGTAATGGTGATCTTGTTATATCAGGCCTGGTTGAATTTTATGATGGGCAACAATTAGTCGAGCGTTTCAAGCTGGATGAATTAAAGGCTTTTGGTTGTGCTCTTGCGTTGCGGCCTTATGGGCTGGACATTATAACCAGTGGTGGAACTTATCCCGCTTCCGCTTGGCCAAGGCCGGTCGTTGAATCAACTGTGCCTTTTCCGCCTCAATCTAAGCCCACTCCTGTTCCTGCTATTACGTCGCCTTCTCCGGCTGCTTCCGTTGTGCCTTCTTTTGTTTCGTCGGGGTAGTCGATTACAAGTAGCTCCGTTCCTTTCCACTTAAAAACATGATTTCGCCCTGAACCGTGGCGCTCGGGGCTGGCCTGAACGTATCAAAATAAACCGGATGATCGTTTAAGCGAAATTGTTATGGCGGCTTGTTAATATCGTGGAAAAACTGGCGGGGTGGGTGTGGGTAAGCTGTGGGCGGCGGTGTTGGTCTTGGCAAGCGGCTTTCTTGTTTTCCTGTATCGGGTTTTTTCCCGGTGGTCATTGACTCTCGCGCCGTCCATAGCTTATCCATGCCCACGCTTTCCCGCCTGAATTTTCCACATATTAACAAGCCAAATCTAAAAAGGGCGCGCTAAGCGCATCATTCAGGGGTTTTATTGCCCGTAGGGCCGTTCAGGCCAGTCCCGAGCGCCACGGTTCAGGGCGAATCTAAAAAAATCCGTGAACGTCCTTGTATCACGTTACAGACAAAATCCAAAAATAGGTCGTTAGGTGTTGTTATGAAGTTTTCTAGTCGTTTTTCTGTTGATTCTTTGTCTAAGGGCGTCGAAGACGCGCAAGGCAAAATTTTTTTCAATGATTTGGGCTTTACTGATCTTTCGGATGTCCAGATTGTTGGTTGTTTCGTTGATACGATTAGACAGCTTTTTCATGGTGTGCCTGACGAGGGCTTGATTCACAAGTTAGAAACTCACCTTCAAAATAAGGAAGACTTGATTTATTTGGGTCAACCAGGTCCCGGGGCTATTTGTTGGCATTTGTCCAAAATGGGTAAAGCCGCGCGTTATCGTTACAAGCTTCAGAACAATCAAGAGGGTGTTGTTATCCTGTTTGGCTCGTATTATGAAAAACTTGATTCTCCTGGCCAGCATCTAAAAATTGAGCTTTCCCCCCATTTCATTAGTCAACGCTCTGTCAAAAAAATATGGCAGCGTTTGCACGGTCAATACGGTTTTTCTAATGCCTTTCTCCATGATGCCAAGCCTCGTGGCTGTGCTGTCCATTTGGCGCTTGATTATCAGGGGTTTACGTTTCCTGTTGATTTTCTCGATCATCTATCGACCTATTCCAGAACCATTAGAACATTCGATTCAATATCAGAAATCGACTTGAGTGATATTTCTGAAGCGGTTGCTTCTTATGGCGGTTCAGGTGTTGAAAAGAATTATCTGATTGGTCGGGCGTCTGCTTTTCAAGTCTGCATGTACGATAAATCGCTTGAAATCGTCAAACGCGATAAGAAGGATTACTTTCAAAAAGAATGGGAAGTATTTTCTTTGGGTACATACGATAAAAACAAGCGCGTTCGTCGTCTTGAACTCCGTTTCCATCATCAAGTTATCCGTGAAATCGGTCAAGGTATGGATAAAACCCTGGAATCTTGGGAAGCCGTGGCTGAACATCTCACCGATATTTGGCGTTATGGCATGAGGTTGACTCGTTACAATCTTGACAATGGGCGTAAAGATAGAGACTCGCATTTTTCCCGCGATTCAATTCTTCATCCAGTTTGGCAACTATTCATGCAAGACCCCGTTTTTTATGTGCCTGCCGATGGTTTGCAGATATGCCGAAAAAAAAAGGAATCAATCGATCCGATAGCCAAGAATATCAGTCTTTTGATTGGGAACATGATTACCCTTTGTGCTCGTTCCGGAATGGATACCAAGCAAGTCATGGGCCAGTTAAAACGGCTTAATTTTTACCCTCAAATCGTTAGCTATTACATTTCCCGTGGTCTTTCTGAGTCTGATCTTAGGGAGAACGTCGAAAAGGGCCTTGCTATGCGGCGGATAATTGGTAAAGCGGCTTAGTTATGGTTGCTTACTTTCTTGCTTTTCGTTCTGGAAAGACTGGCTATCGCTGTTCTGGGAAAGGGCGTGTTTTTGTTCGTGTTTGGAAAAGTTCTAAATATAAACAATTTGATTTATTTATTAATGACTATGCCAAAAAAAGACGGTAATAAATGGAAAGTCGATATTCGTCCTGATGGTGTAAAAGGTCGTCGAGTTATCCGGCTTTTTGACTCTAAGGCTGAAGCGGCTTTTTTTGAGAAAAATCTTCTTTCAGGTCGATTTGAGCCGATAAGCGATAATCGACGTTTTTCCGATCTGGTCAATCTTTGGTATGACTTGCATGGCCAAACGCTAAAAAGCTCCATCGATACAAAAAATCGATTGCTCAAGATCGCTGAAGTTCTTAATGACCCGATTGCGCGAAATTTTGATGTTTCTTTGTTCTCAAGATACCGTCAAGATCGCCTTCAATCCGGAATCAACGTGGCCACTCTTAACAGGGAATTGTCTACGCTCAAGGCGCTTTATCGTGAATTGAAGCGGCTATCTGTTATCAGTTATGAATGTCCTTTTGAGGATGTTCGCAAGTTCAAGGAAAAGCAAACTGAACTACGTTACCTCACTAAAGATGAAATTTCTCGTCTTTTCGATTCGGTTCATCAATCTAAGAATTCAAGCCTTTTTTACGTGGTTTCCATTTCTTTGGCCACTGGGGCGCGTTGGTCTGAAGCTGAAGGCTTAAAGATTGATCATGTTAGAAACAAAGGCTTTTATTTTCCGGATACAAAAAATGGTCAATTTCGCTTCATTCCTGTTGATGTGGGAATTTATGAAAGTGTTTATCGATACCTTCGCACTAATACCATTGCATCTTGTTATGGTGCTTTCCGGTCTGCCTTCAAGCGTGCTTCCTTAACTTGTCCACCTGGACAGCTTGCTCATGTTCTTCGGCATACCTTTGCCTCTCATTTCATCATGAATGGTGGCAATATTCGAACTCTTCAACAGTTACTTGGTCATTCAAGTCTGAATGTTACGATGAGATATGCTCATCTTGCGCCAAATTTTCTTGAATCTGCTCGTTCCTTTAATCCCCTTTCGGGAATGGATATAGATAATAAGTGGAAAGAAAAAGGAAAGGAAAGCTAAAGACATAAAAAAAGCGTAAACGGTTAAACCGTAAACGCTTGATTTATAACTAATTGATGGTGGGTCGTGTGCGATTCGAACGCACGACCATCGCATTAAAAGTGCGGTGCTCTACCGGCTGAGCTAACGACCCGTCAATTGAATGCTCATTATATATGAGTTTTTGCAAAATGCAAATGTTTTTTCTGAGCCGAATTGATCTCCAATTGCAAAGCCGATAACTTTGGTTGGATCAAAGGGTAAAAATAAAGTAGGTTTTGGCACGTTGTAGCTATGCGCGGCGGAAGCTTGAGCCTTTAGCAGGGCTCAAGCTAGCCATGATGAACTTGGTAGCCATCGGTATTTTTTTCCACCCAGCGTTGTTGGCCGGAGGCCAGGATTTCTTTTTTCCAAAACGGGGCTTGGCTTTTTAGGTTTTCCATGATGAAGCGGCTGGCGTCGAAGGCGTCGCCACGGTGGGTAGACCAAACGGCTACCAATACCAGAGCCTCGTTTGGCCTTACCTCGCCGACGCGGTGTATTATCAGGTAATCCAGTAAGCGCCATTGGGCTTGCGTTTGGTCTACAATTTTCTGCAGTTGTTTTTCGGTCATGCCTGGATAATGGTCCAGATACATGCGCCGCACGTCATCGCCTTGGTTGAAATCGCGCATGGTGCCGACGAAAACGCTGGTTGCGCCATATTTGCCCTGCAGCGGCTTTTGTTTGATTTGATGTTCCTGTAATGATTGCCAGGGATCAAAAGGCGCTTCGCATAATCTGATATCCATGTCAGCCTCCGGTGACTGGCGGGAAAAACGCTAGTTCGTCACCATCCCTGACTTCGCTATCTAGCTCGATATAGCTCATATTTACCGCCGCCAATACCGCATCGGGCATATTCAATTCCGGATTGAGCTGTTGCCATGCGGCACGAGCCGACAGTGGCGCGGAAACCAGTAGCTTGTCTTCGCTACGGCCGACAAGCTCTTTCAGGCTGGCGAAATAGCGGACTTTAATCGACATGATCATTCCCCCGATAATACAATGAAAATTTCTACCCACAGTGCGGAATATGTCCAACTCAGCTCTCAGTCATTTCAACAGCGCCGGTGAAGCCCATATGGTGGACGTCGGCGACAAAGCGGTCACCCAGCGCGCAGCGATCTGCGAAGGATTTATCGAGATGCTGCCGGATACACTGGCCCTGATTATGGCAGGCAATCATAAGAAAGGCGATGTGTTGGGCATAGCCAGGATTGCCGGCATCATGGCCAGCAAAAAAACCGCGGACTTGATTCCATTGTGCCATCCGTTGCCGATTACGCATGTCGACATTCAATTGCAACCGCAGCCAGAGGCTAATCGAGTGCATTGCTTGACTACTGTTAAAACCAATGGACAGACGGGAGTCGAGATGGAAGCCTTGATGGCGACTCAAATCGCGTTGCTGACCATTTACGACATGTGCAAAGCCGTTGACCGCGGCATGGTGATCCAAGGGGTGCGGTTGCTGGAAAAATCTGGCGGCAAGTCGGGCCATTGGCGGCTAGGCTAGAGCGAAGATATTACTCCTCGCTTTTATTCGGTTCTCGATTGATGATTTTTTCATCGATGACTTTATGCAGAAATCGCAACAATTCAGCCGAGGCATCGTCGCCGTATTCGAGTTCGTCGGGTTTGGCGAGCGCCGCATTGACTCGAATGCCGAGGATATCTTCTTGTAGCGTGATGAGGTATTCGGCTTCGGCGTAATTATCGCTGGCGAATATGTCGAGCAAGCTTTCTTCCTTGCCGGCGGTGTCTGGATCGTAACGCACTTGGATACGATTTTCTTCGCGGTTTTTGTCCAGCACTTCGATGTTGCTGATTTTCAGTGCTACAGCCACCATGTCCCAAGCTCGGTCGGGTCGGGTTTTCAGTGTCAGCAAGGGCTTGCTGCCATCGTCCTCGAAAGCGATTAAGTTTGCTAGCGCCGATGATTTGGGTTTTAGATCGTCCATGCCAACGGCTGCCTGCGAGTGGGTATGATCGATCGGCAGCTCGGGCGGTAATTCCAGTTGGTGAGTATCGCGATAACGGTCGGAGGTGTCGGCGCAACCCATAAGCAACAGCACGGGCAGACCATAAACCATGTGTTTCAACATAATGCTTACTCGCAGAAAATGCGGCGATGTTCAAGTGCAGGGAAAGCGGTGCGGGTTTTTTCCAGTCGGGCTTTGTCGATATCCGCGCTGACGAAACCGGGGCCGGTCTTATAGCAGTCCAGCACGACGCCCCAGGGATCGACAATCATGCTGTGGCCATAGGTTTGGCGGCCGTTGACATGGAATCCACCTTGATTGGGAGCTATCACGTAACACAGGTTTTCGATGGCGCGGGCGCGCAATAAAACTTCCCAATGCGCGGCGCCGGTTTTGGCGGTGAACGCCGAAGGGATGACCAGGATATCCAGGCCTTTTCGGGCCATGGGGCGGAAGAATTCCGGAAAGCGTAAATCATAGCAAACGGCGATGCCGATGCGGCCAAAGGGGCTGTCTATCACGACTGGCTTGGAGCCTGCTTCGACTGAGTCGGACTCGCGGTATTCTTCGGTCGAATCCGGCACGCTGACGTCGAATAGATGAACCTTGTCGTAGCGCGCCAGGCGTTGTCCCTGGTCGTCGTACACCAGGCAACTGGCGCGGACTTTGTTGTCGGCCGTGGCGATCATCGGCAGGGTGCCGCCAATGACCCAAACGCCATATTTTTTGGCTAATGAGGACAAAAAGTCTTGAATCGGACCTTCTCCATCCTTCTCCCGCACAGCGACTTTGTCGTATTCGTTCATGCCCATGATGGCAAAATTTTCTGGCAGGGCCACCAGCTTGGCGCCGGCTTTGGCGGCTTCGGCGATGAGCTTTTCGGCTTCGAGCAGATTGGCGTTGACTTGCGGCCCGGACGCCATTTGAATCGCAGCGCAGATTGTCATAGATTGTCCTTTGCTTATTATTTTTTAGGTAGAGCCAAAATTTCTGTGTTTTTACTCGGTGATGGAATCCAGCCAGCCGAAATCGGTCAGGCCGCGCCAGGTTTTGTTCAGTAAGCCGTCTTCGTCGTGCAGGGGGGTGACTTCGACATTGCCCCAGTTGCCCGATAATTTGTATTTGGAGCCGAAAAAGTAACCTTCTTTATAATCATCGGTGACGACTTGGGTGATGATGCTGGCGATACCATCCACGATTGTACCAGCAATGGGCAAGGCATCGGAACTCTTGGGTACTACCGCGACCCGTTGATCTATGGTCTTGTCGACCAGGTTGGTAAAGCCTGCGATGGTGAAGGTGGCGGCCACGGCATCTATCGTCAGATCGTCGGTAAAGGCCAGGCCATTCTTGATTTTGAAATGCCCCTTGATCTCGTCAAAAGCCAAACCTTGACGATAGACGTCGCTGAAATCCAGGCTCAAGCGTTTAACCCATTGTTCCATCGCAATCAACCCCAGCAAGCGGCCAAAGCCCGGTTCTATGCTGGAAATGCGGCCATCTTTCAGATCGAGTTGCAGGAAACCGTTTAGTCTATCCATCGCGAACTGATGCGGGCCGCCGTGCCAACCGCCTTTGAAACTGATGTTGGCGGAAGTCTCCTTGATGTCGTCGGTATAGCCCAATCGCGAGAGAAACTTGCCGAAATTCTCCATGTCCAGGCTCCCTTTGACCTGCGTGGCGGTACCGCTATCCAGCTTCAGCCAATCGGCCGTTACATCGATTTTACTGCTGCCGTTATGCAATTGGATTTTCTTGAAATGTATGCCGTTGCCTAGACGTTCGGTTTGTAGTCTCAACTCACCTAAGTCGACAGTACGCCATAGTAACTGCCGGCTGTTGATGTCTATCAGCGGCAACTCGGTAACGGCGTTTTCCGCGGCATCCAGATGGAAGTTGCTCAACTCTGACAGATTCAAGTAATCCATGTCCAGCAAGATGCGGTTATTGCCACCTAATTGATTGGGAATATGGAAGGCGCCTTTAGCCATGGCGCTATTGAGTTCGCCTTGCCACGCCTGGTCCTGGTGTTGCAAGCGGCCAGTGAAGGCGCCCAGCGACTGGCCTTGCCAAATCAACTGCGGCGTATCGATGGCGATTTCCCTGATTTGCGGAAATCTGGATTGCTCGGGGTTGCCAAAGCTGCTCAGGGCTTGGGACAGGTCGAATGTCGCTTGCCTGATGTCGACTTTCAGACCTTCTTTGCCATAGCGGGAAGCTTGACCCTGACCCAAAACCAGATGCCCTGAGAACAGGCTTTCACGCTTTTTGTCGATCAGCAATTCCGCCTGTAGCTGCTTGCCATAATGCAGCTGTAGCGGTAGCAGGTTGCCAGCGTCGAGCTGAAAATTCAGTCTTAACGGCATCTCTTCGTCGCTGGTTTTTGCCAGGCCGTTCTCGGCCTTGATCGCAACCCCCTTCAAATCGGTGGTAATGTTGAGCTGGCCGGGTTGTTCCGCCGCGTAGGGCAGGGCGAGTCTGGCTTGATACGAAAATGAGCCGCTGGCGACGTCATTCGGCAAAAAGGCAAATTGCTTTTTCAATCGTTCAAAGCTGGTGCTACCGTTTATGCCGAGGTAGGTCGTCTGCTCATCGCTGCTCAATCTGCCTTGAATGGGGTAGCCGAGGGTGCGTGCTTCGAGCGGGCCGCTGGCAATGCGGTCTTCGGTGAAGTTCAAGATGCCTTTGATGCCGTCGACTTTCAGATTGATGGGTTTTAACGTCAATTGCGCACCCTTCAGTTCCGCGTCGACCTTGACTTTGACCGGGACGGTTTCCGCGTACGGGATTTTCAGATCCAGGTCGATTTGGGTTTCGCCATCGCCGTCGAGCACTTTGGCAACGGGTTCTATTTGTGGACGCAGCGGCGACTGCTGCAAAAATGCCAAGCCATCCATGATCTGGGCCCGCACTTTCCCCCACACATACACATGCTCACTGTCGGCCAGCGCCGGTATCGTCACCACGGCTTGATCAATATCGACCTTTTCGCTGCGGCCTTCGCTAATCGCGACTTGCAAGTCCTCGCCCAGAAACTGCACATCGGCATATAAATCATGCAAATGCGGCCAGTCTTCGTTGAATTGCACTTCCCCGTTTTCGATCGTAAACACGGTTTCGAAACGTCCCTGTCCGGTGACAAACGGAAATTGATCCAGCGCGCCCTGAATGCACATTTCGCCCTGACGGATCCTGCCTTTGATGAAGGCATCGTCCAGCCAAGCGACGGCGTCCTCATCCATCAGTTTGGCCGGTAAATACTTCTTGACTTGGCTGATGTCCTCGAAGCCGCCAAAGTGGGTACGCATGTCCAGCACCGGTGAGGCTGAGGTCTTGGGAATGAGCAGGTTCAGCGAGCTGAGGGTTTGAAAGTCCAGGCTGTCTATGGCCAGATTATGGCTATAAACCTGCCAGGCCTCGGCGTCTTGCCACCAGTGAAGCGTACCTTGCAAAAGCTTTATGCTGACAGTGTTTCTGAATAGACCATCGACGTCAGCGGCCACATCGTGGCTGTCGAAAATGATCTGGCCGTACTGGTCGGTGACACTGAGTTGTCCGCTCAAGTGGCGTAATTTAGGGATGGCGGCATAATGATCGGTGCCCAGGTCGTCAAATCTACCGCTAACGGCGTAGCTTTGCAGATCATGGCTGACAAAGAGGCTGACATCGCGCAGGCGGCCGGTGGGATTCAGTTTCAACCACTCGGCATGATCGTGTCCGGTCGGGACGATCAGAGGTGCCAGGAGCATGGCCGCCGGCAGATCGAGTTGCCTGATCAGAGCGGACAGATTGCCCTCGGTATCTTGTTGCAGATAAAAGGCGCCATCGGGCCAGCGCTGGCGCTGGGTAAAGATATTGACGTCATAACCGGCAAGGCGCCAGCGGCCATCGTCTTCGCTCCAGGCAAAACTGGCCTGGAAAGTATCCATGTGGATGGGTTTGCCTTGATTTTTGCTGATGTCAATTTGTTGCGCTTGAATGTAGCCGTCGATTTGATAGGGGCTGGAATGTTTCCAGGCGCTCCAGACTTTGATGTCGCCAGCGCCGGAGCGTAAATCCAGGCCCAGGGGCAAGTCGCCGGTGATCAACGTTGCCGCTTGCAGATCGGTGCCTTCGATATACAACTGCCCTTCGATATCGTCGGCTTTGAATATGTCGCCCTTGACGAGGGCGGAAATACGAAATGAATCGCCATATTGCTTTGGCAGGCTGCTGACCAAATGTATCTCGTGGCTTCGATCGGAAAAATGATTTTTCAGGACCACATCGAAGCGGTCGAGATGAACTTTCTGGCCATGGCGCTTGAGGTCTTGCCATGTAATTTGGCTGTCGAGAATCTCGTACTGTTGGCCGCGCAACAACCAGAGCGGTTGCTCGTCGCTGGCGTGCAGGCCTTTGATCGCCAGACTGCCGTCTTCCTTGCGGGTCAGGTGGACATTGGCGCCGACCAGCGTTACCCGGCTGGCGGACATCAGGTCCCAGGAGAGCAGTAAATGCCAGAAATCAAGGCCTAGCCGAATTTCCCGGAGTTGCAAATCCGGCTTGTTTTGCGGATCTTCGGCTTCGATGCGGATGTCGCGCAGTATGATCTCGGGGTTGAAACCGCGCAAGCCTGCTTCCAAGTGCCCGATCTTAAAGGGAACGTCGGTGGCTTGGCGGATTTTATCTTCGAGTTCGAGCTGATATTCGTCCAAGCCGGCTAAAAAAATCCGCGCAGCGCTCAGCAGAAAGGCGGCCGAAATCAGCGACCAAAACAGCAGATGGCGGGTAGCCCGGGTAATATGTCCAATCACAAAATGCAGTACCTACAGCAGGACGACGTCGTAATGCTCCTGATTGTATTCTGCTTCGGCCCGAATCTTAATGGCTACTTTCAAAAAAACTTCCAGTTCGGCCAGCATGTCGGCTTCTTCATCCAGCAGCATTTCGACGACCTGTTCCGATGCCAACACCAAAATTTGCTGCACGCTGTATTGGCGCACCACGCGGATGATTTCGCGGAAGATTTCCAGGCAAATCGATTCCGCGGTTTTCAGCACGCCACGACCGCCGCACGTGGAGCAGGGTTCGCACAAAATATGTTCCAGGCTCTCGCGGGTGCGCTTGCGCGTCATTTCCACCAGGCCCAGCGCGGAAACTTCGGTAATCTTGGTTTTGGCGTGGTCCTTTTCCAGATTGCGTTGCAGCGCCGCCAGCACTTGCTTTTTGTGGTCATCGCTCTGCATGTCGATGAAATCGATGATGATGATGCCGCCAAGGTTTCGCAGTCTGAGCTGGCGGGATATGGTTTGCGCCGCTTCCAGGTTGGTCTTGAAAATGGTCTCTTCCAGATTGCGCCCGCCGACGTAGCCGCCGGTGTTGACGTCCACCGTCGTCATCGATTCGGTTTGATCGAATACCAGGTGGCCGCCGGATTTGAGTTTCACTTTGCGGTCCAGCGCCTTGCTGATTTCGTCCTCGACGTTATAGATGTCGAACACCGGACGTTCGCCGGAATAATGCTCGATGACCGGCACCACTTCGGGGACGAAAGTCTCGGCAAACTCGACCAGGCGCAAAAAGGTTTCCTTGGAGTCGACGCGGACTTTTTCGATGCCTTCCTTGTATAAGTCGCGCAAGGTGCGGATGCTGAGCGGCAAGTCCTCGTGTATCAAGGTTTTGACCTTGGCTTTGCGGCTTTTTTCCAGGATCGATTCCCACAATTTGTGCAAAAAGGTCATGTCGGAATACAGAATGACTTCTTCGACGCATTCCGCCGCGGTGCGGGCGATGAAGCCGCCGGGTACCGTGTGTTTTTGCAGATAGCTTTCGATGCAGGCTCGAAGACGGATGCGTTCTTCCTCGCATTCGATGCGCTGCGATACCCCGGAGTTGCTGGCGTAAGGCATGTAGACCTGATAACGGGACGGGATCGAAATATCGGTGGTCAGACGCGCGCCTTTATTGCCGAGCGGGTCCTTTGTGACTTGCACGACGATTTTCTGCCCTTCTTTCAGATAATGCTCGATATTGTCGGAACCGCCTTCCAGTTCCTGGCTATTGAAGTCCGATAAATGCAAAAACGCGGCTTTTTCCAGCCCGATGTCGATGAATGCGGCCTGCATGCCCGGCAAAACCCGGCAAACTTCGCCTTTGTATATGTTGCCCACCAGGCCCTTTTGCCGCACGCGCTCGATGATCAGTTCCTGCAACACGCCGTTTTCGATCACCGCGACCCGTGTCTCGGGCGGGGTGACGTTAATCAAAATTTCTTCACTCATGCGATGATTTTAATCCCTTGCTTGGCTAATAGTTGTGCGGTTTCAAACAGCGGCAAACCCATTACCCCGGAAAAACTGCCGGTAATCGATTCGATGAAAATGCTGGCCAAACCCTGAATGGCATAGGCGCCCGCCTTGTCGAGCGGCTCGCCGGTCTGCCAGTAGGCCAGAATTTCATCGTCGCGCAAGTGCCTGAAGGTGACTTCGCTGACGCTGACGGCCTGCCAGTGATGATCGCCACGCAGCGACACCGCGCTATAAACTTGATGAGTCCGGCCGGAAAGTTGGTTCAGCATGTCGATGGCATGCTGTTTGTTCTCAGGCTTGCCCAGGATGTTACCGTCACAGACTACGCTAGTGTCGGCGGCCAAGACCGGTAACTCGTTTTGCAATAAAGCCCGGCAGGCCGCCGATTTTTCATTCGCGACACGCTCCACATAGGCCAGCGGTGATTCGTGGGGCCACGGGCTTTCGTCGATATCGACCGCTTTGACCAAATGGCGAATGCCGATTTGTTTCAGCAATTCACTGCGGCGGGGTGAGGCGGAGGCCAGAACGATTTGTGGGGACATGCGGCTAACGGTGGTAAGGATGATTATTCAAAAGACTCCAGGCGCGGTAGATTTGTTCCGCCACGATCACGCGCACCAAGGGATGGGGAAAGGTCAGGGGAGACAGACTCCACGATTCTTGCGCGCTTTCTTTGACCGCCTGCGACAAACCTTCCGGGCCGCCGGCCATCAAAGCCACCGGCTGGCCGTTGCCTAGCCAGCGCTTGAGCGCCTTGGCCAAATCCTCGGTGGTCCAGGGCTTGCCGGGAATGTCCAGCGTGACGATATGCGCGCGCGGCGGTAGCGCCGCCAGCATGCGCTCGCCTTCTTCCTTGGTGATGCGGGCGATGTCGCCGCCTCGGCGTTTGTCGGGGGCGATTTCCCGCAGCACCAATTCGCATTCGCGCGGCAGGCGTTTGGCATAGTCATTATAGCCCTGCTGCACCCAGTCCGGCATCTTGTTGCCTACGGCGATCAAATGAATTTGCATGATGCTAAAGAAAATTGGCGCGCGGCAGGCCGAGATGGAAACCCTGAGCATAGTCTATGCCCATTGCCTGTAATTTCAGCATGATTTCTTCGGATTCGACAAACTCGGCCAATGTTTTCATGCCCAGTTGCTGGCAAAGGTGATTGAGGTTTTCGATCAAAATACTGTCGACCTTGGAATTCAGGATGTTGGAAATGAAGGCGCCATCGATTTTGACGTACTCGAAATGCAATTCACGCAGATAATGGAAAGAATTGTAGCCGCTGCCAAAATCGTCCAATGCAAAGGCAAAGCCTTTTTCACGCAATTTGCTCAAGAATTTGCGCATGTTCGACAAATCGCCGATGGCCTCGCGCTCGGTGACTTCGAACACCAATTTGGCCGGCGGAATGCCGTATTGCAGGCAAAGGTTTTCCGCATATTGCAAAATGTCGCGGCGCTGGATTTCCTGTGGCGTCAAATTCACGAATACCGTGGGCATCGTCCCGGTGGCCGCCTGGTGATTGGCCATGAAGGCGGTGACCTTGCGCAGCATGATGTGGTCGAGGTTCAGGTTGATGCCGTACTTGTCGGCCGCATCGATGAACATGCCCGCGGAAATGATCTCGCCGGTTTCGGTGGTCAGGCGAGCCAGTGCCTCATAGGCGTGCAATTCGCCGCTTTGACAAGCCATGATGGGTTGAAAATACGGCACGATGCGCTCTTCTTTCAGGGCTTTTTTCAGTACTTCGGACAAGCCCAGCAATTTTTTGTTTTGGGCCAGGGATGTTTCCAGAGTTTGCAGCGGGCAGACGAAATTTTTGCCGACGCTCTTGGCCTGATACAGGGCCAAATCAACCCCGCTCAGCAAATCGGTGATTACCGGCGCGTCGTTCGGAAAGGTGGCCACGCCGATCGAGGTGGTGATATTGATATGGCGGTGTTGCAGTCCTTCCAGAACGAAATCGTAATCGTGTACCGCTGCCCGTAGTGATTCGGCGACCAGCAGGGCGCTTTCGCTATCCGTGCCGGGCAGCAGCACGGCAAATTCGTCGCCGCCAAGGCGAACGACGACGTCCCCCTTGCGTAGCTGTTTTTTCAGTAGTTGCGCCAGATGCATCAGGACCTGGTCGCCGGTCATGTGGCCAAAGCTGTCGTTGACGCTCTTGAAATTATCCAGATCCAGAGACAGTAGCGAAAAGCGATCGTTGTGGCGGGTCGCGCGTTCGATTTCGTATTCCAGGATTTCATTGAAATAGCGGCGGTTGTGCAAACCGGTCAAGGGGTCGTGTTCGGCGTAATAGGCCAATTCCTGCAGCGAGCGCGACAGCGTCTTGCTGGAGCCGACCACCATTACCATCACCGACAGCAATGAGCGGATGATGCTTTGTTCCTGCACCGTCAAGGGATAACCCGACGCATAGCTGACGCCCAGAATCCCGCCGACGCCTATTTTTTCGTCGGGTACCGCGACGGTGATGGTTTCGATTTCATCGAAACCGCGTTGCTGCTTGATGTCGGTTATGACGAATTCTTCCAGTTCGATCAGCGAATCGGGGGATATGCTCAATTCCGCCAGCAAATTTTCCGCCAGGCGCTTGCGTACCCGTTCCTTGGTGTTTTCACAGTAATGGCCCAGATAGTAGATATAAATGTGGATGCCGGATTCGCCGGTAAACGCGATGGTGAAGAAGTTGAAGGGAAAAAAACCATGAAATTCCAGCAGGATGTCTTGCACGAATTCCTTCCACTGTGTGACCTTTTCATGGGACAGGATGATGTTTTCCAGCACCGCGGACTGCCGCTCGAACAGGCTTTTGTCGATCAACGTCAATTCCATGCGCTGCAGCAGTTCGTGCGTTTCCATGATCAACGAACTCAGCAAGCCGCGATTTTTCTGTGCTTCCTTGGTTTGCTGCCGATTCAGCAATGACAGGCTGGCCGCCACGGTCCGGCAGCGTTGGGCGTGCTGGACCGTCAAGGTCTTGGCATCGTTGTTATCGAATAAAGCCGGCAAGCTCTCGGCCAGCTTCTCCACTTCGCGTATCGCCAGATCGATTACGCCGCGGTCGAAACTCTGGGTACGATTTTGCGCTTCCAGCAATTCGGTCAGGGTGCGAATGCTGTGAATATACAGTGCCTTGATCTGCGATGGCTTTTTGTGCGGATAATTCATTTATTCGACATCCAGCAAATCACTGCCGCAGGCAAGGTCATACAGCCAATTCAAGAAATCCTCCTTGGCTTGACCGCGATACAGAGGTCCATGTTGCGGGGCGATGATGTCTACATCCAGCTTTCTGACCTGTTGCACCCAATAGCGCAAGGCGCGATTCGATGCCATGTAGCGTTTGTGAAAGCCCTCGGTAAACGGCAAGTGGCGTTGAAAATCACTGACGAACACCTCGCACTCGTCGGTGGGTACCATCGCCGCGCCGACATCGCCGCTAAACAAGATTTTCGACAAGGGGTCGTAGGCATTGATTTGTCCGGGCGAATGCAAAAAATGCGCGGGCACGAATTGCAGGCTTAGGCCTGAATCCAGCGTGATGTGTTCGCCCTGGTCGGCTACGCCGATGAAGCGTTGCATGCCGGAAATGCCGTAATGCGGCAAAAAACGCAGCCAGATGCGCGACGCGTAGATGCGCGCTGGCGTCAGCTGCATCCAGCTGTTCAGGCCGCCGACGATGTCGGGGTCCTGGTGCGACAGGACGATGGCCTCGATGTCCTCGGGATTCAAATATTGCAGCATCTCGTTCAAGACTTGAGGCATCACGCCGAAGCCGCCTGGGTCCAGCAGGGTGCCCTTGCCATTGTGCAGAATCAGGTATTGATTGGACGGAATGCCGTCTTCTTCTCCCGGTTCGCTTTCGTTTAACAGGATATAGCGATGCTGATCGCTGTTGAATAAAGTGATGTTATTACGCATTTTTTGCGTTACTCCAATTTGTGGCGGGCTAGGGTACACGAAGCCAGCGGCTTTGCGAAATCAAACTCACCAGTGTGGCGGAAATGCTAATGCAAGATGTTTGGTTTAAATAAACCATTTTTGTCCGGATTGGCCTATTTCAACCAAATGCCTTTAGAATGTACGCTAATTTGACGAGTTTTCATACGCAATGGCAATTTTGAGTTCGCTGCTATGGACCCCGGCGCTAGGCGCTTTGCTTCTGGTTCCGGTGTCCGCTAAACGCATGGGGCTGATCCGCGCGATCAGCAACCTGGCGGCGCTGTGCGCGTTTTTGCTAGCGTGTGGACTGTTGGCGGGCTTCGATGCCGGCAATAGCACGATGCAGTTCAGCGAATTCTTTCCGCTCAACCCCAAGCTGGGTAGCGCCTATGCGCTGGGCATCGATGGCTTGTCGTTGCCGATGTTGGTGTTGGCGACCTTATTGACCTCGATTGCCTTGCTGGCTTCATTGAGCGTCACGGACGGCGCCAAGGGCTATCACATCTGCATCTTGTTGCTGGAATTCGGCATGCTTGGCGTGTTCATGGCGCAGGATTGGGCCTTGTTTTATATCTTCTGGGAAGTGACGCTGATTCCGCTGTTCTTTCTGATCGATCGCTGGGGGGGCAAGCGCCGTCATGCCGCCAGTCTGAATTTCGTGTTGTACACGATGGGCGGCTCGGTATTCATGTTGCTGAGCCTGTTGGCGGTCAGCCAGTACGATTTGGAGCACCAAGGCTCCTTGATGGTGTCGATGGGGCAGGTGGCGCAAAACATGCCCAAAACGGAACAGGTGCTGGTGTTGCTGGGCTTTTTGCTGGGTTTCGGCGTCAAGATGCCGATATTTCCGCTGCATGGCTGGTTGCCGCTGGCGCATGTGGAAGCGCCCAGTCCCATCAGTATCCTGCTGTCCGGCATTTTGTTGAAGATGGGCGCCTATGGTTTATTGCGCACGGTGGTGATGTTGCCGGTCGCCGCACAAATGCTGCAACCCGTTCTGGTGTTTCTGGCCCTGTTCGGCATGATTTACGGCGGCCTTTTGGCCTGGCGGCAACGCGATTTGAAGGCCATGGTGGCTTATTCCTCCCTGAGTCACATGGGCGTGGTGCTGTTGGGCATCGCCTCGCTGAACCAGACAGGATTTACTGGCGCGATTTTGCAAATGAGCGCGCATGGTTTGATCGCCGGCGCCTTGTTTTTGCTGGTCGGTCTGCTTTACGAACGCACCCATACTCGCAACATTCAGGATTACAGTTCGCTGGTGCAAGTGATGCCGCGTTTTGCCGCGTTTACCACCTTGACCTTGCTGGCGGCCATGGGCTTGCCCGGTTCGGTGGGGTTCATCGCCGAATTGCATACCCTGATCGGCGGCTTTCAGCAATGGGGCGGTTTGATGGTGTTTTTCAGCCTCAGCATCCTGATCAGCGCCGCCTACGCGATGCGCACCATAGGCTTGTTGTTTACCGGGCCGGTGAAGCCGCAGATGCGGCACATTGCCGATTTGAAACCCGTCGAGCTGATGGCTTCCGGCGTATTGGTGACGGCTATCGTTTTTTTCGGTTTAATCCCGGCGCCGTTGATCGAATTGTCGACGTCCACCGTGGGACGCATGCTGCGCGTGATCGGGGAGAGGCTGCCATGAAGCCAGTGATCTCCATGGTTGTTTTTGGCTGCGTGCGGGATGTGACGGTTTGAGTATGCAATCGGTTTCAGCGACTTACGACGCGTTGCGGCACGGTATCGTCGAGGCGATACGGCACCTGGATCATGTGCTGCCGGGCCAGGCGCCCATTCACGATTTCGTGCATCACAATACCTTGCATGGTTTTGAGCATTTGCCGTTCGAACAGGCCCTGGCCGAATTTTCCGCATTGACCGGCATAGACTGTTACTGGCCGGCCGCGCGATTCCGCGACCTTTATCGCCAGGGTCGCATCGATGACGACGACATCGACAGCGTACTGGAGCGGCAATTTCAATTGTCGGCCAGGCCGCCGGTTTGTCGAGTGGGCGACAAATGCGTCACGGCGTTACAACTCTACCGGTTGGGGTTGTTAGGCAATTTATCCGTTATCAGTCCGGCGCAGTGGCATTGGCAAGTGGACGAGTTGGGTGTTCTGCAGCAACGCACGGCCAATGGCGAGACATGGGGAGCCTTATGGGACATATTGCTGCAAAAGCTTGAACTCGAGACGCCCGATTTGCATCCGGAACAATTGTTGGATTTGAGCGGCGAGCAGGCCGAGCGCTGGTTGTCGAGCAAAAACGAGGGCTCGGTCGGCGATGACGCGCGGCTCATGCGTCAACGGATAAACGCTGACATCGAGGCATTATTTGTCCAGGTCGGCGATAAGTTGACCTTGCGCGGCTTGCTGCAGGCTTTGTGCGGCATCGATATTCTGGACAACGTGCGGCCGCAGCTCATCCGGATTTGCGCCTCCTTGCTGGACGAAGGCCTCGCGGCCTGGCGATTGGCGCAGCAGGATTCAGGCTTGTACCACGTTTGGCGGCAACAGGCCTCGCAGGATGCGCAGCCGATTTTTCAAGAATTGGCATGTTGGGAAGAGCTGGTATCGGCATTGCCTGACAATGCCGTCGATGCGATTCTCCAGCAATTGCAGGCCATGGCCATACCGCAGGATCGTTGGTCCGGTTATTTGCAGCGGTTAGCGCTGGAACTGCCGGGATGGTCCGGTTTGATCAATTGGCGACAAACCCATCCGGACTATCGAACGCATAATGCCGCGAAACCCGAGTTGGCGGATTATCTGGCGATACGCCTCGTTCTCGATCGCGCCTATCTCTACGACCTTTGCCGTAAGCATTGGCATTGTGAACCGCGCTTGGACAAGCTGCAGGCATATTTCGGCAAACACGGTGCTGAATTCGTGGTCAGGCAGGCGTTATTCAACGGTGAGTTGCCGGAATATTTGGCGCAAGCAGCGCAAACCTTGTTGGGCAGTAACTGCCGGGAGAGCCAAGATTGGTCCATGCTGGCCGAGCGCATTTGGACCTGGCGCCAATCGCCCTTGGCCATTCAACCCGACAAACTCAGCGTTTATGATCAGGGCTGGCGCTTATTAAAAGTATGTGACTGGCTGCAACTCAGCACAGCCGAGCTGGCACAATTGAGCAAAGCGCAATTGCTCGATCTATTGCGACTTATCGATGGATTCAACGAAAGACAGCGCGGCGAAGTCTGGCTGGAAGCTTATGAGCGTCATTATCGGCAGGTATTATTACGAACCTTGCATGCCAATCGCCGGCGCGGGCGCTGGGCTCGGCGCGATACCCGGCCGCGGGCCCAAATCTTTTTTTGCATGGACGAGCGCGAAGAAAGTTTTCGCCGCCATCTGGAAGAATTGAATCCCGCCATCGAAACCTTGGGAGCCGCGGGTTTCTTTGGGGTGGCGATGAACTATAAGCCTTTGGATGCGCATGACGTGACACCGCTGTGTCCGGTGGTGGTCAAGCCCGCGCATCGGATCGACGAAGTGATCCGACCAGGGCAAGCACAGCAGCTGGTTGCACACGCCAAGGGCTTGCATATGACTCACGGCTTGGCCTATCAGTTGTATCAAAATCTGCGCGCCAGTTTGGTGTTGGCCTACCCGTTGCTGTATGTCTTCGCGCCGGTCAATTTGCTGCGTTTGCTCGGAAAAACGCTGTGGCCGACCGGTCAGCGGCATCTGGAATTGGGTTGGCAGCGATTATTGGTTCCGAAGGTGGCGACGCAATTGCATTTTGTCGCGGACGATGCGACATCTGCAATGGTGCAAGCGCCAAAACTTGGATTTACCGACCAGGAACAAGCCGATAGGGTTGCGCAATTCCTGCGAACCACTGGTTTGACCTATGGTTTTGCCCCCATCGTCGCGCTGATGGGGCATGGCTCTACCAGCCAGAACAATCCGCACGAAGCCGCCCATGATTGTGGCGCCTGCGGCGGCCGTCAGGGCGGGCCCAATGCCAGGGTTTTCGCGGCCATGGCCAACCGCCCGGAAGTACGGCGGTTGCTGGCCGAACGCGGCATTTCGATTCCAGACGACACTTGGTTCGTCGGCGCTCAGCACGATACCTGCAGTGACATCGTGACCTGGTTCGATACGGAGCAAATTCCTTCTGCTCGGCGGGACGACTTTGTCCGCGTCCAAGCTTGTGTACTTGAGGCCGACGGCCTGGCAGCCCAGGAGCGGTGCCGCCGTTTCGCCGGTTCCAAACCAAGATCGGGTAAGGCCGCGATTCGCGCTGTCGAAAATCGGGCAATGGACTTGAGTCAAGTACGGCCGGAATTCGGGCATGCCACCAATGCGGCAGCGTACATCGGTCGGCGCGCGGCGACGCAAGGCGCGTTTTTCGATCGCCGCTTGTTTTTGATTTCCTATGATCCAACTCAGGACGCCGACGGCACGATTTTGGAAAACATTTTATTGACCGCTGGCCCGGTTGGCGCCGGCATCAATCTGGAATATTACTTTTCCAGCGTCAACAACGAACGCTTGGGTTGCGGCACCAAGATTCCGCATAACGTCACCGGCCTGTTCGGCGTGATGGAAGGCGCTGGCAGCGATTTGCGCACCGGCTTGCCCTTGCAAATGGTGGAGATTCACGAACCGATGCGGCTGCAAATCGTCGTCGAAGCCAAAACCAAGGTTTTGGAGAATATTTATGCCAAGCAAGAGGGGCTGCGGGAACTTATAGGCGGCGGCTGGGTGCATCTTTCTGCACAGGACCCCGAGAGCGGCGATATTTTCCTGTTCGAGCGAGGTATCGGTTTTGTACCCTGGCATGCGCCGGCAGAAGCCGTGCCGGAGCGAGAGAATTCCAAGGATTGTTACCGCGATGAAACGGGACCGGTAGCGCCGATGCTGATCCAGCAGGTCAACGTGGCGGGAGGTGTGAACGGATGAATGCCTGGATCGTGTTGTTGCCTTTATTGCCCTTCTTGGCCGCGGTCTCGGTTGGTGTGCTCCATTTCGCCGGCGTGACGAACGGCGTCGACGGCGAGAAAACCACGGCGCGCATTACGCTGACCTCGATGGCGCTGACGGCGCTTGCGGCGGTGACGCTATCAATCGGCACTCAGTTTGGCCAGAGCGGCGAGGTGTTCAATTATGGCGATTGGCTCGGTATGGGCGGCTTGCATATTTCATTCAGCCTGAAGGCGGCGGGGTTCAATTTGTTGTTGGCGACGCTGTTTACGCTGCTGCTATTCATCGTGATGAGTTTTTCCGTCAATTACTTGCATCGTGAAGCCGGGTTTCACCGCTTCTTTTTCTGCTTGAATCTGTTTGCCGCGGCGATGTTGCTGTTGGTGCTGTCCGGCAACGCGTTGTTTACTTTCGTCGGTTGGGAAGTGGCGGGGCTTTGTTCCTATTGCCTGATCGCCTATGCCTATGACAGGCCCGTCGCGGCGCATAACGCCACCCGCGCATTTGTCACCAATCGCGTCGGCGATGGCGGTTTCTTGCTGGGCATGGGCTTGAGCTTGGTTTGGCTGGAAAGCTCGGATTGGCAACTCATCAATGCGACGGCCGGCGATTTGGCGCGCGGCGACGCCACGCTGCTTGCGCTGAGTTTTGCCGTGGCTGCGTTTGCCAAATCGGCGCAAATTCCATTCACGCCTTGGCTGGCGCGGGCAATGGAAGGGCCGACGCCGTCCAGCGCGGTGTTTTACGGCGGCGTGATGATACATGCCGGGGTGTTTTTGCTGATTCAATTACAGACCTTGTTCGAACAGGCGCCGCTGGCGATGACGGTTTTGGTCGTGATCGGCGCATTGACGACGGTCTACAGCCATTGGGTCGGGTTGAGCCAGACCGACATCAAAAGCTCGCATGTCTTTGCGATTTCCGCGCAGTTGGGCTTGATGTTCGTCGAATGCGGCCTGGGATTTTGGACCTTGGCGGCCTGGCATCTGTGCGCCCATGCCGTAGTGCGCTGTTATTTGCTGCTGACGGCACCGTCGATTTTGCACGTGACCCATGGCGAGCCGGTTAAACCGGTCGTGCCGGCCCTGGCGCGATGCCGCTGGGCATTTTTAGTGTCGTTGCAGCGTGGCTGGTTGGAGCCGGCCGTGGACTGGCTATTGTTGAAACCGATCCAGCGCCTGGCCAGCGACATGCGCACGATAGACGAAAAATTCATCGATCCGCTGCTGGGCGTGCCGGCACCGGCGATCAAGGCGATTTCCTCGCTGGCGCAATGGGAAGAAAGACGCATGGGCGCGAATTTGGAAAGCGAGGAAGACAGTTTTGCCCAGGGCAGTGGCCTGGCCGGCAAGCTGGCGCAATGGAGTGCCGCGCTGATGAGCTGGTTTGAATACCATTTCATTTTACGGGGTATTGGCAAACATTCGATACATTTGGGGCGCCGGCTCGGGCGGGCGGCCAATCGATTTGAGCGCATGTTGCTGAGTCCGCGCTATCTGGCCTTGTTCGTGCTGATCACGCTGATGGTGGCGCTGGGGTATGCATCATGACCAATCTCGTGTCCTGGTCGGCGGTGAGTTTGTTCCCGTTGCTGACGGCGCTGACGGTAGTGCCGCTGCTGACGATGGCGGCGGTGTTGTGGGTGCGTGCCGAGTATATGTTGCGGACCGCTGTCTGGGGTGCCACGGTCAATGTGGTGTTGAGCCTGTATTTGCTGCGAATCTTTGATGCGGAAACCCCTGGCATCCATCTGGCGGAACATTTTTATTTGTTCGGCATGGGTTATCGGGTTGGCGTCGATGGCACTAATGTTCTGTTCATTCCGTTGACCGCCGTGTTGGGGCTGCTGGCCTTGATTTATACACTGATTACCCGGCATCGCAACGACCGCTTGTTCGTGGCGTGTTTGTTGGCCTATCAGGGGATTTTGATCGGTGCCTTCGCGGCCTTGAACGCGATGCAGTTCTGGTTTTGGTGTTTGCTGGAACTGGTACCGGTGGTCCTGTTGACCTTGTCGGCCGGTACTGGCCGGCAGCGGAGCCAGGTCATCAATGTCGTGCTGCAATATTGGGGGTCGGCCTTGATCATGAGCTTGGTCGGTTTTTTGCTGCTGGGATACGGTTTGAGCGAAAACGGCGCGCCGCTGACGTTCGATTGGTTGACGCTGAAACAGCATAAACTGGCGATACCGAACGAAGCCCTGATCTTCATTTTGCTGTTTTTCGGATTTGCGGTACGGATGCCCCTGTTTCCGTTCCATGCCTGGTTGCCGCTCCTGGCCGAGCACGGCACCGTGGCGAGTGCCGCGACCTTTTTGATCGGTCTGAAATTGGGGATTTACGCGCTGATTCGTTTCATCCTGCCATTGGTGCCTGGCGCCGCCGAACAATGGGCGCCGTTTGTCGTCAGCCTGGGATTGATCGGTATTTTTTACGGGGCCTTGCTGGCTTTGATGCAGATCAACATGCGGCGCTTGCTGGCGTTCGCGGTGATCAGTCATACCGGCATGCTGGTGATAGGCGTGTTTTCCTTCAATGACTTCGCGCTGGAAGGCAGCATATTGCTGTCGCTGGCTTATGGTTTGGCGACGGCAGGCATGTTCTTCAGCATCGGGCTGATTTATGAGCGCACCCGCACCTCGTTTTTTCCGCGTCTCGGCGGCTTGTTCGAAGCCAATTCGTCGATTGCGTTGCTGTTTTTGATTTCGGCGCTCAGCACGATGGTGATGCCGGGCACGCCGGGCTTCGATGCGGCGCATTTGCTGATAGAAGGCGCCATAGAGGAACACGGTTGGTTCGTCGCCATTGCCATTTTGTTGGGTAATGTGCTGGCAGCCGGTTTTTTGCTGTGGGCTTTTCAACGCGTGTTCATCGCCCATCCGAAACGCTTCATCCAGCCATACAGCAGCCGACATCATCCCGTGCTGAAAGAGCGCCTCATTACCTTGATCATTTGCGGATTGCTGATCGGCACCGGTTTTTACACCACGCCGTGGTTGAAGTTCATCGATCAGGAGGCCAGTGAAATCGGCCAGCATTATCCCCGGCATCGCGGTCAGCATCGGAACGACCATGAATGAGACCTTTCCCATATTGACGCTTTGTTTGGGCTGGCCATTGCTGGGGGCCCTGGCGCTGGCTTTTGTCAGGCACTTGCCGACGGCCAAAGGGTTGGCCCTGGGCGTGGCGGGCATCGAGCTGCTGCTGACCTTGCTGGTTGTCAAGCAATTCAATCCCGACTATGGCGGCTTTCAATTGTTGGAAGATTATGCCTGGATACCGGGTCTGAATATTCATTATCAGGTGGGCGTGGACGGCATTTCGCTGTGGTTTTTACCGATGACGGCATTGCTGACCGTGATGGCTTTGCTGGCTGGCTGGAACACGGTGCGGCATTTAACCCGCTTTCATTTGGCTCTGCTGCTGATATTGGAAAGCGTCACCCTGGCAGTGTTCACCGCGCTGGATCTGGCGTTGTTTTTCCTGTTCTGGGAATTGACGCTGCCGCCGATTTTTTTCCTGATCGGTTTGTGGGGCATAGGCGCGGAGCGGCGTCATGCGGCGATGAAATATACCTTATATATGTTGTTCGGCGGCGTGCCGCTATTATTCGCGATCATCCTGCTGGCGCTGAATCATGCGCATCTAACCGGCGGTGCCATACCGCAAGACTTGCAGTTCAGTTTGCCGATTTTGTTGAATACGCCGCTAGGCTTGGCCGAGCAAGAGCTGATTTTTCTGCTGCTGATGTTGGGTTTTGCGGTCAAGGCGCCGTTGTTGCCGTTTCATACCTGGTTGCCGACCGTGGCGATGGAGGCGCCGACGCAAATCAGCGCGTTGCTGATGGCGCTTAAACTCGGCGTTTACGGCTTCATTCGCTTTGCGATTCCGTTGGCGCCGGAAGCGGCCATGCAGCATCGCTGGCTGCTTGCGATCTTGGGCGCGAGCACCATGATTTACGCTGGCTTGATTGCGCTGAAACAAACCAATCTGCGTCGCTTGCTGGCTTATGCCGGCATCAGCCATGTCGGTTTGGTGTTGGTAGGGATTGCCTCGTTTACCTTGCAGGGGCTGCAGGGCGCGGTCATGCAATTGCTGAATTTCAGCATCGTGGCCGGCAGCTTGATGTTGATCGCGGGCATGATACAGCAGCGCTTGGGGAGCAATGAGCTGGTGCATTTGGGCGGTCTTGCCAAACCCATGCCGCGGCTGACGGTGCTATTTTTCCTGTTTGTCCTGTCCAGCATGGGCGTGCCGCTTACCAATGGTTTTCCGGCCGAATTGTTGTTGTTTATCGGTACGTTAAAAACCTATCCGGCGCTAAGCGTGGTCGTGTTGTTCGCCGCGGTAGTCGGCGCCGGCTATTGCCTGAATTTTGTCAGACGCGGCTTTTTCGGTCCGATTTTGCATGCGGAAGTTGCCGGCATGCAGGATGTCAGGGTGCGAGAATTCTTGTTGTTGCTTGTTCCCGCTTGTCTGGTCTTGTTGTTGGGGATGTGGCCGCAATCTCTTTTTTCTAGCCAAGAAGCTACGCTGACTGTCTGGTTGCGGCGCTTTCATCAGCCCGTCATATTGTTGACGCACGCCAATCAAAGACCGATGTTATCCAATGAAGGTCTCATATCGAGCTGGATGGGGCGTTGATTCGCTGCACATTGAATTGACTGATGGTGGCTTGTGCGATTGTTTTAAACCAGAGGTTGGGTGATAGCAAATTGACAAAACGGCGCGTAAAAAAAGAGCAAGGAAATTTTATTTATATCGAATCGAAACTAAATGTTGAAATATGCGCTCTCTTGACATATAGTTTCGATTCGATATAGTTAGGCAAAAAACCCATATAGCTGGCTCGGCGTATGAGTGAACACCGATGCTCAAACCGTTGAGATGATTTTTAATTTAGCTAATGAAGGATGATCGTTATGCACACACCTGAAAAATTACTGTTAGAAAACAAAGCCTGGTCCGAAGAAGTCAGTAAAAAAAATCCTGAATTCTTCAAATTATTGGCCAAGGAACAAAAGCCGGAATTCTTGTGGATAGGCTGCGCCGATAGCCGCGTGCCGGCCGACACCATCGTCAACGCCCAGCCAGGTGAGATTTTCGTGCATCGAAATATCGCCAATCAGGTCATCATTACCGATTTCAACTGCCTGAGTGTGTTGCAGTACGCCGTTGACGTGTTGAAGGTCAAGCACATCATCGTTTGCGGTCATTATGGCTGTGGCGGCGTCAAGGCGGCCTTGCAGCCGCAAAGCGCGGATTTGGTTATTGCCAACAAGTGGCTGATGCACATCAAGGATGTTTATCGCCTGCATCAAGAAGAGCTCGAATCCATTACCCCGGAGAAAAAACTGGATCGGATGATTGAATTGAACATCATCGAGCAAGTTTATCGCTTGGCGCATACTTCCATCATTCAAGCGGCCTGGAAACACGGTCATAAGCCTTCGTTGCATGGATGGGTGTACGGCCTGAAGGATGGATTGATCGATCAACTGATCAGTTTGGATCACACGACTCAGATCAATCCCATTTATCAGTACGCCAATTGAGCCTTAGCTTGAGCAACGATTGAGAGATCAATATGAAATCGCATGTAAATTATTATTTGAGCAATCTTGGCAAAGACATTCCCGCCAGCATCGTGGTGTTTCTGGTGGCGCTACCGCTGTGTCTGGGTATTGCGTTGGCGTCGGGTGCGCCGCTGTTTTCGGGCGTCATTGCCGGCATCATAGGCGGGACGATTGTTGCTTGGGGAAGCGGTTCGCATTTGAGCGTATCCGGGCCCGCGGCCGGCCTGACGGTGATCGTATTCGATGCCATTGCCACGCTGGGCGATTTCAAGGCCTTTTTATTGAGCCTGGTGATTGCGGGTGTCCTGCAAATGACATTAGGTTTTTTGAAGGCGGGTTTGATCGGGGCGTTTTTTCCCGCGTCGGTGATCAAAGGCATGCTGGCTGCTATCGGCATGATTTTGATCATCAAGCAAACGCCGCACGCGACTGGTTTTGACGCCAGTTTCGTCGGTGACGAAAGCTATATGCAGGAGAGCGCGCATTCGAGTTTTACCGAACTGCTGCAATCCTTGCACGGTATGATTCATGGGGTTTCGCCCGGCGCCACAGTGGTCAGCATCGTGGCCTTGGTGGTTTTGGTTCTGTGGGAAACCAATTTATTGAGACGCTTGAAGCTGGTACGCTTGGTCCCCGGCCCTCTGATCGTGGTTGTCTGGGGCGTCGGTTTTTCCCTGTGGGCGAAAAACTTTGCCCCAGAGTTGGCCATCAGCGAGAGGCACATGGTTTCCTTGCCGGAGCTGGGTTCCATTTCCAACTTCGTGGCCCAATTACGCATGCCGGATTTCAGCTACATTGGCAATGCCAAGATATATAGCATTGCGGCCACCCTGGCGATCATCGCCAGCCTGGAAACCCTGCTGAGTATCGAGGCCGTCGACAAGCTGGACCCTCACAAGCGTATCTCACCAACCAATCGCGAACTGAAAGCGCAAGGTTTTGCCAATATGCTCAGTGGATTGGTGGGCGGCTTGCCGATCACAGCCGTTATCGTGCGAAGCGCGGCCAATATCAATTCTGGTGGTCAAACGCGCATGTCTTGTTTCTTCCACGGTATTTTTCTGGCCATCAGCGTATTGTTCTTTGCTAAATACCTGAACATGATTCCACTGGCTTGCTTGGCGGCGATTCTGCTGCAAACCGGCTATAAATTGGCCAAGCCCTCGATGATTCGCGAGTTTTATAACAAGGGCTGGAACCAATTCTTGCCGTTCGCGATTACCGTGGTCGCCATTTTGTTTACCGACTTGTTGGAAGGTATCGTCATTGGTATGGTCGTGGGTATCATCTTCGTGTTGCGTGCGAACTTCCACGAGGCAATGACCTTGACCCAACATGGCTCGCATTATTTGCTGCGCTTGCACAAGGATGTTTCCTTCCTGAACAAAGCCTTGCTGCGCAAACATTTGAGCGGTATACCCGAAGACAGCACGTTGTTGATTGACGGCAACAAGGCGTTGTTCATCGACCAGGATATCTTGGAGACCATTGCTGACTTTTTGTTGGCGGCGCCGGACGACAATATCAATGTCGAAATACAAGGTTTTAGTGTGGAAAATGTCGTGCCGACGGGACATTGATCTGTCAGCCGGACATTTTTATCGATGTCGTTCCACTTAGGGCTTTGCCCTCACGGCGGGCTGCACTGAAAAGTGCAGCCCTTTTTTGTTTGGCGAAACGTCTCGACCGCGGGATTTACCGATACTTAATCAGGGTGGTGGTTGCCGATAAATAAGGCATTCGCCGGTTGCAGCGAGCCCGCCTGACTCGTAACGCGTTCGGCTGGAGGGGGCAGATAGCGGTAAAAAGCATTCCGCTGGCATGGGCAGATTTGGCTTCAGTTTACGCCCAAGGCCATGAGCGCAACTGAAGCCATCGATGTCTACACAAAAATCACATCGCAATCGTTGCGATGTTAATCCGTGCGTGATTACTAAGCCTTGAACGAGCCCGAGAAATCCAGATTGCTGGAGATCGTGGCGGCACCGAACAGCATGGTGGAGAGGATGAACTCGCCTGACATGAAGCCGAACACGCCGGTGGTAAAAAATATGCCGGTCAGAATGTCTCTGTAAAGATTGTTGGATTTGTTCATGTGAAGCTCCTAGACTGATTTCAGTCGGTTCAATGAAGACGATTTCACTATAACGGCTATTTTTTTATTTACAATGGCCGATCGGGTTTATGCATTGTTTCTTTATGAGCGACAATAAGTCATAAATCGGTCATGAATCTTTAGTAGGCCGTCGACCTATTGGAATATCGCAAGCAGGGCATCGCGATTGGTTTGCGGGATTTTGATTTGGCAATGGACTTGTTCGGCAAACTCTTGCTGGATGATTTCGCCGTCCAGTTTTTTGAGTTGATATTCCAGCATTTGCAGCTGGTTGTAATCCAGGCTCAATTTCAGATCAGCCATTTCGATGTAATCGACGATGTCGGCATTGTCGATGACGTGTTTGGCGATGTTGCCATAAGCCCGTGTCAGGCCGCCGGCACCCAGTTTGACGCCGCCAAAATAACGGATCACGGCCACGGTCAGATTGATCAGTCGTTTGCCTTCCAGATGTTGAAAAATCGGCTTGCCGGCCGTGCCGCTGGGTTCGCCGGCGTCATGAAAGCGGCAGATCAAACCATCCGGCGATTGAATGCGGTAGGCATGGACGATATGGCTGGCGTTGGGGTGTCGTTCGTGCAGGCTTTTTAATAGCAGCAAGGCATCCCGCTCGGACACGCAAGGACTGATGATGCCGATGAAGCGCGATTTCTTGATGATTTCTTCGTATTCCGAGGCTTGGGTGACGATTTTCACGTTACAACAGTCCGCTGATTTCTGGATGATTTCCTAGCAAACGCTCGCGGAAGGCTTCGATTTGGCTTTCGTCGTGGCGCTGGTCGCGGGCAATATCAACTTGGATGTCGCTGACGATGCGCATCGGCGACGGCGATAAAAAAATCAGCCTATCGGCCAGCGCGATGGCCTCGCGCAAGTCGTGAGTCACGAACAACACGGTATGCGGCCGTTGCCGCCATAGCGAAGATAGCAGGCTTCTGACTTGGCGCGCCGTGGGCGCATCCAGCGACACGAAGGGTTCGTCCATCAACAAAATATCGGGATCGATCGCAAAGGCCCGGATGATCGCTACCCGACGCTGCATGCCCAGCGACAGTCTTTCCGGGTATTGGTGTTGAGCCTCCAGCAATTGCATGCTCTCCAGCAGGTTATTTATCAAAGTCGCCGGCGCTCGATCGGCAAATACCAGTTCGATGTTTTGCCGCACCGTATGCCAGGGCAACAAGCGTGGGTTTTGAAACACATAGCCTATCGTCGGAACGTGCTCTGGTCGCCCCATGCTGATCTCGCCGTCGTAGTGTTTATCCAGGCCGGCGATCATGTTCAGCAATGTGGTTTTACCGCAGCCCGAAGGTCCGACCAGACAGACGAATTGGTGCGGATGCACGCTGAAATCGAGTTCGGCAATTGCGTGGTGGGTTTGCGCGCTATCGTGCTCTAGTACATAGGTTTTATTGTTGATATTGATGCGAATATCGCTCATCGCCGCCACCTTTGGGTCTTGCGCTCCAGTGGTTTCAAGACCGCCACTTCGATGGCCTGGATCACCGCCACAAAGGCAATGCTGTAGGCCAGCAGGCTGGCGACATCGAACAATTGAAAAAACAGGTGTAATTGATAGCCCATGCCGTTACTGCGGCCGAGTAATTCGACGACCAAGATGATTTTCCAAATCAACGCCAAACCGGAGCGGGTGGCCGCCATCACGAACGGATGCAGTTGCGGCCAGATCACATGCACAAAGGTTTTGCGTTTGCCGAAGCGGTAAACCTGGGCCATCTCCAGCAAATCCTTGTCCAGGGCGCGCGCGCCTTCTCGTAGCGTGACGACGACATTCGGCAGTTTATTGATCACGACCGCCAGGATAGCCGCCGACTCGACCAGGCCGAACCAGACATAGCACAGGATGATGGTGACCAGGGCCGGTATGTTCAGAAAGATCACCAGCCAGTTGTCGAAAAAGGCATTCAGGGTCTTGTTTTTGCCCAAGGCGATACCAATCGCGCAGCCCAGCAGCATGGCCAGGCTGAAGCTGCCGATCAAGCGCAATAGGGTGATGCCGAGGTGATAGGGGAGCTCGCCCGACAGCGTGGCTTGCCAGAATACGACGGCGACGCGGGCCGGGCTTGGTAAGGTCGGGCTTTGCAATGCCAAAGCCGATATTTGCCAGATTGCCAATAATGCCGCTATCGACGAAATCGCCAGCAGTTTTTCCCGGAAACTTCCGTCCGATCGCATCTAGTGACTGGTCCAGAATGTGCCGGGTTGTAATTGATCGGTTTTGCCGGTCAGCTTGTTGTCGCCCAATTGATGTAGCCACTGGTAAATCCTTGCGGCGGCTTGTTGTTCGGCCTCGCCCCATTGTTTGACGCGGCCAGCGCAATAACGGGTTCGCAATTGTTGTTGGGTGGCGGCATTATCGGTTTCGGTCAGCGCAAGGATTTTTTGCCAGGCTGGCTCCGAGGTGCAAAGCGTCTCTTTGGCTGTTTGCGCGGTTTGCAGGAAAGATTGCAATGCTGCTTTATGTTGTTCGCCCCAGCTTTGTTTGAAGACATAACCCAGGCTGGGGACGCTTTCCTGTATGCCTAGTTGGCGAATGAGGTCTTCGCCGCTCAGCAGTTGACGATAACCTTGGGCTTCCAAACGGGCGGCAAATTGCCAGTAGGTCAACAGCGCGTCCAGGCGTTGGCTGGTCAGTTGCTGGCTCAACAAGGGGGGGGCGCCGTAGACTTTTTCCACCGAAGCGTTTAAGTCTATGCCCTGTTGCCGGCCCAGTGCTTGCAACAACAGCCAGTTCTTGTCGAGCTCGCCGCCGGCGATGCCCAGTTTTTTGCCTTTCAGGTCAGCCAAGGTTTTGATGGGGCTATCGCCAGATACCATCAAGCCGCCGGACGTGTCGGAATAGGGATAAAAACTGTAATCATGGCCTTCGGCGCGCATGCTAGAGGTCCAAATCCAATCGGAAACGATCATGTCGACGCTGCCAGCTTGCAGCGCGACTTTGCCGGCCTGTTGATTGGCGATGGCGACGGTTTCCAGCCTAAAGTCGGAATTTTCCAGCAAGCCTTCGTTTTTCATCGCGGCCAGCTCCCAGGCCAGCGTGCCGGAGGCCATCACACCCAGGCGTATCGTCGTGTTTTCCGCCGCCAGGACGAGATTCGAACACAACAACAAACAAAGCAACAGCAATCTATTTATTTTCATCATCAAACCCTGCCGATTTTTCGCGACCAAAGCCCAATTTTAACGCAGGCAGCGAGGGTGCGAGAATCTAGTCGGCTTAGGTCAATGAAATCAATGGCTTGTGTGGAATGAGCGGGTTGCAAGTGTGGCGGCAATGCCGGCAAGGATGTCGGCGTCGGTCGGCGCGCGTGACGGAGAGTGTAGACCTGATGTTTCCGGCCTGCGCTCAATAACGGAAATTGAGGTCACATTTGCCGACCACACGGCTGGTCAATGAAGTTTCCGCGCTGTCAATGTCACTGACATCCATGCCGCAACCAAGGTTGGCGGGTCTTGATTCCTGTTTTCGATTCAGCAGCGCCGCATCCTGCGCGTGTTTGGGCTTGTTCAAGCTGTGATGGTCATTGGCGCCGGCATCCAGCCATTCATCCGAAAGCGTCAAGACTAATTCATCGGGTTGCGTAAAGGTTTCCGCCGGCGGTGGTTCTGCATTGGCTGTAAGCCCTATACAGCAGAGCAAGCCGATTAAAATCGGTCTGTTTTTTAGGATGCTCCGATAAAAAAAATCAACGGTTTTCATGATTTTTCTCCCGTTAGTTCTCGGCTGTATTAGGTTTAGCCGATAGTCTGGTAAATTGCAATCCGCGGCCGCTTTTTTCGGTTGTAGATGGTTGCCATGGTCAGTTCATACGATAAGGATGACGGATAGCGGGAACCAACCGCCGACATCGGTGCTCAATGACTCAGCCGCGCGGGAATGAGAAGCCGACGCGATTCAGCGACAGATTTAAAAAGACCAGTAGTCCAGGAAATACACGCAAATGATCAGCAAGTTGTTAAGAAATAGGTGAGAAATGAGCTCGGCAATGGTATGTGCGAATTCATTCGCACTGTGCGGATAAATCCGTACCTGCGCCGAATATTTGCATGGGTTATTTCATGTTTATTCAACCTTATGCGCTCACCGATAGGGTTTCACCATTGATTATGGTTGCTGCTTGAAATTTTTCGTGATTTTTGTGTCTTTCGTGGATCAAACGCTTTTGACCCCCAGTCGGAACTCTGGCGTGCAATAACTTCAGCTATTGCCGAATAGTGCTGGTTTTTTTACTTTTCATGCGGACATATGCGGCGTTTTCAGCGGTTTGACCGTGCTGTGTTACCATTTCCAGGTTTATTTTTTAAGCATGCCCATGACTGATTCTGCTCAATCCCATCGACTCGTCGATCGCTTCGGTCGCGTGGTCAATTATTTGCGAGTATCGATTACCGATCGCTGTGATTTTCGCTGTGTTTATTGCATGGCGGAAGACATGGTGTTTCTGCCGCGCAGCCAGATTTTGAGCTTGGAGGAAATCCATTTCATCTGTCAGGCGTTTGTCGAATTGGGCGTCTCTAAAATCCGCATTACCGGCGGCGAGCCCCTGGTGCGCAACGGTGCGTTGGATTTATTGCAACAGCTCGGCCGTATCCCTGGCCTGAATGAACTGGTGATGACCAGCAATGGCTCCAAATTGGCGACGATGGCGAGAGATTTGCGCGCCGCCGGCGTCAAACGCATCAACATCAGCCTCGATACGTTGGACCCTGTCAAATTCAAGGTCCTGACCCGTACCGGCGATTTGGAAAATGTGCTGAAGGGCATCAACGCGGCTCGTGAAGCCGAGTTTGAACGTATCAAAATCAATGCGGTGGTTTTGAAAGGCCGCAACCATCTTGAAGTCTGCGATTTGGTGCAATTCGCCGTCGATCGCGGCATCGACATCAGCTTCATCGAAGAAATGCCGCTGGGTGTGGTTGATAAGCATGATCGCGCCGAAGCCTATTATCCCAGCCATTTGATCAGACAGGATTTGCTGCAACGCTTCGATCTGCAGGCCATTGCGGACAAAACCGGCGGCCCTTCGGATTATTTTCGCGTCGTCGGCAGCGATAGCCGGGTGGGTTTCATCTCGCCGCACAGCGCCAATTTTTGTGCCAGTTGCAATCGCGTGCGCTTGACCGCGGAAGGGCGGTTGTTACTCTGTCTCGGCAACGAGCATTCGATCGATTTGAAAGCCGTGGTAAGACAGCATCCCGGCGATATGGCCGCGCTAAAGCAGGCTATCATTGACGCGATGCAAATCAAACCCGAAAAACACGAATTCAATATCCATGAACAACCCGTCATTCTGCGCCACATGAGCGTTACCGGCGGTTGATAAACGGAGCCGAACCATGACCGACAACAAAGCCTACCATATCGTCGCCGAAGCCCGGCGCTACAAGGAAGAACGGGAAAAGGGCTATCGCGAGCAAGCCTTGAAACTGTTTCCCTGGATTTGCGGCCGCTGCGCGCGCGAATTCGACCATAAAAACCTGCGCGAACTGACCGTGCATCATGTCGATCACAATCACGACAACAACCCGACCGATGGCAGCAACTGGGAGCTTCTGTGTTTGTACTGTCACGATAACGAACACCAGCGTTTCGAGGAACAGGTGCGCTACGGCGGCAAAGCTAGTTCCGATGGCAAGGGCCCTGTCGCCACCTTCAATCCCTTCGCCGATCTGAAGAAAATGCTGCAAAAGACGGATGACTAAATGTCGCTGGGCGCTCGCCAGCGCCAACGAGGAGCGCTATCACGACCTGGAATGGGGCGTACCGCTACACGACGATCGCAAGTTATTCGAATTCCTGATCCTGGAAGGCGCGCAAGCCGGATTGAGCTGGCGCACCATTCTGGACAAGCGCGAGGCTTACCGGCGGGCTTTTGACGACTTCGATGCCGAAAAAATTGCGGCTTATGACGCCGTTAAATTAGAGGCATTGCTGAATGACTCCGGCATCGTGCGCAATCGCTTGAAAATTCAGGCCGCCGTCATCAATGCCAGGGCCTTTTTGCAGGTGCGCGAGCAGTTTGGTGGATTCGCTGCCTATATCTGGGGCTTTGTCGACGGTAACCCGATACAGCATCAATGGCGCACGCATGCCGAGTTGCCGGCTTTCAGCGCCGAATCGGAGCGCATGAGCAAGGATTTGCGGCAACGCGGTTTCAAATTCGTCGGCAAGACGATTTGCTATGCCTACATGCAGGCCGTGGGCATGGTCAACGACCACACCATCGACTGCTATCGCCATTCCCAGTTAACTAATTTGCACCCATGATGGAAACCGAGCTTGAAGTCCTGCAAGCGGCCTGCGATCGCCTGATCGCCAGCCGGCAAACCTTGTTGTTGGCCAGTCGGGACGCGGATGGCAACGCCGACATCAGTTATGCGCCTTATTTGAGGACGGACGGAAGCTTTTATATTTTCGTCAGTGAACTGGCGAAACACACGAAAAATCTATTGGCTCATCCGCAGGCTTCCATCATGTTCATCGAAGACGAGGCCGACGCTGGCAATCCATTCGCGCGCCGGCGCTTGACGCTGGAATGCCGGGCGAGGGAAATCCCCAAAACCCATTCCGAGCATCAGCGAATTCTGCAAGCCATGGCGGAAAAATTCGGCGACATCATCGGATTGTTGACAAGCTTGCCGGATTTTCACCTGCTGGCCTTGAGCCCCAATCAAGGCCAATTCGTTGCGGGTTTTGGCAAGGCTTTTGCGGTCGATGCGCAAATAACCTTGCAAGCTCCGTTGCGGCGAAATTAGGGCGGAGACGGCATGGACAAACTGCAAAAGCGGATTTGGCTGAATCTGATAGCGGCCGTTGCTTATTTTATCGGCGGGTGGCTGGGTACTTTGCTGGCGACGCCGCTGACCAATATCAGTCCGGTTTGGCCTGCGGCCGGCGTGGCGTTGGCGGCAATGCTGAGTTATCGCACGGCTGTCTTGCCCGGTATTTTTATCGGGGCATTGACGGCTCAATTTTACGCGTTTCTCGATGTTTCCAGCCTCGAAAGGATTGTCGAGTCCTTGGGTATCGGAGCCATGGCCAGCATTGGCTCCTGTCTGCAGGCTTGGTTCGGCCTGTGGCTGTTTGAACGCTGGATTGGAAAGCAGGACGCCTTGATCGAGGACGGCAAGATCCTGCGCTTCTTCTTGCTGATAGTGATCAGTTGCCTGTTGGCTCCGACGGTGGGTGTACTGTCTCTTTACAGTCGCGATGTCATCAGCGTGCATCACTTGGCCGGCAGCTGGAGTACGTGGTGGGCTGGCGATGCCATTGGCGCGGCTACCGTCACGCCGTTACTGCTATTGTTCGTGGGACGGCCCCGGCCTATTTGGCAGGCCCGCCGCCGCTTCGTGCTTTATCCGTTGTTGCTGGTGATCGTGTTGGTCGTGGGGGCCTTTGAATTCAGCCGCCGCCAGGATGATTTGCGTCTGGAAAATCTGTTCGCTCGCCAAGTTCAGCTGTTGCACACGACGATAGAGGAGCACTTGCGCGACCATGTAGCAACCAACATGGCGTTGAGATCCTTTTTCGACAGCTCCGAAACCGTATCGCGCGAGGAATTCATCAGTTTTTCCGAGTCCATTCGTCACCAGCACAGCGGCATTCTGGAATGGACGCAGCGTGTCGGCCGGGCCGAGCGCGCGCGCTGGGAGCAGGTCAACGGCAGGCCGATTCGCCAATTGACCGGCAAACAGGATTTGAAGCTTGCGGATGCGAGTGGCTTGTATTTTCCCGTCACCTATGTCGTGCCGCAAGCCGGCAATGAACGAGCGCTGGGCTATGACATCAGCAGCAATCCGCAAGTCGCCCCGGTGGTATTCAAGGCCATCGACACCGGCGAAATGTTGGCGACCGGGCCGGTGCATTTGATCCAGGACACGGATGACAAAAGGAGTAGCGTCATCTATGCCCCGGTCTACGCCAAACATCGACCTTTGCAGACTGTGGAAGAGCGACGCGCGGCTTTTGTGGGATTTGTCGCTACGGCATTTCGCATCGAGAATGACATGCAAGCGATCTTGAGCTGGCTGGGCCGCAATCAACTGCAGCTGTTGCTGAATATTTACGATCAAGATCAGCTGATTTACAGCAACCTGCCACCCGACTTTCACCGGAATCCAAGCTCTGCCAAGTTCGGCGCCAGCCGAAACATAGAATTTGCCGGGCGTCACTGGCGGCTGTATTTTCTGCCGGCGGCGGAATTTTTTCATTTACAGCAGTCGCCTTTGAGCGGCTGGCTGTTGCTAGGCGGCTTTTTACTGAGCGGGCTGACGGCCTTCGGTTTGTTATTGCTGACCGGGCGCACCGCGCGGGTCGAGGATTTGGTGGCGGCGCGTACCGTCGATTTGTCGCGCAGCAACGCCGCCTTGAATCAGGAAATCGCGTTGCGCCGGCGGCATGAAAACGAATTGCGGGTCGCGGCCACTACCTTCGAGTCGCATGAGGCCATCCTGGTGACCGATGCCGAGGGCAGTATCCTGAAAGTCAACAAGGCTTTTACCGAGATAACGGGCTACGGTGCCGAAGAGGTCATAGGCCAGAACCCGCGCTTGTTGTCGTCTGGCAGGCACGAGAGGGATTTTTTTCTGCAAATGTATCGGGCTTTGGCGAAGAACAATCAGTGGAAAGGCGAAATCTGGAATCGGCGCAAGAATGGGGAGCTATATCCGGAGTTGCTGACGATTACCGGCGTGCGCGACGATCAAAACCGGCTGACGCATTATGTGGCGATTTTTTCCGATATCAGCGCGCAAAAGGCCGCGGAGAAGGAAATTCACCATCTGGCTTTTTATGACCCCTTGACTAATCTGCCCAACCGGCGGCTGTTGCTGGACAGGTTGCAGCACGAAATTGCCGCCGCCAAGCGCCAGCATTGTTATGGGGCCTTGTTTTTCCTGGATTTGGATCACTTTAAAAACCTGAACGATTCGCGCGGGCATCAGGTTGGCGATGAACTGTTGGTGCAGGTGGCGCAGCGTTTGAAGTCCATCATTCGCGACGAAGATACCGCGTGTCGTCTGGGGGGCGACGAGTTCATCGTCCTGATGCCGGGGCGTCTTTTTGATTTGCACCAGGCGACCAATCATGCCGCCATGCTGGCGGAAAAAATCCTGCTGGCCATCAATCAGCCCTTCGTCGTACAGGGTAGCGAACACCATTTTTCCACCAGCATCGGCGTGACGCTGTATCCCGAAACCATCGAGCACCCGGAAGACGTGATTCAGCAAGCCGATACCGCGATGTATCGCGCGAAGGAAGGCGGCCGCAATGGCATCAGCTTCTATCGGCCTTCGATGCAAGAGGCGGCCGACAAGCGGCTGACGATGGAAAAAGAAATGCGCAAGGCGCTACAGGACGGGCAATTCGTGCTGTATTACCAGCCGCAGGTGGATATGCAGAACAAGCGCGTGGCCAGTGCGGAAGCCTTGATTCGTTGGCTGCATCCGGAAAAAGGCATGATTTCGCCGCTGGATTTCATTCCGTTGGCGGAAGACACCCAATTGATTCAACCTATCGGTGCCTGGGTGTTAAGGGAGGCTTGCCGGCAAATCAAGGCATGGGACAGGTTGGGCCATCGGATCGATCATGTCGCGGTCAACGTCAGTTCCAGACAATTTCGCCAAAGCAGTTTCGTTCAGCAAGTCAGACTGGCTTTACTGGATGCCGGTATCGGCGCCGAGCGCCTGGTCATAGAGCTGACCGAGGGCTGCGTGATCGAGGATATCGACGACACCATCGCCAAGATGCATGCCTTGCAAGTGATGGGCGTCCGTATCTCTATCGACGATTTCGGCATTGGCTACTCGTCGTTGTCTTATCTGAAAAGCCTGCCGCTGAGTCAGTTGAAAATCGACCAAAGCTTTGTGCGGCACATCGACGATCCCAACGCCGCCGTGATCGTCGAAACCATCATCATGATGGCGAAGAGCCTTGGTCTGAATGTCATCGCCGAAGGCGTGGAAACCCAGGCGCAGATCGACTTCTTGAGTGCCAAACGATGCCTGTTTTTTCAGGGCTTTTATTTCGGTAAGCCGGTGGCGTCGCACGAGTTTGTTTTTAGGCTTTAAAACAGCGTGGTCAAGCCGGGAATGCCGACGCGCTGAATATGCACCGCATTGTCGCCGTCTTGATAAGCCAGTAATCCGCCATCCTGCCGCCATAGTTTAAAGGCCAGGGCATAAGACAACACCCGTATCGGATAGTCGCGCGGCAATTGCTGCAGATAGGGCTGCATGCTGATGAAGTCGTCGGCGCCATATTGTTGCATGATGAATCTGAGGCCGCCGTTGCGCGGGCCAATGTTATAGGCCAATAACCCGAGGAAGAGATCGTCTTTCATTTCCGCCCAGTAATACTTCAGCGTCGCGGCGGCGATAAAGGCGTTATGCCGCGGATTCGTCAGTTCCAGCTGCTTGACATTGAGTCGTTCGCTGGCTTGCTGCCAAATGTGCTTGGGCACCGCCGTGATCTGGAACAGGCCTTGGCCGCCGTCGTGGCTGGGGCGCGGCAGGAATGACGATTCCGTTGCGGCGATGCCGTTCAGGATGTTTTCGTCCAAACCAAACGCCTCTGCAGCCTGTTGAATGTCGCGCTGATAGGGCTCGGCGCGCGTTATCATTTTCTGCAACAGGGCTTGGTCATGACGGCGATAAGCCGCATAGACTTGATGAGCCAGGGTAGTTCTCGCCGCCTGCTGTTTGCCGCCGACCAGGCTGCGAAAATCGCTGAACACTTGCTGAGAGCCGTCATGGCTCGCGAACCAGATCAACCCAAGGCTCAGCGCCAAGGACAAGATCGCCGGCAGCGCAATCAAGCGCTGGCGCAGCCAGGGGCGCCACTTCAGCCAGCCCAGCAGCAATGCCGCGGCAACGATTACCCAACAGGCCATACCGGCGGCAAAAGGCAAGATATTGTTGAACAAGCTCAAACCCGAGAACGCATTGGCGGATGAACCCAGCGCCAGCATCGTGCCCAGCAAAGCGCTGACCATCAGCCCGCTCCATTCCACGCTAATCAAAAGCAGATTGGTCCGGTTCCAGAACGGCTGCTTCGGCGGGCGCTTCCGAGCTACGCTTTTTCGCGGTTTGTGGCTGGTTTGGGGAATGCGCGGGCGCTGCGGCTTGGTGTCGGTGCGGGCTGGTTTTTTTGGTCGAGATTGCGAAGATGTTGGACGGCTGGCCAAATTAAAATCCATTGGCTAGATGAAATCGGCGGCAATCGCTTGGTACGGGGGATAAAAAAACGGGCCCGTCTGGAAAAAAGACATTCACTTCCGCCTTGTACAAATCAAAAACGCTGTCATTATAGCCGACTGATTTAACGAGACCGAGATTGACATCGTGCAGGGCTGTTTGGAAAAAATGACGACGCAACTGGCGGAGCCGGTGCAATACCGTTTGCCGGTTGGCGAGGCCGAACTGGAGCTGAATCCCTTGTTGGGGCAATCCATGCAATTGCGCTACACAGGGCAAATCTTTTGCGTGCATTGCCAAAAAAAGACCAATAAAAGCTTTAACCAGGGGTATTGTTACCCATGCTTTATCAAGCTGGCGCAATGCGACCTGTGCATCATGAAGCCGGAAACCTGCCATTACGCCGACGGCACCTGTCGCGAGCCGAGCTGGGGCGAAGAATTCTGCTTTCAGCCGCATATCGTCTATCTGGCCAATTCTTCCGGCATCAAGGTGGGGATTACCCGCAAGTCGCAAATTCCGACGCGCTGGATAGACCAGGGCGCCGTGCAAGCCTTGCCGGTGTTTGAGGTGTTGTCCCGGCATGTGTCGGGTCTGGTGGAAGTGGCCTTGGCTGAACATGTCAGCGATAAAACCAGTTGGCAGCAGATGCTGAAAAACAACGTGCAACCCTTGGATTTGCCGGCATTGCGCGACGAGTTGCTGGCAACATGCAGCGACAGTCTGGCTGCTGTTGTGGAGCAATTTGGCGCGGAGGCATTGCAGTTTTTGCGCGATGCCAAGCCCTCCGAGATTCGTTATCCGGTGCAGCAATATCCCGTCAAGGTCAAGTCCTTCAATTTCGATAAGAACCCGCTGATTTCAGGCGTGCTGCAAGGCATCAAAGGGCAGTATTTGATATTCGATACCGGTGTGATCAATATCCGCAAGTTTGCGGGTTACGAGGTGGAGGTGTCGGTTTGACGGCTGCCGTAACCAAGGCCATCGCCGAAAACAGGCCCTGGCTTTTCCAAGAATGGGCTTACGCCAATTTCCTGAGGCCCAGCAAACTCAATATGCCCGTGACAAAGAGGGCAAGGCCGTTCGGTAACGGGATGGTGGCTGGCCTTACGGTGATCGCGGGAATGGCCTGCGAGTCCAAGGTTACCCCGTCGCTACGTTCCAGATAGGAATCTCCAGATCCCATTTGTCCCCATACGTAATAGAGGGCTTCACTGTCTTCGCTATAGGCGCCCAAGTCGAAATAATCTTCAAACGCCATCGTGCCGGGGTTGAATGTAAACTGTAGATACTCGTAGGAAACCACGCCATCTTGTACATTCGTGGTATTGAATAGAAGATTGTCAAAGGGATCGTAAAAGCTAATGTCAAGATGGTCCAAACCGTTGTTGAAGCCGCCGTCATAGTTGCTACCTTTGGCGGATATGGATTCGAGCGTATCGTTATAAGTAAAAGTTCCAGACGCTTTGTAGCCGCCGTCGCCCAGCCAATGGAATTCGGCCGACGCCAGACTTGAGTGGGCGATATTCGGCGCGCAGATGCTGCAAGCCATGACAACGATGGCGACAGATTGAGTGAGTGGTTTCATCATGGGGCCTCGCAGCGGTATTGACTTAGAGATTCGCGTTAGCCGACAGGCTTTTTGCAAGTCAGTTTGGTTTTGTTTTCAAGATTTTGTCAAGCTCTTTGCGGGCAAGCTTTTGTTTATCGGGGTGAGGCTGCTTTTTCATGATCGTTAGTATCGCATAGGGGGGCCTAACAAAGCGCATCGAATGTCGCATGAGAGGCTTGTCGCGATTGATCGGCTTCTCAATCCATTAGCGCTTGCCAGGCAGCCAGTTTTTGCGAATAACTCATCGCCGCGTGCGCCGGACTGGTGGATGGGAGTCTTTGTAGCGTCAACGCTGGATTGACTAGCTGCGGCAGCACCAGGCGGCGAAAGGCGTGCTCGGCGGTGGCGCCGTTGAAAAACACCCGGTCTATCTTGGGGTGGCTGGCAAAAAAAACATTGAAGTCGTTGACGACAATGGTGTTTTTGTCGATGGCCGCATCCAGGCTGCCCGGCCGATAACAGGATTGCATGACGTCCCACAGGGCAATATGTGCCGTCAGCAGGGCTTGGGTTTTGCTGCGGTAATCTTGTAGCGGTCCGCAGTTCAACAGGTCGGCCATGATGCGCCAAAACAGGTTGCGAGGATGGGCGTAATATTCGTGGGCTTCCAGCGAGGCCTTGCCGGGGATGCTGCCCAGAATCAATAGGCGGGCGGCGGCATTGGCAATGGGTGGGAAACTCCGAATGTCGGCCATCGGCTTACAATTCGTCTTCCGGCTGGCCGAATTTGTCGGACAATTTCAGCAGCACATAGAGGGCGCCGGTGCCGCCGGCCCTGGGCGGCGTGGAGCAAAAAGCCAGCACGTCCTTGTGCTGGCGCAGCCATAAATTGATGTCGTTTTTCAGCACAGGCTGATTATCCGGCGAGTTGTAGCCTTTGCCATGTACGATTTGCACGCAGCGGCAGCCATCTTCCACGCAGTAATGCAAAAAACGCAATAACTGCTGCTGGGCTTGGCGACTGGTCAAACCATGCAGGTCTATGTCGGCATCCAGGCCGTAATAGCCTTTACGCAGTTTTTTCAGCACGCTTTTTTGTAACCCGGGGGCCAGAAAGCCGACCTTGTCTTCTTGAAACAGGGTTTCCAGGCTCTCGCCCACTTCATTCTGCAAGGGATCGACTTGTTCCAAGGGTTTGAATGCCGGCACCGGGCGCGGTTTTTTATCGGGCCTTAGATTCACCGTATTGGTGTCGACGCGCCGGACGTTGCCGACAGTGCTTCTGAACAAGGCGCTGTCGTCTGCGGAAGTGGTTTTTTTTCTCACGTAAGCTGCTGGTTTTGCGGTTTTTTTGCTAATATGCGGCAATTTTAAAGTGTTTCACGACAGTATGCACATTCTGATCAGCAACGACGATGGATATTTGGCTCAGGGCATTAATGCCCTGGCGAACGCGCTGGCGCAGCATGCCAAGGTGTCGGTCGTGTGTCCGGATAAAAACCGTAGCGCGGCCAGCAACTCGCTGACCCTGGATATGCCGCTGCGGGCGACGCTGTGCGACAACGGTTTCGTGCGCGTCGATGGTACCCCGACCGATTGCGTGCATTTGGCCATTACCGGACTATTGGAGCACGAGCCGGACATGGTGTTTGCCGGCATCAACCACGGCGCCAATCTGGGCGACGACGTCCTTTATTCCGGTACCGTGGCCGCGGCAACCGAGGGCCGTTTCCTCGGCTTGCCGGCGGTAGCAATTTCGCTGGTCGGCAGCGATCCCAAACATTTCGATACCGCCGCCGAGGTGGCCGTGACCTTGATGCGGAAAATTCAAGCCTATCCCTTGCCGCAAGATACCCTGTTGAACGTCAATGTGCCGGACTTGCCGCTAGACCAGATCAAAGGCTTGCTCTCGACGCGATTGGGGCAGCGGCATAAGGCTGAAGCCGTGATTCGCACCAACGATCCGCGCGGCCATACCATTTATTGGGTCGGGCCTCCGGGCTGCGAGCAGGATGCGGGGCCGGGCACCGATTTCGACGCCATACGCAATGGTTACGTGTCAATCACACCCTTACAACTGGATTTGACCCGCTACGACCGCATGGAAGGATTGCGCGAGTGGCTAGCATTGGAGACATGAGCATGAAGCGACGTTTGCAGGGTATGGGCATGACTTCGCGACGCACCCGGGAACGCATGATTAGCCGGCTTAGGCAGCAAGGGATTGGTAACGGCAAGGTGCTGGCGGTGATGTCGGAAATCCCTCGTCACGTCTTCGTCGACGAGGCTTTGGAAAGCCGGGCTTATGAAGATACGGCCCTGCCGATAGGGCACAATCAAACCATCTCCCAGCCTTACATCGTGGCCAAGATGACCGCATTGCTGATGCAAAATCGCGCGCTGGGCAAGGTGTTAGAAATCGGCACTGGCTGCGGTTACCAAACCGCGATTTTGGCAAAGTTGGCCGAACAGGTTTATTCGGTCGAACGCATCGCCCCATTGATGAAAAAAGCCCGTGACTTGCTGTGGGAGCTGGACATCAAAACCGTGGGCTTCAAACACAGCGACGGTGGCTGGGGCTGGCCGGAGCATGCCCCCTACGACTCGATACTGGCGGCGGCGGCTCCGAGCGAGATTCCAGAGGCCTTGTTACAGCAATTGGCCGTCGGCGGGGTCATGGTGATTCCTATCGGCACCGAAACGCGTCAGGAATTGCATCGCATCACGCGTAGCGAAGACGGTTTTATCGACGAAATCATCGAACCCGTGACCTTCGTGCCGTTTTTGTCCGGTGTGAGCCATTAACGTCGTCGATACGAGGTCCCTGCCAGGGAAATCTGCTTTGTAAGGCGTTCCTACGACCAAACTCATTTTGGAAAGCGAGGGCAGCGTGATGGACATCGTCCCTTTTTCAGCTGACTATCAAGCCGGCGTGATAGCCCTGATTCTGCCGATTCAACAACATGAATTCGGTCTTCCGCTCACGCTGCAAGATCAACCCGACTTACTGAATATCCCCGCGTCTTATCAACACGCTGCCGGCAACTTTTGGCTGGCGCTGCAGGATGCGCGCGTCATTGGTAGCATCGCCTTATTGGACATAGGCGATGGCCAAGGCGTGGTGCGCAAGATGTTCGTCGCCGCGCCGTTTCGCGGTAGTCAACACGGCGTTGCCGGGCGGTTGTTGGATACGCTGTTGTGTTGGTGCCAGCAAAAACACATGCGGGAGATTTATCTGGGCACGACGGAGCAATTCAAATCCGCTCAGCGTTTTTATCGGAAAAACGGCTTTATCGAAATCGACAAACAGGCTTTACCGGCCAGATTTCCTCTGATGGCGGTCGACAGTGTGTTTTTCGCCAAACGGATAGAGGTTTGAGGCATCGTGACAGGCTGCTGGTTGGAAAGGCAAAAAGGGGGCTGCAATGGGGCGTTATGATCAAACAGACAGCAAAAAATCGAACGGCTTGGTAATAGGCGCGATTGGCGTGCTGTTACTGGCGGGCGGCTGGCTGTATCTTGACCGAACTGAGCAACGCGCGGCAGAGCCTGAAATCAAACAGATCGAACTGCCGCTTGCGTCCGACACCGTCCAGGCAGACCAGCAGACGGCCGATCAGTTGGCAATAGAGCAAGCACCAACAGACCCGCCTGATTTCGCGATTCAGGCCTCGCCTGCTGTAGCGCAGCCTTTGCCGGAGCTTGCCGATAGCGACGAAATGATGCGCCAAGCCATGCTCGGCGTATCTCCGCAACTGGCGCCCTGGTTGGCGACGGACCAATTGATCAAAAAATACCTGATCATCGCCAATGACTTTTCGCAAGGTTTGTGGCTGGAAAAACACAGGCAATTTTTGCAGCCACCCGCAGCCTTCAGCGTGCAACAAACCGATAACGGATCAGTGATTGCCGAGGCAAGCTACCGCCGTTATGACAGCCTGGCGCAGGCTATCGATGGCATCGATGCCAGGGCGGCCATAATGGCATATCAAAAATTCAAGCCCTTGTTGTCGCAGGTTTTTGATCAATTTGGCTACCCGCCGGAGCGACCGATGGACGACCTGTTTTTGAAAGCCGCGGCGCAAATCCTGGCGGCACCGATCATCGAACAGCCGATCCCAGTGGTCAGGCCGTCGGTGTTTTACAAGTTTGCCGATGCAGAACTGGAAAAACTAAACCCCGTCGCTAAATTGATGTTGCGCATGGGGCCGGAAAATACCCGTTTGATTCAACGGAAAACCAAGCAGTTAGCGCAAGAACTGAGCAACGCGAGAGAGTAAAACCAACGGTGCGATTAAGCTTCAGGTGCCGGGTTACGACGCTTGCTAGCCGATGCGGTCGTCGTAACCCGTAACCGTTGATTTATTTACTGAACGTCAACCCATCGGTGGCCTTGTCCACTTTGATCATGTCACCCGGCATGAAACGGCCGGACAACAACTCGTTGGCCAGCGGGTTTTCCAGTTGCCGTTGAATCGCCCGCTTCAACGGACGGGCGCCGTAGACTGGATCGAAGCCGGCTTCGCCGAGCAAATCCAGTGCCGATTCGCTGATTTCCAGACCAATTTCTTTTTCCTGCAACCGGCGGCGTAACAGTTCGATCTGGATTTTGCAGATCGCCCGAATCTGGCCCTGGCCGAGCGGATGGAAAACCACGGCTTCGTCGAGACGGTTGATGAATTCCGGGCGGAAATGTTGGCCGACGATTTCCATTACCGCGTCTTTCATGTTTGCGTAATTCTCCTCGCCGGCCAGCTCTTGAATGATGTGCGAGCCCAGGTTGGAGGTCATCACCACGACGGTGTTTTTAAAGTCCACCGTCCGGCCCTGGCCATCGGTCAGGCGGCCGTCGTCCAAGACTTGCAAAAGCACGTTGAACACGTCGGCGTGGGCTTTTTCGATTTCGTCCAGCAGAATGACCGAATAGGGTTTGCGGCGCACGGCTTCAGTTAAATAGCCGCCTTCCTCGTAACCGACGTAACCGGGAGGCGCGCCGATCAGGCGAGCCACAGAATGTTTCTCCATGAATTCCGACATGTCGATGCGGACCATGGCTTCTTCCGTGTCGAACATGAATTCGGCCAGGGCTTTGCATAATTCGGTTTTACCGACGCCGGTCGGGCCCAGGAATAGGAACGAGCCATTGGGCCGGTTGGGGTCGGACAGGCCGGCGCGGGAGCGGCGGATGGCGTTGCTGACGGCTTTCAAGGCCTCGGTCTGGCCGACCACGCGTCTGGCCAGTTCGTCTTCCATGCGCAAGAGTTTTTCGCGTTCGCCTTCCATCATTTTGGAAACCGGGATGCCGGTCCATTTCGAGACGACTTCGGCGATTTCCTCCTCGGTGACCTTGCTGCGCAATAATTTGGCTTCCTGCATTTCGGCTTGCGAAGCCAAGTCCAGTTCCTTTTCCAGCTTGGGGATTTCGCCGTATTGCAGTTCGGACATGCGGGTGTAGTCCTGCGCGCGGCGGGCGGCCTCCAGTTCCAATCGTGCATGTTCCAGGCGCTCCTTGATCGTGGCTGTGCCTTGCAGCGCGGCTTTCTCGGCCTTCCAGATTTCGTCGAGATCGGAATATTCCTTTTCCAGTTCGGCGATTTCCTCCTGCAAGGTTTCCAGGCGTTTTTTCGAGGCGGCGTCGGTTTCGTTTTTCATGGCTTCGCGCTCGATTTTCAGTTGAATCAAGCGCCTATCCAGCTTATCCATCGCCTCGGGCTTGGAATCCATTTCCATCCGAATGCGGCTGGCGGCTTCGTCGACCAAATCGATCGCCTTGTCCGGCAGCTGGCGGTCGGAGATGTAGCGGTGCGACAATGTGGCGGCGGCGACGATGGCCGGGTCGGTGATGTCGACGCTGTGATGGATTTCGTAACGTTCCTTGAGGCCGCGCAAAATCGCGATGGTGTCTTCGACATTGGGCTCGTCGACCAACACTTTTTGAAAGCGGCGTTCCAGGGCGGCGTCCTTTTCGATGTATTTGCGGTATTCATCCAGCGTGGTAGCGCCGACGCAATGCAGCTCGCCGCGCGCCAGGGCCGGTTTCAGCATGTTGCCGGCATCCATCGCCCCTTCGGCCTTGCCCGCGCCGACCATGGTGTGCAACTCGTCGATGAACAGAATCACCTGGCCTTCCAGTTTGGCGATGTCGTTCAGCACCGCTTTCAGACGTTCCTCGAATTCGCCGCGGAATTTGGCGCCGGCGATCAGGGCCGCCATATCCAGAGCCAACAATTGCTTGCCTTTGATCCCTTCCGGCACTTCGCCATTGACGATGCGTTGCGCCAAGCCTTCGACGATCGCGGTCTTGCCGACGCCGGGTTCGCCAATCAAGACCGGGTTGTTCTTGGTGCGGCGTTGCAGGACTTGTATCGTGCGGCGGATTTCGTCGTCGCGGCCGATCACGGGGTCGAGCTTGCCTTGTTCGGCGCGTTCGGTCAGGTTGATGGTGTATTTTTTCAGGGCTTGGCGCTGGTCTTCGGCGCTGGCGTCGTTGACGGTCTGGCCGCCGCGCAGATTGTCTATGGCTTTTTCGACGGCCGCGGTCGTAACGCCGGCCTTCTTCAGAAGGTTTTGCAAGGTGCCGGTGGTTTCCAGTGTCGCCAGCAGGAACAATTCGCTGGAGATATAGGCGTCCTTGCGCTTTTGCGCCAATTTGTCGGTCAAATTCAGCATCCGTGACAATTCGTTGGAAATTTGCACGTCGCCGCCGGCGCCGGACACGCTGGCCAGTCTATCGATTTCCTTGAGCAAATCGCCTCGCAACGCATTGACCTGAATGCCGATTTGTTGCAACAAGGGCTTGACGCTGCCGCCTTCCTGGTCGATCAATGCCAGCATCACGTGCAGCGGTTCGATGAATTGATGGTCTTTGCCCAGGGCAAGACTCTGCGCGTCGCCGAGTGCTTGCTGGAATTTGCTGGTGAGTTTATCCATTCGCATGTTGATACCTCTAAAAAATGGGATGTTGCCGCTGAGATGAGGCTCCATCGATTTTTTTCAAGCGCCAGTTTCATGTTCAAGCCATTTTGTCTAGACTTTGTGCATTATCACATTCCGGTTCGGGGGCTTTATGCAGCCAAATTTTACCCGCGATGCAGTCTATCACGCCGAACGTTTTCCAGCCTTTGTTGAGCACCAGGCCAGTTGGTGTTTTGATCCCGAGGCCCAAGGGTTGTCGCTAGTCAATGCCTGGTGGTTGTGTAATCTCAGTCATTTGGTTTACTACGATGAAGCGGATGCCGAGCCTGTGCTGCAGCGCATGGGGTTGACTTTGGAAGCCTTTATCGACGATAGAAAGGAGCAAGATAGTCAGGATCAGCCCATCAAGGATACTCAAGCGCTGATCGTATCGAATGACGAAGCGGTTATGCTGGTGTTTCGCGGGACCGAACAGGATGTTTTCAAGGATGTATTGACCGATGCGTACTTCATGCCGGTTGATTTTCCGGGCAGGGGCAGGGTGCATGCGGGGTTTTATCATGCGTTGAGCGGTGATTGCTGGCGCCACATACTGGACGTACTGGAGCGGCCTGGCATCAGGAAAAAGCCGCTATGGATCACGGGACATAGCTTGGGCGCGGCATTGGCGACCATGGCGGCGGCCTATCTGGAGCCGACAGGGGTTTATAATTTTGGCTCTTCCGTATTTCGCGGAGTAGCCCCGACATATAGGGTTATGCATAACCGAACAACCGTCTCCCTTCGATATCAAGCCAGATATGCTGAAACAGGCGGACGGTATTGTAAATGCCAAAGCAGCGTCGTTTGATGCTTTTGATTTTGTTGTTAAGCCCTTCAACAAAGCCACTGGTTTCCCGGCGAATGAAATAGTTGGTGATTTCATTTCGCCAGTTTTGATAGGTTTTGACAAACGCATCAAAGCCCTTCAACTTCAAGACTTTGATATGCTCCATCCAGCGATCCAAGGCTTTTTCGGCCTCAGCCTTATTGAGTCGGCGCTCAAAAATACCCGTCAAAAGCTCCCGTTGGATATAGACTTCTCGCAAAATGGGGGCTTGCTGGAATAGAAAAAGCAAAACGGTTTGCTGATCGGCAGAGAGTTCCATCCAGCGCTTCCGAAAAGCCCACATCGCGCCTTTCAGCTTGGCATAATCCTCGGCAGACAGGGTATTCTTGAGTTTTTTCATTTCCGCCTTGCGGACCTGGTCGGCGCCGTCTCGATAATGCTTGGCGACATGGAAGCGATCAACCACCACCTCGACGCCGGGCAATGTCTCATAGACGGCGTTGCGATACCCTTCATACATGTCCACGCAGACGCGTTGTAACGCGTGTTGCTGTGCCTCGGGAATATTCTGCAAAAAGGCTTTAACCGTTTCTTTTTTGCGGTCGGGCAGCACCGCCAGAATCCGCTTATGGTCCTCGGTATCGATAGCCGACACGATGACCACAAAATCTTGATGCCCTTTTTTCAAAGCGATTTCATCCAGTCCCAGCAAGCGAATGCCTTGGATGGCAGACCAATCAACTTGTTGGGCCACGTGCCGATTGATAATCCCTTCCGCCGCTTCGGCGCTGATGCCGTGCTTCACGTCCATGTCGGTCACGCTGCTGTTGATCAATTCACGCAATATCCACTGCTCATACGCTTTGGTATGGGGGCTTTTCCAGTTATACCAGCCACATTGTTGCGTGGTCGTCGGACCTTTGGGGCAGTCAGGGCATCGATAGCGCTTGGGGGTTAGCTTGATCCAAACCGGCCGATCGAAAATCGACAAATGACGCAAGGTGATTTCTCTGCCATAGCCATAAAACTTATCGATCCTCTGGCCGCATTGATGGCAGGTTGCACTGGTTAACGTACTACTGACCGTGATGATGAACTCGCCTTTGGCGGTGGTTTCAACTTTTTCGATACAAACATCAGGTATATCCAGCGGTATTTGAAGTAGCGACTGTGTCATCACGATACTCCAGCGTTAAATTGTCGACCTTAGCAAAACTCACTGTGGCAGGCAAAGACTATAGCACTACATGTAGTGGTTTCTCCGCAAAATACGGAAGAGCCATAATTTTGGCTCGCCGCGCGTGGGCGATGCGGCATTTTGCGCCAGCCTGGCCGGGCTGAATTTTCAGCGTTTCGTCAATTGCAGCGATGTGGTTCCTCAAGTCCCGTTGAAAGTTTGGCTGGGTTTTCAGCATACCGGTACCCTGCAATATTTCGATGCGGGCGGTACGCTTTATACGCAACCGGGCAAGACGTTTATCGAACGCGATCGGTTTAAAGCGCGCTGGCTATATCCCTTACAAGCATGGCCCGTGCCTTTGTTGAATGACAACTGTTTGCTACGCAGCTTTGCCGATCATGCCGTGTTGAACTATGCCTATGGTATCTGGAAAAATTTGCGCACGTAGCATTGGCGATAAAGCGATTGTCCATGCAAAATGCCGGCGTTTGGTCCGCTGGCGGCTGTAACCGAAAACTGGATACTGTAGGCGAGTATGGTTTTCGGGAGGTTTTTAGCGGGATTGGGACCGATTGTCGCTATATTGTGTCGCCGTATTTTAATTGTTAGGGCATGGACGGGAACGGTTTTCGCGGGTAGCCTTGGCAAATAAATCACAGTACAATTGCGCCGCTCAGGCTAAATAGATGTTGACTAATAGCGCTGCCGCCACGGGGCGGATTATCCAATATTGTTTTCTGAGTCACACTTAGTTTTATTTTGTAGGAGTTTTAAGATGGCAACAGGCACAGTCAAGTGGTTCAACAACACCAAGGGTTTTGGTTTCATCGAGCCTTCCGAAGGTAAGGAAGATGTTTTTGTTCACCACTCGGTGATTTTGGGCGAAGGATTCAAGACTTTGTCCCCTGGTCAATCCGTTGAGTTTGATATTGAGTCTGGTCCAAAAGGATTGACAGCTGCCAACGTTCAGCCTAGATAAGCAATAGAAGCTCCACAGAAAAAAGCCCTTGAATTCAAGGGCTTTTTTTTGCCTGCATAAAGTTGGGGTGCTTATCCATCAAGCAGGCTATAATCGAAATCATCCTAAAACTACCCCTCCTGGCAGCTATGGCACGCGACTTTTCATCGTTAAAAAATCTGGATATTCCGGTCAAGGTATTGTTCACAGGCTATTTGACTACCGTTGCGGTGGGTTATCTGATGGCCTTGATTCAGATTTTGTTTACTCACGGTATGGCGGATGGCAAGTTCGGCTTGTCGATAGACGACATCGTTTACAGTTATTACGGCAACCGTTCCGGTACCGTGATGGAAACCAAACTGAACGGTTCGATGAAGGAAAATGCCTCGGAGCACGAACGTTTCGTTATCATACAATGGGTGCGCGACGGTGCCGAGGAAGACGAATATGCCGAATCCGGCGTCGAAAAGATCATTCAGGAACGCTGCGTGATGTGTCACAACAAGGAATCCTCATTGCCGGATTTCACTGATTTCAAAGTCCTGAAGTCGCTGACCACGCAGGATGAAGGCGCGACCTTTGGTTCCTTGACCCGGGTTTCGCACATCCACTTGTTCGGCATCAGCTTTATCTTCATGTTCGTGGGTTTGATTTTCAGTTTTGCCGAAACCAGTACCGTCAAATACAAATCCATCGCCATCGGCATGCCGTATTTGTTTTTATTGGTGGACATACTGTCGTGGTGGCTAACCAAGCTGCATCCCATGTTCGCGATTTTGGTAATCCTGGCCGGCGCCGGCATGGCGATTTCATTCGCGTTCATGTGGATGGTTTCGGTGGCGGAAATGTGGGCTTACGACAAAGTATTTCTCGATGCCAACGGTCAGCCTCGGCCGCAGTGGAGCGCATTAGTTGAGGCAAAATTGAAGCAGACAGGCTGCGATAGCGCCGTGTCGGTGGGCAAGCGCGTCTGTTGCATGGGTAAATCGGCCACGATGCGATTATGGCAACAATTACTCGAGCGCGGCCTGCCGCGGTTGAAGCAGTTGTTGGAAAAAGTTTTGCAAAAGAAACCTTAATGGGCGATGTGACAGGGTTTGCAAAACCGTAAACCCTATTTGAGTTTTTGGCGGAATTGGTCGATAACGGGATCGTTATTCCGGAGGTGTGAGATGAACATAAACCCATTATCCAGCGCGACCAATCTGATCACGTCGGCACAGCAAAAGGCGGACACGGCCGCGCAAACCATTGCGCGAATGCCGATACAAGATCAGGAAGTAGGGGGCAGCGGCGAAGCGTTTAAAGCAAACGATGTCTTCAAGCCCGTGTTAAGCCTGAAGGAAGCCGAATTCGAAACCAGTGCCGCCGTCAAAGTCATTCAAGCCGATAAAGAAATGCAAGAAACCATCGGCAGCTTGTTTGACGAAAAAGCTTAAGGATTGACGCTGACATCATAGCCAAGCGCTTTGATGTCAGCCGCAAAGGCCTCCATTTCCTCGGCATCAGCCGGATTTAGCTCAGCGGCTTCAGGCTGAAACGATTGCCGGGCGATGCTGTAAAGCATCACTTGTTTTATCTTGGTTCGTTGTTTTAGCAACTCCGCCAAAAAATCCAGATACATCTTTTTTTCCCCGGCCGACCAAGCTTTATCCTTAAAATGCAGCATGCAAGTCTGCAGCTTGGTATTACACAGCTCGGCAGCGATTCTTAAATTTTCCAACAGTCTTTCCTGGCTTTGTTTGGCATTGTTTATCAGGCTGCGCCCTTCTGCCGTCGCACTGTCCAGCTTGAACCACAATTCACCGTTGTAGTGCGCCAGTTCATGTAATCCTGCTTGGACGTCGGGTTGATGTAGCAAACTGCCATTCGAGATCAATACAAACTTGCTGTTTTGAAATAGGTTAAAACGTGTAGCGATTTCGCCAATCAACCTAACGACCTTGGCAAATGGTTTAAGGCTGGTAGGCTCGCCGTTGCCAGAGATGGCGATATCCTTGATGATTCGTTGCTCTACGGGAACATTGAATTGATCAAAAAAATTGCCCTGCGTTACGGAAAGCAGGAAAAATGTGAGTTCTTCTTCCAGCAAAGCAAAATCCAGATCAGGGGCTGTGCCGCGCTGTAAATTGGGCACCTGACAATAAATGCAGCGCCAGTTGCAGGCGTTGTTGGTGTTGAAATTGACACCTATCGACAAGCCGCCCGCCCGCCGCGATATGACCGGATAAATGTATTTGAGTCCGGCAATGTCCCGGGCGTGGTTGGTGGTGGTGAGTTGAGGCGTCATCGAGCAGACTTTGTTTTTAAAGCCATCCGTCCACGAAAAGCACGAAACACACGAAAATAATCAGCCAATAACTGAAAATTTTCGTGCTTCCTTCGACTTCGCTAAATACAGGTTTTGTGTATTTCGTGGACCAAAAGATTGTTAAATGCGCACCAAAATCTCGCCGCGTCCCGTTTCCGCCATGTCGCCACCATAGCGGCGTACGCGGTTGAAAGCAGCGCTGGTATCGGCAAATTTTGAATTCAACGATTTGAACGAGGCGAAAAACATCGGCAAAAATGCCAGAGTATGTGAGCCGCAGTCGTTGAATGTCGCGGAAAGTTGAGGCTGATTCCACAGCAATAGGGTGCCGCGGCGCATCGCGTAGCCGGCGTAACGGCCGACAGTGCCCATCACCGCTATCGTACCTGCCACCATGCGCGAACCGCAGTAATCGCCGGCATTGCCTTCGATCAGAATCTGGCCGCGGCGCATGTGGTCGCCGGCGCGCTGGCCGACGTTGCCTTTCACCAGCACTGTACCGCCTTTCATGCCTTGCCTGTTGCCGGGCAGCGCGCCGCCCAAGAAATCGCCCGCGTCGCCTTCGATTTGAATCAGGCCATTTTTCATTTCGCAGGCCGCATACAAACCGGCATCACCGCTGACGTTGATCGTACCTGCCTTCATCTGCATGCCAAGGTAAGCGCCGGCGTTACCTTGTACGCTGATGCTGCCGCCGTTCAACTCTTTACCGATGAAATCCAGTTTATCGGTACTGTCGGCAATCAATATGTCCTGGGTATTGCTGCCGTTGATGTAAAACAATTGATCGACGCGCAATTTGCGTTTGCCGCATTGCAATTCGATGGCGGCGATGGTGTCAAGATCCAAGCCTTCCAGGTTTTGGCACACCAGCGGCGACATGTCGACACGCTGGGCCGGCGGTGCGATCAGAGTGAATGTCAACGTGGTCATGCCATGATCTCCTGCAAGTGAAAGTGAAACGGTCCCAATTTACCGCCGTAGTTGCCTGCGCTGATGCGTTTGATGCCGTTGGCCGCTCCCAAGTCGCATACTGCTTGAATGCCGACCCGCATCGCCTTATCGATGTCTTCTTTCGTCAATCCGTCGATGACGATTTCCATGACCGATTCGATTTCCGGTGACAGGTCGGTCTTGGTGACGCCTTTTAATGTAGGGCAGAAGGCGTCGTTGGTCGATGCGCCCAAGGCCTTGTATTTGGAACCGACTTTGGAGCCTGAACGCACCACGCCGCCTGGAAAAGGCATGATCACGTTGGGAATTTTTTTCATTTCCTCGATGGCCGCTTCACATGCTGCCAAGGCTTGTGGTTGCGATTCGGCCAGCACCAGGAAGTTGCCACCGCCGACCGCATCGACCATACCCGTGGTGGCTTCGGTTAGAAACTCGCCGTCCATGACCGGTACGCGCCAATAGCGTTTACCACCGATTTTTTTGGAAATCTGGAAGCCGTCGCCGAAATAACGCAGATTTTTACCCAGAGGAATCGGCTTGCCGCCTTCGATGCCGGCGAACAGCGCCGAGGTCGGCGAGGTCAAAACGCATTGGCCGGCACGGGTTTCAAGTTGCTTGGCCAGGCCTTTTCCGCCCATCGCGTAAATCATGATGGCTACGCCGGGACGTCCGTCTGGGGTTTCTTCGGGTGACAATACTCGTTCGATACCTGCCTCGCAGCCGCATGCGATTACGGATGTCGCAAATCCGGTCATGGCTTGCGCGGAAATCATCGCCCATTTCTCGTTATGGGCGGTGATGATGGCTCGCGTCGCCTTCATTGGAAAGGCTTCAGCGAAGGTTTTGTCTATGGTTACGCCGTTAATAATCATGGGGGGTACTCATTGTTCAGTCATCTTTTCAGGTTGAAACCAATCCACTCGTTTACTGGTAGCTCGTTCATAAAGCGTTTCGGGCGAAACATCAAAGCCGCAATCCCAAACCACCGTCGCCCAGTCGTCCAAGCGAAATAATTTGAAGTTATTGGTATCTCGTAATGGCGAAGCGGCGTCGTACTTAAACACAATATCTTTTAAATCAACATCGCCCGATTCACCCGTATCAAAAACTAAATTCAATCGATAGGCTTCAAGATATTTGGCTGCTTTTACACTAATAATCATATTCTTATACCAAAGGTTTGATTTTGGCTCTCCCAGATTTGCTGTGGTATCTGATGGTATCGGTGATAAATTGAAATTTGCATGACTCCATGGATTTTTAAATCCTATCAATTTCATATGCTTACGCATGCAACCGATAGCTCAATCAACTTTAAAATGGTATCGATTGACCATTGCCACGGGAAATCTTGGAGAGCCTTTAATATTCCTTGTTGTTAAGGTTTCTGCAGGCGAGATAGCCCATTATCGAACCCCATGTGACCATGTACAGGCCGTGCAAAATAATTTCTAAATTCAGTCGATAGGCTTCAATATAATAGTCGTACAAATAGTCCAGAAGAGCTATGACTAATATTACTTTAAGCGCGCTTGTGAATTTCAAGTGCTGTGCATAGAAAGCATTGATGCCCAAAATAAAAAAGCCGAGAAAAAAACGGATTGCAGCATGCATTCCCCAATCCCAATTCAATAGCGGCATTCTCAACGTGGCCATATTGACGAAATAAAGACCTATCAATCCTATTGCAAACACCACCCAAAAAACTTTCATAACTTTATATCTCCGTTAAAATCGAAAAAGAGGTTGGTGTCATTTGAGATCATCTAGGTGCTCACGAAATGCGCCGAAACATTAAGCCGTTTCAGGCTTCTTGTTACATAGGCAATTCAATCATGCCGGATAACAAAATTCTAAATTTGTATTCCGCCTCTTTTTCAAGAACTGCAAGTTCGTATAAATATGAAAAACAGCCTTGTCAACAGCGTTGCAGTGACCTTGGGTGCTAGCTGCATAAAGGGCGCGCCGTACCTTTATGAATACAGTTATCGACGACTTGAGGGGCATGCGCTTCGTGCCGTACGCTGCTCATATCCCACTACTCAATTTAAGCAACAAAGCTGTAATTAATGCAGTTTGAAGCAAACCAGTCCCCTCGCTATCCAACGCATCCAATCCTAATTAGTCTCGGCGATTTTTAATTCCATCCGTATAAGGTGTCTTTCGAATCCTGCTTATTGACTATTTCCTCTGCATAAGTACCGAAAGCCGGCGATGTCATTAGACTACGCTCTGCAACGGATGCGCCGTCAAACTGCCGCGTCCGTCTTCGCTAATTTCGTCGTCGCTGATTTTAAAGTTGCCCAGTTTCATGGTCAGGTATTTGTCGAAATAAGGCTTCAAGTCGTTCTCGATAGACAAGTCGTATTCAGGCTTGACGATGTGAGTGGTGCCCCAGGTGACCTTGACTACCTCGCCGTCCTTGACGACCAGTTCGCCGTCCTTGAATACGTAATCCGGCTTGGTGAACATCGCCTGTCTATCGGCATTTTCGGTGTAAACCGTGATGTCTGCCCAGTTGCCGGTGCTCAATGTGCCGCGGTCTTTCAAACCGATGATCCGGGCCGCGCCGGCGCGGGTCATGATGGCGATTTCGTTCAAGGTGTATTCGCGTTCGATCGAGGCCAGCGTCGTCATTTTTTGCGCTTCCGGATGTATGGTCGCCAGCATGTCGTTGCGGAAGCTTCTATCCATCAACAACCGAATCAGATGCGGATAGCTGGTGAACGGCGCGCCGTTGGGGTGGTCGGTGGTCAGGAAAATCCGCCACGGGTCTTCGACCAGCAGGAAGATTTCCAGGCCGATGGCCCATTGCAGGGCGTTGACGAAGTTCTGGTCGCGATACTTGAACGGCACTACGCCGCAGCCGGCATCGCACTCGATGTCCATGCACACCCATTTGTTCGGGCTGGCGAACTTGTGGTTGGCGTGCTGGCGCATGTTGTCGCCGGATGCGGTGACGGTCTGGCCGAACAAAATCTGGCCGACGTCGGCCGTGATGTTCTTATTCTTGTTGATGGCTTCGGCGATTTGCGCGGCGCCGGACGAGAATTTGAAATCGCCCTCGGTGCCGTAGCTGTGGAACTGGATGTGGGTCAAATGCATCGGCAGGCCGTCGATGCCTTGAATGGTATTCAAGGTGGTATCGACGTTGCCGGGCACGCCCAGGTTGCAGCCATGTACGTGCAGCGGATGAGTGATGCCCAGTTCCTTGACCGCGCGTGCCAGGGTTTGCAGCACTTGGCGCGGGGTAACGCCGTAATGGGCGTTTTGTTCGTCCAAATCGAGTTTACGCTGGTTGAATTTGAACGCGTTGATACCGCCAGCGTTGACCACCTTGATGCCTATGCCTTTGGCCGCAGTCAAGGTCCAGGCCACGTAATCGTTGACGGCTTTCTGGTCTTTCTTGGCGGTCAGCATGCGCAGCAAGAAATCGTCGCTGCCCAGCATCACGTAGCCGCCTTTATCGATGATGGGGGTGTCGCCCATTTCCATGTGCGCCTGGCGGGCGTTGATCGGCAGTACCGCCGGTTCGAAGCAGGCGGTGTAGCCCATTTCCGCGTAGCGATAACCGGTGACGAAGCTGGACGGCATGGCATGGCCGGTGCCGGAGCGGGTCAGGTGAGTGCGATGTACCGGGTCGGCGCGGTGGTCTTCCGGCAACAAGGTACGAGCGATGTTGCCCTTGCCGCCGCCGATATGGGTGTGCATGTCGATCGCGCCGGACATCACCACCTTGCCGCGCAAATCGTATTCCTGATCGACCGGGCGGCCGTCGGTCGGTGCATCGACGATGCGGCCGTCCTGAATGTAAATGTCGAGTTGTTGGCCGTCTATGCCGCTGGCTGGGTCGTAAACGGTGCCACCTGTGAGTTTTATCAGCATGTCGGTTTCCTAAAGAGCTTGTTCGATGGCGTGCAGTACGTCGGCGGTGCTGGGCAAACCGGCGTCGCGCAGTTTTTTCAGTCGCAAAGCCACTACGCTGTCCATGCGATACACATGACCGGCATGATCGATGCCTGGTGTGCCGATCGGAATGAAGACGTCGGGTTCTTGTTCGAATTGCATGCCCGAACGGCCAATCACTATGGTCGGCAACTTGGTTTGCGGTGGCGTCGCCGCCGAATTGTAAGCATGTACCCATAGCAAAGCATCGGCTTCGCCGTTGGCGATCATGGTCTGGCTATCGTAAAGAAATGGGTCATATTCTGGATAGCCTCTGGCGAAATTGATTCGGGCTGGGTAGCCGGTCGTCCAGCCGCAAACCTGATTGGCCGTGTAATCGCCATCCTTGCCGCCCAATGGCAAGCCGGAACAGCGGGTATCTTGCAAGTTGATGTCTTTGACGATATTGCAGATCGTTTGTACGGTCAGTTCTGCATGATCGAAGGTTAACTTGCCGCCACTCCATAGGACAACGCCATAACGTGCGCTGCGTAATTTCTCGGCTATGGCTTGTAATTCAGTAACCGTAATATTGCCGACCGTTTCGACTTGTATGGGACGATTCTTAATCAATGCCGATAGCACGGCGACAACGTCGGGTAAATCCGCATCTTCACAGGGTATTACGCTAGGGCTTTTGCCTGATGGCGATGTCGCAGCCTTGCCTGTCGGCGTTTTGCCGAGATAAATCACTTCACGCTGGTCGGTGCTTTCAAGGAACATCGAGTGTTCGTTCCACAGGAAGTGTTCGAAAAAACGCGGTGCAAATACTTCAGGGTCAGTGCCGATGATCAACAGCAGATCGCAGCGGTTCTTCACCTCTGACAGAGTGGTGTTCATCCAGCCGGAGTCCTGCATCGCCAGCAGATTGCGTCGGGCGGCGTTGAAATTGATATTGTCGACAACGGCTCCGGTTTTGTCGGCCAAGGCCAGCAGGGCGCGCATGCCGTTCACGTCGGTCGCGCAGCCGCCGATGACGGGTTGCTGGGTGTCGCGCAGGATCTCGGCGGCTTTTTGGATTGCTGTTTCTAAATCCGTTTCTTGCCCGGCGATACGCGGACTGGTATCGCCAATCGCTTGTTCGAACGCCGGTGTATTGACCGCGCAACCGTTGGCGGTGACTTTTAAATGGATGCCGTCCACCTGAATGCTCAGGTCGTCGGTGCCGATACCGCAGAACGGGCTGGGTACCTCGGTGATTTCAGTCATCGTGCTGTCCTCAATCTTTTTTGATGTATTTGAAACGGGGATCGTCGGGCGTGCCTTCGAAGACGCCGGCGGATTCGGTTGCGGCATCCCATAGCACGACTTCTTCGATTTTTTTGGCCAATGCAAAGTCCTTTTCGGTAACGCCTTTGGCGGCATGGGTGACCAGTTTGACGATCACGAAGGCATAGGACACGGTCAAGTCCGGATGATGCCAGGCTTTTTCCGCCAAATGGCCCACGGTGTTGACGACCATCAACGTGGCTTTCCAGCCGCTGGTCTTGATCTTGCGGCGTATCCAGCCGTTTTCATAATACCAATGCGGTAGTTCGGTTTCGAGCCGAGCCATGATTTCGGCGTCGGACATCGGTGCTTGAATGTCATGAGTCATCGGCATTACTCTGCGAATAAATGATGCCGCATTCTATCGCAATTGCTTTGCCGATGTCTTCAGGGGCGTGGCGGTCGCTGAGCGGGCATGCGGCACCCGTTCTCTGCGCGGCATATTCGCTACTTGACCACTCTGAGTTGTGGTTTGTGCGCTGGTTTGGTTTCGGGTTCGGGCGGCGGTGGGGGCTCGTCGTCTATTTCTTCCGGGTCGAACACCATGCCTCTGCCATTTTCTTTGGCGTAAATCGCCAGGATGGCTTGAATGGGTGCGTTGATGCGCATCGGCTTGCCGGAAAAACGGGCGTTGAATTGGATTTCATCGTTGCCAAGCATCAGTCCTTGAATTGCTTCGGGGCGGACGTTCAATACGATGCGGCCGTCTTCAACGAAGTCCATCGGCAAATTGACGCCGGGATATTCCGCATTGACCAGCAAGTGGGGAGTCAGATTGTTGTCGGTGATCCATTCATAGATGGATCTAATCAGGTAAGGTTTGAGAGGTGTCATTTGCTTGTTGGCATGAGTTCTTTTTCTTCACGCGTCAGGCTGTCTTGAAAAGCCTTGCGCGAGAACAAACGGTTGGCGTAAGCGGTGATGCCTTTGCCTAGGCTGGTAATCTCTATGCCGATGCTGGGCAGGCGCCACAAGAACGGGGCCATCGCGCAATCGATCAACGAATATTCTTCACTGCAGAAATAAGGCGTGGCTTCGAAAGCCGGCGCGGCGGCCATCAGGCTTTCCTTGAGCATTTTCTTGGCTTTGGCGGCTTTCTTGTCGCCGTGAATCTGTACTTCTTCCAGCAAAGGGTACCACTCACGGTCTATGCGATTGATGCGCATGCGGGCATTGGCGCGCGCGATCGGGTCCATTTGATGCAGTGCCGGATGGGGAAAACGCTCGTCCAGGTATTCCATGATGATGCGCGCATCGAATAACACCAAGTCTCGTTCTATAAAAGTAGGCGAGTTACCGTGCGGGTTGAGTTCAATCAAATCTTCGGGGGGGTCATTAGGGTCGAAATATTCTATGTCGGCTGGGACGCCTTTTTCATGGACGACGAGGCGGACACAGTGACTCATGATGCAATTCGCGGAGGTAAACAGAATCATTGCGGATTTTCGGCTGGTGATGTTTGCCACGAAGAATAACCTCTAATAATAAACAGAGTTCAAAACCGGGCGGATTGTACCATGGTTGCTCATGGATTTGGGGGAGGCAAGGCCAAGCCCAGCAAGGGTTTTAGTGAAGGCGGGGCGCCGATTGGCGCCCCGTTTTGAGAGGGCTAGTGAACGTCTTTCCAGTATTCTTTTTTCAGCAGATAAGCCAGCGCGATGAACATCAGGATGAAGAACAGCACATATTTACCCATTTGCTGTCTCTCCAGTTGCACGGGTTCGCCGACATAAACCAGGAAATTCACCAAGTCGTTGACCAGTTTGTCGAACTCCTCCGGCGATAATTGTCCTGCTTCCACCAGTTTCAAGTCCGTGATGACTTCCTGGCCGTCGACGATTTTGGTCACGGCTGTTTGCGTGCCCTGCAGTTGCCAAAACACGTTAGGCATCGCTACGTCTTTGAAGATGGCGTTGTTGACGCCGGTAGGCTTGCCGGGTTCGCTGTAGAAGCCCTTCAGGTAGCTATACAGCCAGTCGGCGCCGCGCGAACGGGCGATCAGCGACAGGTCGGGTGGTGTGGTACCAAACCATTTTTCCGCGTCATGGCCGTTCATGGCCGAGTGCATTTGGTCGTAAATGCCCGCACCCAGGGGGGCGACGTTTTTCAGGATCTCGCCTTCATCCAGTTTCAAATCGAGGGCGATGCGTTTGTAACGAATATGCTTGGCCGAGTGGCAGCCTAGGCAATAGGTTACGTAATGCTTGGCACCTCGTTCGAGCGAGGCGCTATCCGATAGGTCGATGTCGGCCGATTCCAATTCGATGCCGCCGCCGCTCGCGCCGGCAGTCAAAGGCAGCAACAGTAAAAGGGTGTAAAGAACTTTTTTCATGACTTAATCCAGGCTCTCTTTCAAGTTTTTGGCAAAACGAATCAAGACGGCTTTGATGCCTGCATAATTCGGTCTTCTTTTGACAACGGTTGAGCCCAATACGCCCGGCGTGGTTTCGGTCGTGACCACTTCATCGACCAAAGCCTTCAGTGCTGGAATGCGGTCTTCCAGGGTCGGTTGCTCTGTCAGGCGTTCCGGCACCGGTTTGGTTTTTTCCCAGCGGGTGTAAAGCGGCATCAGCAAGAAGAAGCCAAAGTAAATAGCAGTCAGGATACGGGCAACGGTGGTGGCGCCGGGCGTGGCCGGTTGCGTGCCCAAGTAGCCCAAGCCCAGGAAGGCAATCACGAACAACAGTACGGCTTTTTTGAAAATGCCGCCGCGGTAGCGGATCGATTTGACCGGGCTGCGATCCAGCCAAGGCAGCATGAACAACACCACGATGGCGCCGCCCATTGCGATGACGCCGGCGAATTTATCCGGTACCGCGCGCAGGATGGCGTAGAACGGGGTGAAATACCAGACTGGCGCGATATGTTCCGGGGTTTTCAAGGGGTCGGCCGGGATGAAGTTGGCGTGTTCCAAAAAGTAACCGCCCATTTCCGGCATGTAGAAAATGACCGTGGCGAAGAAGAACATGAATACGCCGACGCCGACGATGTCTTTCACGGTGTAGTAAGGGTGGAAAGGGATGCCGTCTACCGGGTGTCCTTTCCAGTTCAGGTTTTCCTTGATTTCGATGCCGTCAGGGTTGTTTGAGCCCACTTCGTGCAACGCGACGATGTGCAGAAACACCAGAATCAGCAGCACCAGCGGCACGGCAATGACGTGGAAGGCAAAGAAGCGGTTCAAGGTGGCGTCGGCTACCACGTAGTCACCGCGAATCCACAAGGACAATTCGTCGCCCACCACCGGAATCGCGCTGAACAGCGAGATGATGACTTGCGCGCCCCAGTAGGACATCTGTCCCCAAGGCAGCAGATAGCCCATGAAGGCTTCGGCCATCAGACAGACGAAGATCAGCATGCCGAAGATCCAGATCAATTCGCGCGGTTGCTTGAACGAACCGTAAACCAGGCCACGGAACATGTGCAGGTAGACGACGATGAAGAACGCCGAAGCGCCGGTGGAATGCATGTAGCGCACCAGCCAACCCCAGTTGACGTCGCGCATGATGTATTCGACCGAGTCGAACGCCAGTTTCGCATCCGGTTTATAGTTGATCGTCAATAAAATGCCGGTGATGAACTGGTTGACCAGGACAAACAAGGCCAGCGAACCGAAAAAATACCAGATATTGAAGTTTTTCGGCGCGTAGTAATGCGCCATGTGTTCGTTCCACAAATCGGAGATTGGGAAACGCTCCTGCAGCCAGTTGCTGCATTGATTCATTCTCTCTTTCATGCTGCGCTTGCCTCGGTGTCTTCGCCAATGATGATCAAGGTGTCCTTAACGTAACGGTAAGGAGGGATCTCGAGATTGGTAGGGGCGGGTACTCCACGGTAGACCCTGCCGGCAAGGTCGAACCAGGAGCCGTGGCAGGGGCAAAAGAAACCGCCTTTCCAGTCTTCGCCTAAATCGCTAGGAGCAATTTCAGGGCGGAACGTTGGCGAGCAGCCAAGATGGGTACACAGACCAACGGCGACAAAAATTTCCGGCTTGATAGAGCGCAGCGAGTTTTTGGCGTACTCGGGCTGATTGGATTCGTTGGACATGGGGTCAGCCAGTTTGCTGTCCAAGGTGGACAACGTGGAAATGACTTCCGGGGTACGGTTTAAAATCCAGACGGGCTTGCCGCGCCAAGCAACGCGGATCAATTGGCCCGGTTCCATCTTGCTGAGGTCGACTTCAACAGGGGCGCCGGCGGCCATGGCTTTGGCGCTGGGTTGCATTTGGGAAAGAAATGGGACGGCCAGGTAGCCGGCCCCGACGGCCCCAACCACCGATAGCGCGGTGGTTAGGAATTGGCGCTTTGAAGTATCGACGCCTTCTTGAATCATAAGTATCGCTCCTGTTGCATGATGATGCGGCTGAGCTGCATCAATTATTATAATTTTCGCGCAAATATACCTTACAGTCCCTGACTATTGAAAGCGTTATTGCGATGGAAATGAAGTAATCCCGGCAGGATTGTCTAGGGCGTATTATTCAGGGCGTACTGCAGTGCTGCAAGGAAAGCCTGGTTTTCTTCCGGCTTGCCTATCGTCACCCGCAGGCAGTTGCCCATCAAGCCGCCCTGGGATGACAAATTCTTGATCAAAATGCCTTGCTGTTTCAACGAGTCGAACACGGCGTTCGCTGATTTTTCCAGGGTTTTGAACAGGATGAAATTCGCTGAACTCGGGTAGGCCTTGATGTCATGAATCTTTTGCAAGGCGGCTAAAACTTCAGTGCGTTGCTGGCAAATCGTTTGAGTCTGTTCCAGCAAAAATTGTTGATGCTCCAGCGCAAAGCGGGCCGTTTCTTGGGTTAGGCAGTTGATGTTGTAAGGCAGGCGTATTTTATTCAACTGC